>JAEXRD010000146.1 GCA_023438245.1 Pseudomonadota bacterium | reverse complement strand
CCCCCCCCGCCCCCCCCCCCCCCCCCCCCCCCCCCCCCCCCCCCCCCCCCCCCCCCCCCCCCCCCCCCCCCCCCCCCCCCCCCCCCCGCCGGAGGCTGTGCCGCCCGTTATATGGCCACCAGCTCGTAGTCCCTGGTGCCCAGGCCGAGCTTTTCGGCGTAGTCCAGGCCCATGTGTTCGGGCAGGTGCGGGCGCATGGCGCGGAACTTGTCGTCCCCGGCCTTGACGCCAGCGGGCAGGTGGCTGGGGTAGCGCGGCTCGGCGCGGTTCACCAGGTCCACGCCCGCCTGGTCGATGGCCACGGGGTCCAGGCTGGCCAGCACGCCGATGTCCGAGCAGATGGGCGCGTCGGAGAAGCCCATGCAGTCGCAGTCCGGGGTGACGCTGGTGACGAAGGTGACGTGCAGGCTGGGCTTGGTGCGCGGCTGGAGCACGCCCGCGGCGTATTCCACCATGCGTTCCAGGAAGGCGGCCACGTCGGTTTTCCAGTTGATTTCCAGGCCGCCGAACTTGCAGGCCAGGAAGCAGGCTCCGCAGCCCACGCAGCGCTCCAGGTTCAGGGAGATCTTGGGCTTGCCTCCATCAAGCGGTTCGAGCAGGGCCAGGGCCCCGGCGGCGCAGATGCCCGCGCAGGCCCCGCAGCCCTTGCAGCTGTCCAGGTTCACCGCCGGGCCGGTGGTGACGTGCTGCTGCATCTTGCCCTGCTTGCTGGCGCTGCCCATGCCGATGTTCTTGAGCGCGCCGCCGAAGCCCGCCAGCTCGTGGCCCTTGAGGTGGTTGATGGACACCAGCATGTCGGCGGTGGCGATGCCCTCGGCGATGTGGGCCTCGGCGACGTGCTTGCCGCCCCGGACCGGGATGGTGACCTGCGCCCCGCCCTTGAGCCCGTCGGCGATGATCACCGGCGCGCCCATGAGCAGCGGGTCGTAGCCGTGCATGGCGGCCTGCATGGCGTGGCTCACGGCCTCGCCGCGCTGGCCCACGTACAGGGTGCTGGCGTCGGTGAGGAAGGGCTTGGCCCCGGCGGCGGCCAGCCATTCCACGATGGGCTTGACCATGAGCGGCTGCACGTGGCTGGTCACGCCGCGCTCGCCGAAGTGGATCTTCATGGCCGTGAGCTCGCCGCCGGAGAGGTGCCCGGCGAAGCCGGTGCGGTCCAGCAGGCGGCGCATCTTCTCGGCGTAGGGGGCCTTCATGGTGGTGCGCATGTTCCAGAAATAGACTTGGGCGGGCATGCTCGGTCTCCTTGGTTGGGAGAAAAGGGGGGGGAGGGGGCTAGTCGCAGAAGGCTTCGGTGAATTCCTGCTGGGTGGCGCGCACCAGGGTGGAGGTGGCGTCATCGCAGCCGGTGGAGCAGACCAACTCGACCATGGCCTGGGCCGCGCCGGGCTTCTTCTTCTTGCTCCCGGCGTTCAGGCGCACGGCGGTGCGTTCCATGTCCCGGAAGCTCATGCTCATGCAGGTCTGGGCGCTGTCGGAGTTCAGGCCCGTCTCGAAGCAGTTCTGGTACAGGTCGTAGAGGTGCCTGCAGTCCGGCCCGGGCGCGGCGCTGGCCTGGCCGGGGGCCAGCAGCAGGGCAGTGGAAAGCGCCAGGGCAAGGAACGGGATGAGCGGGGCGGACGTTTTGGCGGTGTGTGCGCGCATGGGACCGGCCTTGGTGTGGTGGTGTTGGCGTATTTTGCCCCCGCGCCCCGGCGGTTGCAAGGGAAATGTGCCAGCGCGGGGCAATGCGTGCTCGGGATGCGGAAAGTGCCGCTCCGGGGGGCCGGAACCCTTTACAATGCTCGCGCAGGACTTATCTTGATGGTGTGAGGCTCCCCCGGACGCGCCGAGGGGGGTCCGAAGGCCAAACAGCCAACGGAGGGTGAGAGCGAATAGACACGCAGCACTTCCCCACAGAATGGCGGATCGAGCCGCCCCCCGCACAGAAAGAGCAACGTGCGCCGCAACAGTGACCAGGGGTCCGGACCCAGAGGGACCCAGGCCACCCGGAAGGAAACCGGAAAGCGGCGCACAACTTTTTGATACAGTGCCGATGCGGCTCCAGGCCGCAACACGGACCATCCCCGCAGCACCCCGCGCCACTGCCGAGTTCTCCCCAACTTTTCCCACACACCTCCTCTTGACTGGCGTTCCCGGTGCTTTATCTGAAGCGCACTACAGGAAACACGGCGCGGCCATTGCCGCCGCCTACTCGAAACTGCAAGAGGAGGTCCCCATATGGTGCTCGATTTCAACACGCTGTACACCTTTCCAGGGCGGTTCGACCGCATCTTCGAGGAGTTTTTCAAGCCCCAGCTCATGGAGGGCCGCAGGCTGGCCTACCCCCCGCTGAACCTGAGCGAGGACGAGGGCAGCTACTACGTGCGTTCCGAGCTGCCCGGCCTGCCCCTGGAGGCCCTGGAGCTGACGCTCACCGAGAAGAGCCTGGTCATCAAGGGCGAGCGCCCGGTGGAGCAGGGCAAGTACTACCGCCAGGAGCGCCCGGCCGGGTTCTTCCAGCGCGTGGTGGCGCTCAATGTGCCCGTGGACCGCGAGAAGGTCTCGGCCAGGCTGGTGGACGGGGTGCTCACCGTGGTGCTGCCCAAGGCCGCGGCCAGCGTTCCCAAGAAGATCTCCATCGACGTGGGCTAGGGCGAAGCCCAGCGTTGCTGAAAGGAGGACAAACATGAGCGAGAACAAGCCCATCCAGAAGGAAGACAAGGCCCTGCCGCGCGTCAGCCCGGCCACCGACATCGTGGAGCGCGAGGACGGCTTCCACGTGTTCATGGACATCCCCGGCGTCCGGCGCGAGGACCTGAAGATCGACATCCAGGAGAACGAGCTCACCGTCTCCGGCCGGGCCCTGGCCCACGGCGGCGAGAAGGAGAACTACCTGGAGGTGCAGTTCGGTCCCGGGGAGTACGTGCGCACCGTCACCCTGTCCGACATGGTGGACCGCGAGCGCATCGCCGCGGTGCTGAAGGACGGTGTGCTGTCCCTGCATCTGCCCAGGCTGGAGAAGCTGGCCCCGCGCCGCATTCCCATCCAGACCGCCTAGGCGGCTCACAGGCCCATGGAACAAGGGCTCCCGGACGTGAACTCCGGGAGCCCTTGCCGTTTCCCGGGCCCGGTCTCAGCCCGTGGCCGCGTCGGACCCGGGCGAAGGCTCCGGCCCGGGCGGGGCGGGGTACGTGGCGGGCTCCTCCGCCGCCAGGGCCAGCGCCGGTCCTCCGGCCGGATCCTCCCCGGCCTGCTCCCGGCCCAGCGCCGCCGACAGCACGAATCCCGCCCTGCGCATCTCCTCCGCGCTTGGCAGCCTGCCATCGCGTCCTGGAAACAGTATCATGCACTGCATCTTGCCCCTCCATGTATCACTGCGGAGCGTACGCACCCCGCATAGTCAATGCACGATATCTAGAAAATGTCGCCGGTTCTGTCCAGCGGGATTTCTGCAAGGTGCGTATAGGGTAGACTGTTTGCGTTCTGAAAAGAGGATTTATACGTTTAAAGATTTAGCAGTGCAGTGAAACAACAGAACCGCGCCAGTTCGGCATGCTTTGGCTGTGTAACGGTGCATGCACCCGCAGCCGGTGCTCCTGTCGGCCCGCCGCTGTGGACATCCGCCGGGGACCGGCCTACACTGCGGCATGCCGCCCCGGGCCGGGCCATTCCGGTCCGGTGGGCGCAGACCCCCACGATCCAGGCAAGGAGGCCGCCGCCACATGTCCGCCCGTTTCCGCTCCCGCGCCCACGCGCTCGCAATACTCTCCTCCGCGGCGCTGGCCCTGGGGCTCGTCCTTTCGCCCTGCCTGCCCGGCGCAGCGGGGGGCCACGCCCACGCCCGCGCCGCCAGCCCCGGCCAGCCCTCCGTGCTGGCGCAGGAGGAGGAGGCCAGCCCGCGCTACCGCGACCTACTGGCCCGCGCCCAGGCCGGCGACGCCCACGCCCAGAACGAGCTGGGGACCATGCTGGCCAGCGGGCGCGGCATGGCCAAGGCCCCCACGGAGGCCGTGCGCTGGTGGACCCTGGCCGCGAACGCGGGCCAGCCCGACGCCCAGTTCAACCTGGCCCTGGCCTACGACCAGGGCGTTGGCGTGGCCCAGAACGCCACCCAGGCCGCCGGATGGTACGAAAAATCGGTGCAGGCCGGAAATCCCGCCGCCATGTACAACCTGGGCGGGCTCTACTCCACCACCTCGTCCGGGCTGCCGCTGAACCTGGAGCGCGCCGTCCAGCTGTTCGAGTCCGCCGCGGCCAAGGGCCACGTGAAGGCCATGTACAACACCGCCCTGGCCTACGCCCGGGGCAGCGGCGTCGCGCGCGACGACGCCAAGGCCGCCCAGTGGATGCAGAAGGCCGCCCAGGCCGGGCACATGCGCGCCCAGTACGCCCTGGCCCAGATGTACGCCCACGGCCTGGGCGTGTCCAAGGACGTGGCCAAGAGCGCCCACTGGCTGGAGCTGGCGGCCAAGAACGGCCACGCCCGCGCCCAGTATTCCTACGCCCTGCACTGCCAGCAGGGCCAGGGCACGCCCCAGAACCCCTCCGCCGCCGTGCGCTGGTACAAGGAGGCCGCCGCCCGCAACCACACCGGGGCCATGTGCAACCTGGCGCTCATCCTGCTGGAGGGCAAGGACGCCCCGCGCGACAACGCCGAGGCCGAACGCCTGCTCACCACCGCCTCGGAAATGGGCGACCACAAGGCCCAGTACAACCTGGGGCTGCTGCTGCTCTCCGGCCAGGATCTGCCCCAGAACACCGAGCAGGCCTACTTCTGGCTCTCCCTGGCCGAGCGCGGCGGCGTGACCGAGGCGCAAGCCCACCGCAAGCAGGCCGCGGGCGAGCTCTCCCGCCCCCGGCGCGAGGCCGTGGACGGGCGCGTGCTGTCCTTCCGGCCCAAGCCCGCGCACATCAAATAGCCCGCAGGCCCAAAAAACAAGGGCCGGACCCGGCACTCCGCCAGGTCCGGCCCTTGGCCGTTTCTCTTCTTCCGAAACGCTACTCTTCCACGGTGATGCAGGGGCCGTTGAACTCGATGGACAGCACCTCGTACTCCACGCGGCCGCGCGGAACCATGATGACCACCTCGTCGCCCACGGTCTTGCCCAGAATGGCCTGGCCCACCGGAGACAGCACCGAGACGCTGCCCTTGCAGAACCCGGTCTCGTCCGGACCCAGCAGGATGTAGCGCTTCTGCTCGCCCGTCTCGCCGTCCTCCAGCTCCACGGTGGCGCCGAAGCTGACCTTCTCGCCGCCCAGGGTCTTCATGTCGATGACATTGTAGTTGGCCATGCGCGACTCGATGAAGCTGATGCGCGCCTCCATCATGCCCTGGCGCTCGCGCGCGGCATGGTACCCGCCGTTCTCGCGCAGGTCGCCCTCCTCGCGGGCCAGGCGGATGGCCTCGGACACCTCGGGACGCTGCTTCTTCAGGTTCTCCAGCTCCCGCTTCATCATGCGGTAGCCTTCCTGGGAAATGGGAATGCTCGACATGGGCTCACCTCATCAAAAAAAGCAAAAAATAAAGGAGCCCGCGCGACGCCCGCGCAGGCCTCCACATACGTTCGATGACAAAATCTAGCCCATCCGCCCGGAAGGGTCAAGCCGCGCCGGGATGCGGGGGGGACGGC
>JAEXRD010000051.1 GCA_023438245.1 Pseudomonadota bacterium | reverse complement strand
TCCCCGGCCTGCCCCGCCGCCGGGGCGACCGCGCCCCTTGCCGGGGCCTGCACGCGGGGGTCCGGGGGGACCGTCGTCACCCCGGCCGCCGGAGGCTGTGCTTCCCGTTACTCCAGCACCGCTCCCGTCGCGGCGCTGCTGACGTGCTTGGCGTAGCGCTTGAGGAAGGGCGACTTGATGGTCTTGCGCTTGGGCCGGTGCTTGGCCTTGCGTTCGGCCAGTTCGGCCTCGGGCACCAGCAGGTTGAGCTTGCGGGCCGGGATGTCGATTTCGATCTGGTCGCCCTCGCGCACCAGGCCGATGAGCCCGCCGCTGGCGGCCTCGGGCGAGACGTGGCCGATGGCGGCCCCGCGCGAGCCGCCGGAGAAGCGCCCGTCGGTAATGAGCGCCACGCTCTCGCCCAGGCCCATGCCCATGATGACGCTGGTGGGGGTGAGCATTTCGCGCATGCCGGGTCCGCCCTTGGGGCCCTCGTAGCGGATGACCACGGCGTCGCCGGGCTGGATCCGGCCTCCGAGGATGGCGTCCACGGCGTCCTTTTCGGAGTCGAAGGGCCGGGCGCGGGCGATGCGCTTCATCATTTCCGGGGCCACGGCGGACTGCTTGACCACCGCGCCCTGGGGGGCCAGGTTGCCGGTGAGCACGGCGATGCCGCCCTCGGGGGCGTGGGGCTTGGTCACGGGCTTGACCACGTCGTAGTTGAGCACGTGCGCGCCGGAGGCGGCGAGGTTTTCGCCCACGGTGCGGCCGGTGCAGGTCAGCGCGTCCAGCTGCACGTGCCCGGCCTTGGAGAGTTCGGCCATGACGGCCTGGATGCCGCCCGCGGCGTGCAGGTCCTGGATGTGGTGCTCCTGGCTGGCGGGGGACAGGCGGCAGAGGTTGGGCGTCTTGCGGCTCACCTCGTCGAAGATGGCCAGGGTCAGCGGCAGGCCCGCCTCGCGGAAGATGGCGGGCAGGTGCAGCACGGTGTTGGTGCTGCAGCCCAGGGCCATGTCCAGGGCCACGGCGTTCTTGACGCTTTTTTCGGTGACGATGTCGCGCGGGCGGATGCCTTTTTTCAGCAGCTCCATGATCTGCATGCCCGCGGTCTTGGCCAGGCGGATGCGCGCGGCGTGCACGGCGGGGATGGTGCCGTTGCCGGGCAGGGCCAGGCCGATGGTCTCGGACAGGCAGTTCATGGAGTTGGCGGTGAACATGCCCGCGCAGGAGCCGCAGCCCGGGCAGGCGTTCTCCTCCAACTCGTCCAGCTCGCTCTCGTCCATCTTGCCCAGCTTCACACGGCCCACGGCCTCGAACACGTTGATGAGGTCGACCTTCTTGCCGCCCACGCTGCCCGCCATCATGGGCCCGCCGGAGACCACGATGGTGGGGATGTTCAGGCGCAGCGCGGCCATGAGCATGCCCGGCACCACCTTGTCGCAGTTGGGCACCAGCACCAGGGCGTCGAAGGGATGTCCGCTGGCCATGATCTCGATGGAGTCGGCGATGAGCTCGCGGCTGGGCAGGGAGAAGTGCATGCCCTCGTGGTTCATGGCCAGGCCGTCGCACACGCCGATGGTGGGGAACTCCATGGGCGTGCCCCCGGCCATGCGCACGCCGTCCTTCACCGCCTGCACGATCTTGTCCAGGTGGATGTGGCCGGGGATGATCTCGTTGGCGGAGTTGGCGATGCCGATGAGCGGCCTGCGCATCTCCTCGCGGGTCAGGCCCAGGGCGGCCAAGAGCGAGCGGTGCGGGGCCTTCTCCAGTCCGCTGGTCATCTGACCGCTGCGTTTCGTCATTTTGGAGTTGCGGGCGGATTTCTTGTCGGCGGCCATCGGGAGTCCTCCTTGGGTCTGGTGTGCGGAAATTTCGGGGTTCGGGGCCATGCGCCCCGGGGATGGTGCCGCGGCCCCGTGGGCGCACCCCGGGACCGTTGCCGTCGCCCTATTTGCGGGCGGCGATGTAGCTGGCTAGGCCGGCGATGAGCGTGGTGGCCAGCACCAGGGCGCAGGCCTGCCACGCGGGCAGGAACTCGACCTTGAGGAACAGCGGCGGCACGTCCAGCGCGGCCTTGAGCCAGCCCTGCACCACCTTGAGGCAGGCCAGGGCGATGAGCCCGCCCAGGAAGCCCTGCACCAGGCCGTTGGCCATGAGCGGGGCGCGGATGAACCAGGGCCGGGCGCCCACAAGCGAGAGGATCTCCACCTCGTCCTTGCGGGCCAGCATCATCAGCTTGAGCGTGTTGCCCACCACCAGCCCCACCACCAGGGCGAAGAAGCCCAGCGCGGGCAGCGCGGCCCTGCGCGCCAGGCCGATCCAGCCCGTGGCCAGGGAGAGCTGCGTGGGGTTGTAGGTCACGCGCTCCACGTCGTCGAGCTTGTGCAGCCGGGCGTACATGCGGCCCATCCACTGCTCCGGCTCCTCGCCGCGGGGAATCTCGAAGCTGATGAGCGCGGTGGCGGGCAGGGGGTTGTCGCCGTCCAGCCAGGAAAAGTCCTCGATGACCGGGGCGGTGCCGTTGCCGCCGCCCGCCCCTTCCGCCGCCTTGGCCTTGGCCATGGGGGCCAGCCCGCGCAGCAGCTCGGCCAGGGCGGCCTTGGGCGTGAAGGTGGACAGCTCCGCCACGCCGGGCGTGCGCTTCAGGTCGGCCCACTGGGCCTCCACGCGGTCCTGGTCCGCGCCGGGCTTCCAGTAGATCTGGAACCGGGCCATGCCCTGGCCTCGCATCACCTCGGCCTCGATGTTGGCCAGGATCATCAGCCCCACGGCGGCCAAGAGCGTCACCATGCTCACGGCGATGAGCGTGCACAGCTGCGCCAGGGGATAGCGGCGCATGTCCAGCACGCCGCGCAGAAAAAGCTTGCCCGTGCCGCTCATGCCCGGCCCCCGTTTCTCATGCCTCGCAGCAGCCCCGGCAGCACCGGGTCCACCACGATCTCCGGCGGCACCTGCTCAAGCATGCCCTTGCTCATGCGCACCTGCCGGGCCTCCGGCAGCCAGGAGAGCACCTCGCGGTTGTGCGTGGCCATGATGATGGTGGTGCCGTAGGTGTTGAACTGCTTGAACAGCTCCACCAGGTGCCGCGCCAGGTCGGCGTCCAGGTTGCCGGTGGGCTCGTCGGCCAAAATCAGCTCCGGATTGACCACCATGCTGCGGGCGATGGCCACGCGCTGCTGCTCGCCGCCGGAAAGCACCCCGCAGGGCGAGTAGGAGCGGTCCTCCAGGTCCAGGGCGCGGATGACGGCCCGCACGCGCCGGTCGATGCTGGTGGCCGAAACCCCGCGCACCTCCAGGGCGATGGCGATGTTCTCGTACACCGTGCGCTCCGGCAGCACCTTGAAGTCCTGGAACACCACGGCCACCTTGCGCCGCAGCTCCGGCAGACCCGCGCTCTTTAGGCGCATCAGGTCCACGCCCGCCACCACCGCGCTGCCGTTCTTGGGGCGCACGTCGCCGTACAGCACGCGCAAGAGGGTGGTCTTGCCCGCGCCGGAAGGGCCGGTGAGCAGCACGAACTGGCCGCGCTCCACATGAAGCGAAACGCCGCGCAGTATCTCGCTGCCGTTCAGCGAACAGGTAACGCCGTCCAGATGCACCATACGTCCGGCTTGCTTACGCCAATTGGCAGCGGTTTGGAAGAGGGCGAGGGAGGGGGCTTCCCCCCCGCTCCCCACTATCCTCCATGTTCGTGTAAAGTTTCCCCTTCCCACCCCTTGCGCCCGGCGCAAGCATGTGTATTTTGGTTTGGTGCGCCCCTCGCACGCGCCCGCCCTGGTCACGCATGGTCCGGGTGAGCGAGCCGGACGCAAATCGACCACCCCCGGAGCAACGCCATGTGGGAATACACTGACAAGGTGAAGGAACATTTCTTAAGCCCCAAGAACGCCGGAGAGCTCAAGGACGCCAACGCCGTTGGCGAGGTGGGCAGCATCGCCTGCGGTGATGCCCTGAAGCTCTTCCTCAAGATAGAAGACGGCGTCATTGAGGACGCCAGCTTCCAGACCTTCGGCTGCGCCAGCGCCATCGCCTCCAGCTCCGTGCTTACCGAGCTGGTGAAGGGCAAGACCGTGGAAGAGGCCATGAAGCTGACCAACAAGGACATCGCCGCCGCCCTGGGCGGGCTGCCCAAGGAGAAGATGCACTGCTCCGTCATGGGGCAGGAGGCGCTGGAAGCCGCCATCAAGACCTGGCGCGGCGAGAAGGTGGACGCCCACGAGCATTCCGAGGGCGAGATCGTCTGCGAGTGCTTCGGCGTCACCGACGAGCAGATCCTCTCCGCCGTGCGCGAGAACGACCTCAAGACCGTTGAGGACGTGACCTACTACACCAAGGCTGGCGGCGGCTGCGCCAAGTGCCACGGCAAGATCGAGGAGCTCATCGCCCAGGCGCGCGGACTTTCCGCCCCCAAGGCCGAGCCCGCCAAGAAGCTCACCAACCTCCAGCGCATGAAGCTCATCGAGGAGGTGCTGGAGAAGGAGATTCGCCCGCGCCTGCAGATGGACGGCGGCGACATCGAGCTTTCTGACATCGACGGGCTG
Organism: Pseudomonadota bacterium; assembly: GCA_023438245.1. GTDB lineage: Bacteria > Desulfobacterota > Desulfovibrionia > Desulfovibrionales > Desulfovibrionaceae > Humidesulfovibrio. The sequence goes on along the minus strand of JAEXRD010000051.1, from coordinate 1,451 downwards.
ACCGTCTCCGTGAGCCTGCGCGGGCGCTGCGTGGGCTGCCCGGCCAGCCAGGCCACGGTGCAGGGCACGGTGCAGGCCATCCTGCGCGAGAAGGTGGACCCCGAAATCGTGGTGCGGGAGGCGTAAGTCATGAGCAAGCCCGTCGTTTATTTGGACAACAACGCCACCACCCGCGTGGCCCCGGAAGTTTTGGAGGCCATGCTGCCGTTCTTCTCGGAGCGCTACGGCAACCCCAGCTCCATGCACAGCTTCGGCGGCGCGGTGGGCAAGGAGATGCGCGAGGCCCGCGAGAGCCTGGCCGCGCTCTTGGGCTGCGGGGCCGACGAGATCGTGTTCACCAGCTGCGGCACCGAGGCCGACAACACGGCCATCCGCAGCGCGCTCACCGCCAATCCGGAAAAGCGCCACATCGTCACCACCCGCGTGGAGCACCCGGCCATCCTCTCGCTGTGCAAGTTCCTGGAGCGCAGCCAGGGCTACCGCGTGACCTACCTGGGCGTGGACGCCGAGGGCCAGCTCAACATGCAGGAGCTGGAGGAGAGCCTCACCGACGACACGGCCATCGTGTCCATCATGTGGGCCAACAACGAGACCGGCGTCATCTTCCCCATCCCGGAGATCGCCAAGCTGGTGCGCAGCCGGGGCATCATCATGCACACCGACGCCGTGCAGGCCGTGGGCAAGGTGCCCATGAAGCTCTCCGAGCTCGACGTGGACATGCTTTCGCTCTCCGGCCACAAGCTGCACGCGCCCAAGGGCGTGGGCGCGCTCTACGTGCGGCGCAAGCTGCCCTTCCGCCCGTTCCTCATCGGCGGCCACCAGGAGCACGGACGCCGCGCGGGCACCGAGAACACCACCGGCATCATCGCCCTGGGCGCGGCTGCCAAGGCGGCCATAGCCCACCTGCCGGAGGAGAACACCACGGTGCGCGCCCTGCGCGACAAGCTCGAAAACGCGCTGCTGGCCGCCGTGCCGGACAGCCGCCTGAACGGCCACAAGCAGGACCGCCTGCCCAACACCTCCAACATCAGCTTCAAGTACGTGGAGGGCGAGGCCATCCTGCTCTTGCTCGACCAGCTGGGCATCGCGGCCAGCTCCGGCTCGGCCTGCACCTCCGGCTCGCTCGAACCTTCCCACGTGCTGCGGGCCATGGGCGTGCCCTTCACCTTCGCCCACGGCAGCATCCGGTTCTCGCTCTCGCGCTACACCACCGAGGCGGACGTGGATTACGTCATCGCCAACGTGCCGGGCATCATCGAGACCCTGCGCAAGATCTCGCCCTACAAGCAGGGCGCGCCCGATCCGCTCGACCCCAAGCCCGCCTGCGGCTGCTAGGCTGAAAACGGGCAGGTGACAGCCTCCGGCGGCCAGGGCCGGCTTCGCCGTTTCATGACCGCCCCTGGACCCGCGCATTCGCCGACCCGACCCGCCGCGTAAGCGGCGTGGAGGGT
>JAEXRD010000095.1 GCA_023438245.1 Pseudomonadota bacterium | reverse complement strand
ACGGCCCAGAGGAAGGCCAGGATCGGGTTGACGCTGGGGCCGCCGGGAATGCCCAGGAAGCCCGCGGGCTTGGTCTCGTCGACCATGCCGGGCTCGGTGCCGCGCGGGGCGCTGGCCAGGGCCTCGGTCAAGGTGACCTTCTTCTTCGCGCCTTCCGCAGGCTTGGCGGTGGGAGCGGCGTCGGCGGGCTTGGCCACGGGCGCGGCGTCGGCGGGCTTGGGGGCCGCGGCTGCGGGGGCGGCTGGGGCGGGCGCGGCCTGCTGGGCCATGGCCACTCCAAGCCAGGCGCACAGCACCAGGCTCACCAGGGAAACGGCAAGGACACGGGTTTTCATGATGCTCTTCTCCTTGAACAACTGAGGTTTGAAGATCCTCCGCCCGGGGGCGGTGTTTTCCGTATTCTCCGGGCCGCTCTGGCCGGACCGGGCCGGAACAGAAGGGTGTTCCCTGGCCTGGATAATGAACGAGCACCTTGAGCAAGGGACATGCCAACCCAGGATTTAAATATATTTATTAAATTTCAGCATGTTAAAAAATCACACCGAAAAAGTGGCGGGATTCGAATCCGAGAAATTATCGTTTTTTAAGAATTATTCTGCGCGGACGATACCTCCGGGAGGGCCTCGTTTACAGCGCCCGGAGCCTGGGGTATGGGCCGGAAAGACGCGCCCCCGAGGCTCGGGAGGGCGCGCACGGAGGATGACGTGAAGCGGCGACAGCGGGGCACATTCTGGAAAGCGGCGCGGCTGGCGAATCTGGCGCGCCTTGCCGCGCTGGCGCTGGCGCTGTGCGTGCTGGCCGCCGCCTCCCTGCTGGCCGCGCCGGTCGCACCGGCCGGGCAGGCCACACACGCCGGGCCCGACCAGCGGCCCGAGGTGCGCATCGGCGTGCTGGCAAACGTTGGCGGGGCCAAGTGCCTGGAGCTGTGGAGCCCCACGGCGGCCTACCTTTCCAAGGTCATCCCCGACCACCACTTCGTCATCGTGCCGCTGGGCTTCGACGAGATCGAGCCCGCCGTGGGCCGGGGCGAGGTGCACTTCGTGCTGGCCAACCCCATGATCTACGTGGAGCTGGAGGTGCGCCACAAGGTCATGCGCATCGCCACCATGCGCACCACCTCCATGGACACCACCACCACGGTCTTCGGCGGCGTCATCTTCACCCGCGCCGACCGCGACGACATCGAAACCATCGAGGACCTCAAGGGCAAGCGCTTCATGGCCGTGGACCCCAGCTCCTTCGGCGGCTGGCTGGCCGGGCTGGAGGAGCTTCGCCGCGCGGAGATCGTGCCCGAGAACGACTTCACCCAGCTGCGCTTCACCGGCATGCAGGAAAGCGTGGTCAGAAGCGTGCGCGACCGCGTGGTGGACGGGGGCACCGTGCGCACCGGCATCCTGGAGCAGATGGCCCGCGACGGCGACATCGACCTGGCCGAGTACAAGGTGCTGCCCGGCCCCAGGCCGGAGCCCGGCGCAGACCGCTTCCCCTACCTCACCAGCACCAAGCTCTACCCCGAGTGGGCCCTGGCCATGACCCGGGAAACCACCGAGAAGCTGGCCGCCCGCGTGGCCTCCGCCCTGCTGGGCATGAGCCAGGACACCGCGCGCCAGCTCAACCCCCAGGTGGCGGGCTGGACCGTGCCCCTGAACTACCAGGAAGTGCAGGACCTCATGCGCATCCACGGCATCGGGGTGTACAAGGACATGGGCAAGTTCACCGCCCGCGACGTGCTGGTGGAGCACTGGCCCACGGCCATCATGCTGCTGGTGCTGGTCACCGCGCTGGGCGTGGGGCTCATCTACTTCCGGGCCATCAGCCAGAAGCTGGCCGAGGCCAAGGTCCAGGCCGAGCAGGGCAGCCGCGCCAAGAGCGAGTTTTTGGCCAACCTGAGCCACGAGATCCGCACGCCCATGAACGTCATCGTGGGCATGAGCGCCCTGGCCATGCAGGGCGACCTGCCGCCCAAGCAGACCGGCTACCTGCGCAAGGTGGAGCGCGCGGCCAAGTCGCTTCTGCTCATCATCAACGACGTGCTGGACTTCTCCAAGATCGAGGCCGGGCGGCTGGAGCTGGAGAAGGACCTGTTCAGCGTGGCCCAGCTGCTGGAGGACCTGACCACCTCCGTCACCGAGCTGATGCGCGGCAAGGAGCTGGACTTTTTGGTGCGGCGCTCGCCGCGCGTGCCCGCCGTGCTGGTGGGCGACTCCTTCCGCCTGGGCCAGATCCTGCTCAACCTGGTGAGCAACGCCATCAAGTTCACCCACCGCGGCGAGGTGGTGCTGGACCTGGACGTGGTGGGCCAGAACACCAGCGAGGTGCTGCTCAAGTTCTCCGTGCGCGACACCGGCATCGGCATCAGCCCGGAGCAGAAGGCCCGGCTGTTCCACTCCTTCAGCCAGGCCGACACCTCCACCACCCGCAAGTACGGCGGCACGGGCCTGGGCTTGGCCATCTGCCGCCAGCTGGTGCGGCTCATGCGCGGGGAAATCGGCGTGGAGAGCGAGCCCGGCCAGGGCAGCACCTTCTGGTTCACGGCGCTCCTGCCCGTGCCCAAGGCCGAGCGCGGGCCCGGCGGCGCGGGGGGCCACCGCTTCGAGGGCATGCGCGCCATCCTGGCCGATTCCCGGCCCGAGGCCCTGGCCTGCCACTCGGCCATGCTCTGCGAGCTGGGCTTCTCAGTCACCGAGGCCCGCAGCCTGGACGAGCTGCGCGCGCTGCTGGCCTTCGGCGGGGAGCATGCCCACCCGGACCTGGTCTGCGTGGACTGGCGGCTGGCCGCGGGCTTCGAGAGCGAGCTGGAGCGCCTGCGCGAGCTGGCCGACGGCGGCTGCCGCTGGGCCCTGCTGGCCGGGCATTCCAGCATCGCCCACGCCGGGGAGGAACTGCTGGGGCTGTTCCACGGCAGCCTGGAGAAGCCGCTGTTCCCCTGCCTGCTCGGCTCGGAGCTGGGCGAGATGATCTTCGGCGGCGAGGCCGGGGAGGAGGACCCCGCCCCCAGGCCCGCGCACGAGGACTACGCGGACCTGAACGGCCTGCGCGTGCTGCTGGCCGAGGACAGCGAGATCAACCAGGAGCTGATGGGCGAGATATTGGCCCAGGTGGGCGCGCAGTGCCGCGTGGCGGGCAACGGAGCCGAGGCCCTGCGCCTGCTGCAGGACGAGAAGTTCGACGTGGTGCTCATGGACATCCAGATGCCGGAGATGGACGGCCTGGCCGCGGCGCGGGGCATCCGCAACCAGTGGAGGCTGCGCGAGCTGCCCATCATCGCCATGACCGCCAACGCCACCAGCGACGACGTGGAGGCCAGCCTGTCCGCGGGCATGAACGACCACCTGACCAAGCCCATCACCCCGGCGGCGCTGTACTCCGCCCTGCGCGCGCGCCTGCGTCCGCGCAGGCCCCAGCGGGTGGGCCAGGGCGGCGGCCAGGCCCCCCGGCCCGAGGCCCGGCCCGAGGGCAAGTCCGGAGAGGAAGCCGACTAGGTCGGCACCACCAAGCCATTTCCCCGGAGATCCAGAACGCTGCGAGGACCGTCCCGGCCCCCGGAATCGGGGCTGTTTCTCAGGGAACGGATTTTGTTTCCTGGCGAGGAAGGGTTCGGGCCGGGGACGGGGATAGCACTCTGGCGGTGCCGCCCCGTCCCCGGCCCGAAGCCTGACGACATCCAGGGGACAAAAGCCGCCCCTGAGCAACAGCCCTACCCCCGCGGCATAAGCGGCGCAAGCTCCGCCAAAAGCCGCGCCAGCTCCAGCGCCATTTCCGCGGCGTCCAGCCCGGAGCGGCCCAGCTCCTGCACGCGGCGCGACTGTTCGGCCAGCCCGAGGTTGGCCAGGTCGCCCTTGATGCGGTGGATGCGCGCGGCCAGGTTCTCCGGCAGGCCGCCCTCGGCCTCCGCCAGGTCCGCCTCCAGGGCCGAGATCTCGCGGTGCAGCACGGTTCCGGCCTTGGCCATGATGGAGGCCACGCTGGCCGGGCCCAGGCCCAGGGTCTTCGAAAGGTGTTCCGCCACTGCGGCGGCGATGTCGCTCATGCTGCCTCCTTATCCGCCGTAGACCATGCGCTTGGCCGAGACCCCGTACTTGCGCAGGCTGGCGTACAGATTGGGCACGGACATGTCCGAAATCTCGCTGGCCCGGTGCATGTCGCCCTGCACAGAGCGCATCAGCTCCAGGAAATACTCGCGCGCGGCCTCCTTGATGACCGCCTCGCGCCGGGTCTTCCACGGCGGCAGCCCCGGGAGGGCCAGCTCCTGGGCCAGCAGCTCCTGCGCGGCGACGCGGGCCTCGCGCCCTCCCCCGCTTCCGGCCCCGCTTCCGCCCTCGCTTCCGGCCTGGCGCAGCATGGACAGCGCGTGGTGCTGGCGGATGTGCGTGGGCAGGTGCGCGGCGTAGAGCTTCTCCTGGTTGCGGGCCAGCACCACGGCCTTCTCCATGGTGTTCATCAGCTCGCGCACGTTGCCCGGCCAGGAGTAGGCCTCCAGCACCTCCATGAAGTCGCGGGCGGTCTCCTTGGGGCCGGTCTGGTACTTGGCGGCGAACACGTCCAGGAAGTGGCGCGCCAGCACGGGCACGTCGCCCAGGCGGGCGCGCAGCGGCGGGATGTGCAGGGCGAAGACGTTGAGCCGGTAGAGCAGGTCGTTGCGGAAGGTGCCCTGCTCCACCATGTCGGCGATGTCGCGGTTGGTGGCGGCCACCACGCGGAAGTCGCTGCGGAGCTCGCCGCCGCCGCCCACCTGGCGGTACACGCCCTCCTGCAGCACGCGCAGGAAATTCTTCTGCTGCGCCAGCGGCAGCTCGCCCAGCTCGTCCAGGAACAGGGTGCCGCCGTTGGCCTGGGCCACCAGGCCCTCGTGGCTCTTGTCCGCGCTGGTGAACGCGCCCTTGACGTGGCCGAAGAGGATGCTGTCGGCCAGCTCGCGCGGCAGGGAGGCGCAGTCCACCACCACGAACGGCCCCTGGCTGCGCTTGCTGCCCTGGTGCAGCGCGCGGGCGAACAGCTCCTTGCCGGTGCCGGTCTCGCCGGTGATGAGCACGTTGGCGTCGCTGTGGGCCGCCACGGCCAAGAGCTCCAGGTTGGCCTGCAGCTGGGCGCTGGTGCCCACGATGCCGCCCACGGGCAGCGCGCCGGAGGACTGCCGGGCCTTGCGCGCGCGGTACTCCAGCGCGCGGTTGACGCTCAGGCGCAGGCGGTCGGACGACGCGCCCTTCTCCAGGTAGTCCCACACGCCCTCCTGGATGGCCAGGCTGGCCCCGTCGGGATCGCCCTGGGCGGTGATGATGATGATCTCCGGCGCGTTGGGCAGCGACTTGAGGCGCGGCACCTGGCGGATGCCGTTGCCGTCGGGCAGCACCACGTCCAGCAGCACCAGGTCCCAGCCGGGCGCGCCCGCGGCCAGGGCCATGCCCTCGGCCAGGGTGGTGGCCCCGCGCATCTCATGGCCCATGCCCGTGATCATGGCCTCCATGATGGACAGGGTGATCTCGGAATCGTCTATCACCAGAATTCTGGACATGCTGCTCCGCCCGTTGGCTCCGGTCTTGATGAGGGGTCTTGGCGGGCCGTGCCCGGCGCGCCAGATTGTATCATTTTGCAGCACATTCTATCTTTTTTCAATACGCAGCCCCGGCGACGCTCACGGAAAGTCAGGATTCCGCGTCACGCCGCCGCCCGCCCGTGGCAGGCGCACGCGAAAAAAGGGCGCTCCCCAAGCCCGGGGAGCGCCCACCTGAACGCGGTCGGCAACGGGTTTCTAGCCGCCCTCCGGGCTGGCGGGAACGGCGCCGGGGACAGCGCCGGGGACAGCGCCCGGGGGCCCGGACTGCTGGCCCAGCACGCCGTACTTGCCCAGGATCTCCGCCAGGCGGCCCTTGACGTTCTGCGTGGCGCGCGCCACCTGGGCCAGGTCGATGACCACCAGGAAGTCGCGCCGGAGCGGGGCGCGCTCCCACAGGGCGCGCACGATGTTGGCCAGCGGCTCCTCCAGCTGGAGCACCCCGGCAAGCGCCGCCAGCTGCTGCATGGTGCGCACCTTGAACAGCAGCATGTCCGGCCTGGTGGGGTCCTGCACCCAGATCTGGCTTCTGCGGATGCGCGTCATGCCGTGGGCGGCCAGGGCCTCCACGGCGGCGGCGGGGGTGCGCTTGGACAGGGCCGTGCGCACCGTGACCTTGCCGCCCTCGTCGCGGGCCTTCTCGCGCAGCAGCCGCACGAAGGCGCTTTCCAGCAGGAAGAAGAGCACGCGCTCCAGCGACTCGATGGACAGGCCCTGCGACAGGGCGCGCACGGCCTCGATCTCGTCGGAGCGCAGCGCGGCCAGGGCCGAGAAGAACTGCTCGCGCGTCTGGCTGAGCACAAGCACGGCGCCCAGGGCCATGGCCACGGCCTGCTCCATCAGGAACGGCAGCGGCTTGGCCTCCTCGTCCGGGCGCGCCTGGCCGGAGGTGCGCGCCTGCATGGCCTCGGCCAGCTCCTGGGCCAGGGGGTCCAGGCAGACGATGAGCGCGGTGCTCTCCAGGTGCTCGGAGAGCATCTCGGCGGGCAGGAAGGACAGCCCCTTGGCCAGGCAGGCCTGCACGGTGCGGCGCAGGGCCTGGCGCGCGGGCTCGTCCGCGCTGGCCCGCTCGAAGGCGGTCTGGATGCGGGTCTTGTCGATCTCGCCGGGGGCGTCGTGCAGGGTGGAGAGCACGTCGTCGAACAGGAAGCGCACCAGCACCTGCTGGCCGTCCTTGGACAGCGCGAACCGGCCCGAGGCCGTGAGCTGGTCGTAGCCCTCCTCCACGTGCTGGGCGATGAAGCGCTCCACGAACTCGCGCCAGAAGCCCTGGTCCAGCTCGTGGGCCTTGATGATCTCGCTGAACTGCGAGAGCCCCGGCGCGCCGAAGTGGCGCATGATGAGCTCCTCGAAGTTGTCCGTGGTGAGCCCCATGGCGAAGACCATGCCCTGCACGCTCTTGACCAGCAGCGACTCCACGTTGCGGGTCTGGGCCGCGGTCTGCTCCGCGCCCGCCTGGTCGGTGCCCGCCAGTTCCTTGTCCAGACGGTTCAGGAGCAGCGGAAGATTGGCCGCCAGCTTGCGCAGCATGGCGTCGGCGGGGTGGTCGGAGCGGCGGCACAGGATGTTGACGATGCTGCGCTGCTGGGTTTCCAGCATGGGGTATTCGCTGATGCCGCCGGAATTGACCTGGATGAACGTGAGCAGCAGCTCGCGCTCCAGGGCCTCGCGCACGGCCCCGCGCTCCTTGAGCGGGCGCAGCGCGGCGAGGTAGGCGTCCAGCCGCGCGGGCCAGTCTGGCCGCTCGCCTGTGTGGAAGGCGCTTTCAGAAGCGTCGGTCACTGGTCTCTCCGGTCGGCCATGGCTGGCCGGGGGTTGGTCACGCGGGGGGCGAATACGCAGTTTTCGGCCCGTTTGCCGAAAAAATCAAGGGGCCGGGCAAAAAAGCCCCGCCCTAGCCCGCAGGCGCCATGCCCGGAGCCGCGCCGGCCCAGGAGGGAGCGGGACAGGCCCCGGCGCGGTCCTCCACCATCAGGGTGCGCAGGCCCTCGCGCTCCATCCACTGGAACAGGCCGCTGTTGCGCAGCATGTCGGCGAACAGGAAGAAGTCCTCCCAGGCCGCTTCGTCGCCCGAGGCGGGCATGAGCACGCTGTCGCCCATGACGTCCAGGTCGGCGCGCAGGCGCTCCCACAGGCGCGGGTAGCCCTCGAAGAGCATGGCCAGCCTGCGCCGGAACCCCGCCCGCACGAAGTCCGAGGCCATGCCCGCGGCCACGGCGTGGTCCAGGCAGTCCAGGACCAGATGCGCCAGGTACAGCAGGTCGATGTAGAGGAACAGCGGCTCCCCGCCCTCGATGCTGGTCTCGAAGCGCGAGAGCATGGGCCGCACGCCCACCTCGAAAAGATAGGGCACCAGGCGGTCGCCCGGAAGCATCTGGCCCTTCACGGCGCGCTGGCACTCCCGCCAGACACGCTTGCACAGCGCGGTGCGCCGCAGCCTGCGCACCACCCAGGCCTTGGCCCGGGCATCGGAGAACGGGGTGTACCCGCGGGAGAGCAGCAGCTCGCACAGGTAGTGGTCCTGGCAGTCGGCCCCGGCGTATGCGCTGAAGCCGCCCACCTCCTCCCATACGGCGCGCCGGATGAGGAAGGCGTTGCCGGGCACGAAGTCCAGCGGGCCGATGTGGCTCTGGCTCTTGGCGTCGCCGAACAGCCGCAGGTAGCGCGAGACGAGGTCCTCGCCCACGGCCTGCTCCAGCGCGCCGCCGACAAGCCCAACGGGCCTGGGCCCGCCCTTGCGCTGGGGCACGGAGCGGGCCAGGTTCGGCAGGTTCACGGCCAGCCAGTCCGGGGCGATGCGCGTGTCGCAGTCCAGGCTCAGGATGAGCTCGCCGCGCGCCTCGCTGATGCCCCGGCCCTTGGCCCTGGTGACGCCCTGGCGCTGGGCCAGGCGCACCACGCGCAGGCCGGGCGCCTCGCGCTCGGGCTCGAACGGGGCCTTGGAGCCGTCGTCCACCACCACGATCTCGTCGGGCCGCACCGTCCAGCCGGGCACGGAGCGCAGCAGGTCGTGGACGAGGGGCGCGTCGTTGCAGGTGTATGTGCACAGGCTGATGCGCGGCGCGGTCATGGCGGCCTCCCTGGTGGCTGTGCCCGGGCGGGGGTTCAGATTCCCTGGAGTTTTCTGTATGCGCTTTTGCCATAAAAGCAAATGCCCCGCCGCACTCCGGGCATCGCTCCCGCGCGCAAGCCCCGAAGGGGCGTTGCAATTTCCCGCCAAGTGGCTAGAGTTCCGCGCATGCGCTTCCTCGACCACCTGAAAGAGCAGGGCTACCGCCCCTACACCGGCAGCGTGGACCGCTCCGTGTACGAATATTTCCAGTGCGAGACCGCGCACAAGGCGCGCTGGTACCACAAGCCCGGCAGCTGGCAGTGCGCGGGCTGCCGCCTCCACTGCGAGACCAACATCGCCGACGGCTTCCAGAGCTTCCTCATGGGGGACCCCGATGCGTAAGGCCCTTCTGCTCACCCTTGCCGCCGCCCTGCTGGCCCCGGGCCTGCTGCTGGCCCCCGCCCCGGCCCGGGCCGCGGGCGACGACCTGCAGCTGAACCTGTGCAAGCAGGTGCTCTCGCGCATGCTGTGCAAGAAGCCCAGCGAGTTCGGCTACATGGGCAAGATGGAGGAAGGCGTCTACATCCTCACGGTGTTCTACGCCTCCAAGAACTCCGAATTCCTGTGCGCCGCCCTGCCCGATGGCCAGCTCATCATCCAGGACCGCACCTGGCGGCCCCTGCGCCGGGTGTTCCACTACCAGCCCGACGGGACCGGCAAGTGCCTTGAGGTAGGCTTTTCCAACCCCGAGTGCCCCACGCGCGCCCCGGCCAAGAGCTGCCCGCCCAAGATGGACGCCAAGGAGGCCGCCAAGGAGACCTTCTGGAACCGGCCCATCCCCAAGATCCTGGAGGAGGAGTTCAAGGCCATGAAGGCGCCGGGCGAGGCCAACGCCACGGCCCCGGCAGGCGGCGCGGACGAGACCGCCACGGAGAAGAAGGGCAAGTAGGCGGGCAGGCTGCCTCCCAAACGGACGCGGGGGGGGTGGGGGGGGGGGGGGCG
>JAEXRD010000079.1 GCA_023438245.1 Pseudomonadota bacterium | reverse complement strand
GTTCCGGCGCATGCGCCGGAACGCCCCGCGTCCGTTTGGGGAAGGCCCGCCGCCCTACCCCGCCTGGGCCACCCGGTCCATGGTGCGGAAGTTGATGGCCTCGGCCAGGTGCCCGCAGTCCAGGCTCCCGGCCCCGTCCAGGTCGGCGATGGTGCGGGCGATGCGCAGCACGCGGGTGTAGGCCCGGGCCGAGAGGCCCAGGCTGCTCACGGCCTGCTCCAGGAACTTCTGCTCCTGCGCGCCCACGGCGCACCACTGCTCCAAAAGCGACCCGGACAGCTCGCTGTTGAGCCGGATGTACTCCCCGGCGTAGCGCTCGGCCTGGACCTTGCGCACGCGCACGATGTTGGCGCGCATCTCGCCCGAGCCGCGCGAGCCCCGCGGGGCCTTCAGGTCCTCGTAGGGCACGGCGGGCACCTCCACCTGGAGGTCGATGCGGTCGAGCAGGGGGCCGGAGATGCGCGCGCGGTACTGCTGCACGCTGCGCGGCGAGCAGGCGCACACGTGGCGGTCGTCGGTGAGGTAGCCGCAGGGGCAGGGGTTCATGGCCGCCACCAGCATCAGGTCCGCCGGATAGGTCAGGGCCATGGCGGCGCGCGAGATGGTCACCCGCCCGTCCTCCAGCGGCTGGCGCAGCACCTCCAGCACGTGCTTCTTGAATTCCGGCAGTTCGTCCAGAAACAGCACGCCCCGGTGCGCCAGGGAGACCTCGCCCGGCCTGGGCACCACGCCCCCGCCGATGAGCCCCGCGTCGGAGATGGTGTGGTGCGGGCTGCGGAAGGGCCGTTCCACCACCAGCGGGGCCTCGCGCCCCAGCATCCCGGCCACGGAATAGACCTTGGTGACCTCCAGGGCCTCGTCGAAGGTCAGCGGGGGCAGCACGGTGGGAATGCGCTGGGAGAGCATGGTCTTGCCGCTGCCGGGGGGACCTACAAAAAGCAGATTATGCCCCCCGGCCGCCGCGATCTCGATGGCGCGCTTGGCGTGGTCCTGGCCCTTCACCTCGGCGAAGTCCCCGGCGCGGCCCGCCTGCTCGGCCCAGATGGCCTCCACATCGACAACGGCAGGCTCGAAGATCTCCTCCCCGGTGACGAGCCGCACGGCCTGGAGCAGGCTGTCCACCCCGTACACGGCCAGCCCCTGCACCACCGCGCCCTCGCCCGCGTTGGCGCGCGGCACGATGAGCCCCTTGGCCCCGCTGTCGCGCGCCAGGATGGCCAGGGGCAGCACGCCGGGCACGGGCTTGAGCGCGCCGTCCAGCGAGAGCTCCCCGGCCAGGAACCAGCCGTCCAGGCGGTCCCCCTCAAAGGCCTCGCTGGCGGCCAGCAGCGCCAGGGCCAGCGGCAGGTCGTAGGCGCTGCCCTCCTTGCGCAGGTCCGCCGGGGCCAGGTTCACGGTGATGCGCGAGGGCGGCAGCTTGAACCCGGCGTTCTTGAGCGAGGAGAGGACGCGCTCCTTGGCCTCGCGCACGGCGCCCTCGGCCAGGCCCACAAGCGTGAACGCGGGCAGGCCGGAGCGCGTCAGGTCCACCTCCAGGTCCACCAGATGGGCCTCGATGCCCAGCAGGGCGGCGGTTCGGGCCTTGGCGATCATCTCGGGCCCCGGCCAGGACAAGCGGAAAGGGAGCGGGAGGAAGGGCTTGCATTCATTGATACAGAATGCCCCAGGGCCGGGATTTTGTCCAGGGGGTTGGCGGCTATGGGGCGTCCAGCACCACGCGCAGGGTCTGCCCCGGCGCCTCCACCACACGCACCCGCACCCCGTGCTCGCGGTCCACGAACTCGCCGCGCGCCCCCGGCGTGAAGGCCGCGCCCGTGAGCCCGGGCCGCGAGGGGTCGGCGTCCACCAGCTTCACCGGCGCGCGCCCGTGGCGGCATTCCCCCACGGAGTCGTCGGCGCGCAGGATGAGCGCCCCGCTGCCCGGCAGGTGCTGGTCGTTGCCCACGGGCTGGCGGTTCTCGATGAGGTAGTACTGCGTGTCCGAGAGCGGGATGCGGATGGCCGCCACGGGCGAGGCCGGGTCGGCCAGCGGGCCGAGCAGCACCTCGGCGCGCTCGCCTGGGGCCACGGTGCGCACCCGCGCGGGATCAAGCCAGCCAAGGCGCAGGCGCGTCCAGGAGGACAGGCCGGGCGGCGGCAGCTCGCGCCTGTAGAAGTGGCAGGACATGGGGTCCCAGTAGCCCATGTTGATGATGGAGCCGACGAAGACTTCGCGCAGCGGGCCGGGCCGGGCCTGCAGGTCGTGGTCGTACAGGCAGGGAACCTGGCGCTTGCCGCCGCGCACGCCGCCCAGGATGTGCGCCACGTCGTGGAACAGCGTGCCCATGTGGGCCTGGGTGGTGAAGATGGCCACCCCGCGCACGCGCCTGCCGCCGCGCGTGGTGAAGTCGCCCTCGCTGCTGAAGCCCAGCATGCCCGGATAGCCGCACAGGCCCACCATGCCGTATTCGTTCATTTTCGCGCCCAGCTGCAGCGCGATGAAGTCATAGGAGGAGAGGTCCGCCGAGCGCTCCGCCAGGGCCAGGGCGTCGTCGATGAGCCGCATGACCCGCCCCCGGTCCACCTCCAGGTTGCGCGGGGAGATGCGGTAGTCGCCCACGGGCCGGGGCAGGGTCAGCCAGTCCGGGGTCACGTCCACGGAGAGCGAGGCCGCCCCGTCGGACGCGTTGCGCACGTAGCGGTCCAACTGCACGGAGAAGCGCTGCGCCACGGTCTCGCGGTCCATGTCCGGGCGCACGTCCGGGAAGGCGGCCAGGATCACCAGGCCGCGCTTGACGCCCGGCCCGGCCTGGGCCAGGGCGCGGCCGGAGGCGGCGCACAGCGCCAGCAGCACCAGCAGGGCGAGGGCGGCGGAAAGGGGCCTCATGCTGTCCAGATGCCCCAACCCGCCGCGCAAGTCCAGCCCGCCGGAAACGAGAAAGCCCCGCGCCGGATCGCTCCGGGCGGGGCCTGAAGCCAGATTCGTGGCGCTACTGGTGCAGCAGCCGGCCCAGCCGCTCCCAGCGGATGTTGGAAGGCCCGGTCCAGGACCAGTAGATGATGAGCGCCTTGCCCTTGATGTTCTCGCGCTTGACGAAGCCCCAGAAGCGGGAGTCGAAGGACTCGTCGCGGTTGTCGCCCATGACGAAGTACTGGCCCGCGGGCACGGTGAACTTGGGCATCCAGTCGCGCTTGGCGCTGCAGTAGGCCGTGGCGTCCTCGCAGTGGTCGAAGTACATCACCGGGTCGAACTGCACCTCGGGGTGGCCCTCCATGGGGTTGGGGGCGATGTCCTCGCGGGTGTGCTGGGCCCAGGGGGCGTTCAGCTTCTCGCCGTTGACGAAGACCTCCTTGGCGCGGATCTCCACCACGTCGCCGGGCAGGCCCACCACGCGCTTCACGAAGTCCACGTCCTTCATCTGCGGGCGCATGGCGTCGAGCTTCTCGTCATAGGGGTACTCGAACACGATGATGTCGCCGCGCTTGGGGTCGGAGACCGGGATGAGCACGCGGTCGGTGAAGGGCAGCTTGATGCCGTACTGGAACTTGCTCACCAGCAGCTGGTCGCCGATCTGCAGGGTCTCCAGCATGGAGCCGGAGGGAATCTTGAAGGCCTGCACCACGAAGGCGCGGATGATGAGCGCCAGCACGGCGGCCACCAGCAAAGCCTCCACATATTCCTTGAGCGTCTTGAGCCATCTGGGATTCATTGAGCGTCCTTGCGTATCCGGCGCGAGCGCCGGGGATGGTGCTATTCGTCTTCGCCGGCCTTGAGCACGGCCAGGAAGGCTTCCTGGGGGATTTCCACATTGCCCATGCGGCGCATGCGGCGCTTGCCTTCCTTCTGCTTTTCCAACAGCTTGCGCTTGCGCGTGATGTCGCCGCCGTAACACTTGGCGATGACGTCCTTGCGGAAGGGGGCCACGCGCTCCTTGGCGATGATCTTGTTGCCGATGGCGGCCTGGATGACCACCTCGAACATCTGGCGGGGAATGCTCTTCTTGAGCTTCACGGCCAGGCTGCGGCCGAAGCGGTAGGCGCTGTCGCGGTGCACGATGACCGAGAAGGCGTCCACGGCCTCGGTGTTGATGAGGATGTCCAGGCGCACCAGGTCGGACTGGCGGTAGTCGATGATCTCGTAGTCCAGGCTGGCGTAGCCCTTGGTGGTGCTCTTCAGCTTGTCGAAGAAGTCGAACATGATCTCGGCGAAGGGCATTTCGTAGGTCACCACCACGCGGGAGGTGGTCAGGTACTTCATGTCCTTCTGGATGCCGCGCTTCTCCTCGCACAGGCCCAGCACGTTGCCCACGAAGTCGTTGGGCACGTGGATCTCCACGCGGGCGAAGGGCTCGTGCAGCTCCGCGATGTGGCTGGGGTCGGGCAAGAGGCTCGGGTTGTCGATGCGCAGCTCGCGGCCGTCGGTGGTCAGCACCTTGTAGATGACCGAGGGCGCGGTGGTGATGAGCCGGGCCTGGAACTCGCGCTCCAGCCGCTCCTGGATGATCTCGATGTGCAGCAGGCCAAGGAAGCCGCAGCGGAAGCCGAAGCCCAGGGCCTTGGAGGTCTCCGGCTCGAAGCTGAAGGCCGCGTCGTTGAGCTGCAGCTTCTCCAGCGCCACCTTGAGCATCTCGTATTCGTTGGGCTCCACCGGGTACAGGCCGGAGAAGACCATGGGCTTGACCTTCTTGAAGCCCGGGAACGGCGTGGTGGTGGGCCTGTCGGCCTTGGTGATGGTGTCGCCCACGGGCGCGTCGGAAAGGTCCTTCATGTTGGCGCAGAGGAAGCCGACCTCGCCGGGGCCGAAGCTTGGCATCTCCACGCTCTCCGGCGAGAACACGCCGAGCTTCATGACCTCGAACTCCTTGCCCGAGGAGAAGATGCGGATCTTCTCGCCCTTCTTCAGGGTGCCCTCCAGCACGCGGAACAGCACCACCACGCCCAGGTACGTGTCGTACCAGGAGTCGAAGATCAGCGCCTTGAGCGGCGCGTCGGCCTCGCCCTTGGGCGGCGGCAGGTGCGTGATGATGCGTTCGATGAGGTCGGCCACGCCCAGGCCGCTCTTGGCGCTCACCAGGGCCGGGTCGGTGCAGTCCAGGCCGATGACCTCCTCGATCTCGCGGGAAACGCGGTCGGGCTCGGCGCTGGGCAGATCGATCTTGTTCAGCACCGGGATGACCTCGAGGTCATGGTCCAGCGCCAGGTACACGTTGGCCAGGGTCTGGGCCTCCACGCCCTGGGAGGCGTCCACCACCAGCAGCGCGCCCTCGCAGGCGGCCAGGGAGCGTGAGACCTCGTAGGAGAAGTCCACGTGGCCCGGGGTGTCGATGAGGTTCAGGACGTAGTTCTGGCCGTCCTTGGCCTTGTACGGGATGCGCACCGTCTGGGCCTTGATGGTGATGCCGCGCTCGCGCTCCAGGTCCATCTTGTCCAGATACTGGGCCTTCTGCTCACGGGCGGAAACAACGCCGGTAAGCTCCAGGATGCGGTCGGCCAGAGTCGACTTGCCATGGTCGATGTGCGCGATGATGCTGAAATTTCGGATGAACTTGGTCTCTGTCATAGGTCCCTTAAGTCCGCGAGTCGAGACGCCTGAGGTCTCGGCTAAGGCGTTGCTGGCCCAGGCGGGCGACAGCCTTGTACGGCATTATTGCCCGGCTGTCTAATGGGAGGAGAGCGGCGGGTAATGGGGGGGGGGGGGGGGGGGGG
>JAEXRD010000071.1 GCA_023438245.1 Pseudomonadota bacterium | reverse complement strand
CTGCCGGGTTCGGCGTGGACCCCGTTGACGAACAGCACCGCGACATCGCCCGGCGCGATGCCCAGGCGGGCGATCACGTCCCCGGCGGTCTCGCCGTCGTCCACGGGGTAGGCTTCCGAGTCGCGCGGTTGGAAGGGGGCCAGCGTGGCGAAGCACTTCACGGTTATCAGCATCTGCGGAAAGTACGGGCGGTCCGGCCCGGAGTCAACGGCGGGCCGCTGCTCCGGGCCGGGCCTCACCCCGCTTAGAAGTTGAAGACCTGGTCGATCTCCTCGTCGGTGAAGTCCCAGGTGACGTTGTGCGGCGGGCAGGGCTCCTCGAAGAACTCCGGCAGGCGGTCGTGGGCGTTGGTGAAGCCCGCCTTGCTGTTGAAGCCGCGCTCGGCGCGCAGGATGGTCTTGCCCAGCTCGGTGACGTCGTCGCCGGTGAGGGACAGCCCGTACTGGGCGTTGATCATGTCCACCAGGGCGTTGAAGCCGTCGGGGATGTCCAGGATGGCGAAGGCGATGAACAGGCACATGCCGGTGCTGTCCACGGCGGCGGTGGCGATCTGCAGGTTGCGGGAGAGCTCCACCTGTCCGGCCTTGCCCAGCGGGTCGACGAAGCCGCCGACCTTGAGGATGTTGGTGGCCACGGCGTAGCCCGCGGTGTGGTCCGCGCCCATGGGCGTGGTGGCGTAGGTCAGGCCCACGCCCTTCACCGCGCGCGGGTCGTACGCCGGGATGGCCTGGTTCTTGACCACGGGCACGCGGGTCATGCCGTACATCTGGCCCACGGCGCCCGCGCCGCTGCCCAGGATGCGGCCCAGGGGAGTGCCCTGGCGGATCTGCTTGACGAGTTCGAGCGCGGCCTTGCCGTCGCCCCAGGGCAGCACGCCCGCGTCCATGGCCACGGCCACGGCCACCGAGGTCTCGATGGAGTCCACGCCCACCTCGTCGTACTCGCGGTCGATGGTGGCGATGGCGTCCAGGTCGTCGATGGCGGCATCGGCGCCCAACGCCCAGATGGTCTCGTACTCGAAGCCGCTGGTGAGGTACTTGCCCTGCTTGTCGTGGTAGTGCTGGGAGCAGCGGATGACGCAGCCGCGGTGGCAGCCGTGGGTGGTCTTGCCGCCGCGCTCCTCGATGGTGGCGGCCATGGTCTCGCCGCCGATGTTGTTGGCCCATTCGTTGCGGCCGCGCTTGAAGTTCTCGGTGGGCAGGCCGCCGGCCTCGTTCAGGATGTTCACCAGGATGTTGGTGCCGTACTTGGGCAGGCCCTGGCCGGTGACCGGGTGGGTGGTCAGCGCGGTGACGAAGCGCTTGGCCGCGCTCTTGAAGGCCTCGGGGTCGGCGATGGGCACGCCCGCCGCGCCGCTGTCGTCGATGACCACGGCCTTGATCTTCTTGGAGCCCATGACCGCGCCCAGGCCGCCACGGCCCGCGCTGCGCAGGTTGCTCTCGGGGTCGGCGAAGGAGATGTTGGCCCCGGTGAGCTTCATTTCGCCCGCGGCGCCGATGACCGCCACGCCGACGCTGGCGCCGTACTTGGCCTGCAGCAGCTGCACGGCCTCGTAGTTGCCCATGCCGCCGATGGTCTCCGCCGGGGCCGGGTCGAAGCTCACGCCGTCCTTGGAGACCTTCACAACCCAGTAGCCGTCGCCCTCGGGCAGGCCCTCGAACACGATGGCCTTGATGCCGAGCTTGGCCATCTTCTGGGAGAAGGTGCCGCCGCTGTTGCTCTCCTTGATGCCGCCGGTGAGCGGGCTCTTGGCACCGCAGGAGATGCGCCCGGAGTTGGCGGCGTTGGTGCCGGTGAGGAAGCCCGGGGCGAAGATGAGCTTGTTGTACTTGCCCAGCGGGTGGCAGGTGGGCTTCACCTCATTGGCCACGAAGATGGAGGTCAGGCCGCGCCCGGCCAGGCCCGCGTACTGCTGCGGGCACTCGCCGATTGTGGCCTTCCTGGTCGCCATGTCGATGCGGATGAACTGTGCCATATGCGCCTCCGTAGGGGTTCTGAGCTGTTTTTCGGGGTGGCCGCGCCGCATGTGTTCCTGGCGTCCGGCCCGTCATTATGCCAATTGAGGCACAATAAAGTCATTCTTCTTGTGCAACCTGCTCTGTAGATCACGCTTTTGATCTGGACGTGGTCTGTTCCAGAGACTGCAATCCTTGGCCGATGCTTCAAAATTGTATGGTGCTTCAACGCATCACGACACTATTTAAGCATCTGTTTTATATTTAGGCCCCCGGTTCTTCACTGTCAATGTGTGCCAGAAATGACATACAGGTGACGCGTGGGCATGTTCCGGCATGGCGCAAAAGAAAAGCCCCCGGCCGGAGCTTCCGGCCAGGGGCGTGTTTCCCTGTGCATGGGTGGGTCTAGCGGCCCGGATACTCCCAGATGACCTGGCCCGTCTTCTCCGTGCCGTAGCCGCCCAGGCCCTCCACGATGGTCCGGAACTCCGGCCCCCGGATGACGTCGAGCAGGGCGCGCATGGCCTCTGTTTCGTAGAAGCGCCGGGGAATGACTAGGTCGTACTCCTCCACGCCCACGGGCTCGAAGGGCAGGCCCAGGGCGTTGGCCGCCGCGCGCACGGCCAGCCCGGCGTCGGCCCGGCCGGAGAGCACCGCCGCGGCCACGTTCATGTGCGTGTACTCCTCGTCCGGGTAGCCCTGGATGGCGTCGGGCGAGATGCCCAGCAGCTTCAGGCGGTAGTCCAGCAGCACGCGGGTGCCGCTGCCCTTCTGGCGGTTGATGAAGCGCACCCCCTCGCGGGCCAGGTCGGCGATGTCCCTGATGCCCATGGGGTTGCCCGGAGCCACGATGAGGCCCTGCTCGCGGTCCACCAGGCGCAGCAGCACCACCGGCTCCTCCAGCGTGTCGGCGATGGCCCGCTGGTTGTACACGCCGGTGTCCTCGTCCAGCAGGTGGCTGCCCGCCAGGTGGCACTGGCCGCGCTTCAGGGCCATCAGCCCGCCCATGGAGCCCACGTGGGCCGAGGTGAGGCGGAACTTCGGGTGCGCCCGGCGCAGCAGGCTGTCCAGCAGGTCGAGCGTGTTGTCGTGGCTGCCGATGGCCATGAGCGCGCTGTCCAGGGCCTCCAGCGGGCGCAGCAGCTCCACGTCCACGGGGGCGTCCGCGCCCAGGCCCTCGCTGTCGCGCGGGATGCGCACGATGCCGTCGGCGCGGCTCAAGCTGGTCACGGTGCCCGCGCCGCGCGGCAGGGGCACGGCCACCACGGTTCCGTCCACGCGGCCCAGGCGCACGCGCACGCGCTCCTCCATGCCCGGGCGCGAGGGCAGCGGGTTGCAGGGCAGGGCCCGGGCCACGGCTCGGCGCGGGAAAAAGCGCTTCTGCCACAGATGCAGCAGCGGCAGCACGAACTCCTCCATGGCCACCCCGGCGCTGACCGGGTAGCCCGGCACGCCCACCACGGGCTTGCCGCGCACGATGGCCAGCACCGTGGGCTTGCCCGGCATGACGGTGATGCCGTGGCAGAGCACCTCGCCCAGGCTTTCCAGCACGTGGGCGGTGTAGTCGTGGCTGCCCGCGGACGACCCGGCGTTGAGCAGCACCAGGTCCGCGCCCTCGTCCAGCGACTTGAGCAGCGCCGCCGCGATGGCCTCCGGCTCGTCCGGGGCGATGGGCCGGGTGACAGGCTGGCCCCCGGCGTCGGCGATCATGGCCGAGAGGATGAGCGAGTTGAACTCCGGCAGCACGCGCCCGGCGTTCAGGTCCGCCTCGCTGGCCTGGTCCAGGGGGGTGATCTCCGAGCCGCTGGGGATGATGTGCACCACGGGCTTCTGGAACACCGGCACGTTCAGCACGCCCCCGGCGGCCAGCGCGCCCAGCTCGTAGGGGCCGATGTCCGTGCCCGGCGGCAGGATGATCTCGGTGGCCACCATGTCCTCGCCGAGCTTGCGCACGTGCTGCCAGGGGAAGGCGGCCTTCTCCAGCACCACCCACTCGCCGCCGTCGTCGCCCTTTTCGGTGTGCAGGTTCTCCACCATGACCACGGCGTTGCAGCCGTCCGGCAGGGGGCGTCCGGTGTTGATCCAGTGGGCCTGCTCGCCGACCTTGAGCCTGAGCGGCCTGCGGGCCGACGCGCTGAAGGTGTCGGCGGCCAGCAGGGCCACGCCGTCCATGGCCGCGCCGTGGAAGGCCGGGGAGGAGCGCAGCGCGGCCACCGGGCGGCTGATGACCCGGTGCCGGGCCTGGGTGATGGGCACATGCTCCTCGGGCAGGGCGAAGGCTTCCGCGCCCAGGCGCTCGAACCAGCGCGGGCGGGCTTCCTCGGGGGCCAGCAGGGTCAGGTAGACGTTGCGCTTCATGGCGGTATCCTCGAATAGTGGGTGGGTGGGCCTTAACGAAGCAATTCCACGGAAACGACGGTGCCCGCGTCGTAGCCTTCGCAACTCTCCGGACACACGAGCAGCCCGTCGGCCCTGGCCATGTCCGACACCAGGCCGGAAGCCCCCAGGATGGGCTCGGCGGCGAAGCGGATCCCACCCTCCGGGGCGTCCAGGGGCGCTTCCAGGGGGACAAGGCGCACGCGCAGGTAGTCGCGCCGCCCCGGGGCCGAGGCCACGGGCCGCGTGAGCCGCGCCGCCACCTGGGGCAGGATTTCCGGGTCCGCCTGGCCCTGCAGGTGCTGCAGCAGCGGGGCCAGGAACACGCGGGCGCTGATGAGCGCGCTGGCCACGTGGCCGGGCAGGCCCAGCAGGCACACTTTCCGGGTCCCTGTGCCATCGTGGCCCTCGCTCTCGGACTGGGCCACGATGAGCGGCTTGCCGGGGCTCAGGGCCACGCCGTGCACCAGCACCTTGCCGCCGGGCAGCGCGCCGAAGGCCTCCACGGTGTGGTCGCGCATGCCCGCGGACGAGCCGCCGGACACCGCCACCACGTCGTTGTCCCGGGCCAGCCGGGCCAGGGTGGCCGAGAGCTCGCCGAAATCGTCGCGCACCAGCCCGGCCATGACCGGCAGCGCGCCCGCCTCGCGGCACAGGGCGGCCAGGCTGTGGGCGTTGACGTCACGAATCTTGCCCGGCGGCGGGGTCTGCGTGAGCGGCACAACCTCGTCGCCGGTGGAGAGGATGGCCACGCGCGGGCGGCGGCGCACGCTCGCCTCAGCCGCGCCGAAGGCCGCCAAAAGGCCGATGTCCTGGGGCCGCAGGCGGCGACCGGCGGGCAGCAGCACGTCGCCCCGGGCCGCGTCGTCGCCGCGCAGGATGACGTTGTCGCCCGGGGCCTGGCTGCGCGTCAGCTCGATGTACGCGCCCGCGCCGGGCCGGGAGTATTCCACCATCACCGCGCAGTCCGCGCCGGTGGGCAGCATGCCGCCGGTGGAGATGCGGGCACCCTCGCCGGGATTCAGGGAAAAGTCGGGCGTCTCGCCCATGCGGCTTTCGCCCACCACCTTGATGAGCGCGGGGCTGCCCTCCTGCGCGCCGAACACGTCGCGGGCGGCCACGGCGAAGCCGTCCACCGTGGAGCGGTCGAAGCCGGGCAGGTCCTCGGTGGCGGCGAAGGGCTCGGCCAGCCTGCGGCCCAGGGCCTCGGCCAGGGGCAGGGTCTCCTCGCCCACGATGGGAAAGGAGCGGAGGTGCTCCAGCACCTGCTCCACGGTCTGCAAGGTCAAAAATGGCTTCACATGTTCCTCCGGGCGCTTGCTGCCCCCATTCTGCCCGTTGCCGGGCGGGCATGTCCAGGGGGCAAAGGGCGTCCCCGGCGAAGCGGCCCCTACAGTTTTCCGGTGATGCGCCCGTCTTCCAGCGTCAGCACCTCGTCGGCGCTGGCCTTCAGCCAGGCCAGGTCGTGGCTGGAGATGACCACGGAGGCCCCGTTGTCGCGGCGGACGGCCAGCACGGCCTGCTGCACATGCTCCGTGCTGGCGCGGTCCAGCCCGGCGGTGGGCTCGTCCAGCAGCAGCGCCGTGGGCTCAAGCACCAGCCGGGCGGCCAGGGCCACGCGCCGGGCCTCGCCGCCGGAGAGCTGCCGCCAGGGGCGGCGGGCGTAAATTTCGGGCCGCAGGCCCACGCGCTCCAGCGCGGCGCAGACGGCCTCGTCCGGGGCGGGCAGGCCGCGCAGCTTCAGCCCGTAGGCCACGTTGGCGGCCACGGAACGCTTGAGCAGGCAGGTGTCCTGGCCCAGCAGCACCGCCTTGCGGCGCAGCAGGTGGGCGTTTCTGCGCATGGCCGCGTCCACCTCGCGGCCCTCGAACTCCACGCGCCCGGAGTCCGGCTCCAGCAGGAAGCCCAGCACACGCAGCAGCGTGCTCTTGCCCGAGCCGTTGTGGCCGTAGAGCCCCACGATGCCGCCGCGGGGAATCTTCAGCGACTCCACGCGCAACGCGCAGGCGCCGCCGTAGCCCGCGCGGATGTCCTCCAGGCGGTACAGCGCGCTCATGCCGTCCCCTTGCGGCCATCGCCCGCGTAGCCGCGCAGCAGGCCCACCAGCAGGTTCACCAGAAAGGCCACCAGCATGAGCACGATGCCCAGCGCGATGCCCTGGGCGAACTCGCCCTTGCTCGTTTCCAGGGCGATGGCCGTGGTGATGGTGCGCGTGCTCCACTTGATGTTGCCGCCCACCATCATGGCGATGCCGACCTCGGAGATGATGCGCCCGAAGGCCTGGGCCGCGGCCAGGGCCATGGCGAAGCGCGCCTCGGCGAGCGTGGCCAGCAGCATCTGCCCCCGGTTGGCCCCCAGCGAGAGCAGCGTCTCGGTAAGGCGGGCGTCCGTGGACTCCACGGCCATGGCGGTCATGGAGATGATGATGGGCAGGCCCAAGAGCGTGAGGCCGATGGCCATGCCCGAGACGGTGAACAAGAGGCCCCAGTCGCCCAGCACCCCGCGCGTGGTGAGCAGGGCGTACACGATGAGGCCGATGACCACCGTGGGCAGGGAGAGCATCCAGTCCACCACGAAGCGCGCGGCCCGGCGGCCCGGAAAGCGGAAATAGCCCAGAGCGAAGCCCAGGGGCAGGCCCAGGGCCAGGCTGCACGCCAGCGCCAGGGCCGTGACGCTCCCCGTGGCCCAGACCGCCGAGAAGGTCTCGGGGTCCAGGGCCAGCAGCAGCGCCACGGCCTTGGCGAAGCCTTCGCTGAAGTAGTCCATGCCTCGGGGCGCGTGCTACTTGGCGTTGGCCGTGAACAGGCTCTTGCCCTCGACCTTGAACCCGGCGATGGCCGCCTGGCCGGCCTTGGAAACAAGCCAGGCCTGGAGCTTCCTGGCCGCCTCGTGCTTGATCTTGGAGCACTTGGGCGGCAGCAGCACGATGCTGTACTGGTTGCGCAGGGCCAGGTCGCCCTCGGAGATGATGGCCAGCGGGCCGCCGTGGTTCTTGGCCTCGTAGGCGATCCAGGTGCCGCGGTCGGTCAGGGTGTAGCCGCCCATTTCCGCGGCCATGCGCAGGGTGGCCAGCATGCCCTGGCCCGCGCTGACGTACCAGGCGACCTTGTCGGGCAGGGGCAGGCCCGCGCCCTTCCACAGGGCCTGCTCGGC
This sequence comes from Pseudomonadota bacterium, assembly GCA_023438245.1. Taxonomy (GTDB): domain Bacteria; phylum Desulfobacterota; class Desulfovibrionia; order Desulfovibrionales; family Desulfovibrionaceae; genus Humidesulfovibrio. The sequence goes on along the minus strand of JAEXRD010000071.1, from coordinate 8,883 downwards.
CTTGTGCGTGCCGGAGTCGTCGCCGCGGCTGACGAAGCGGGCGTTGGCGGCCACCACGCCGCGCAGGGTGTCGGCCACGTTCTTGCCCTTGACCTTGGCGGGGTCCTTGGCCGGGCCCACGATGACGAAGTCGTTGAACATGAACTCGGTGCGCGACACGCCGTGGCCCTCGTCGATGAACTTCTTCTCCGCGCCCGGGGCGTGGACCATGAGGATGTCCACGTCGCAGTTCTTGCCGTGCTCCAGGGCCTTGCCCGTGCCCACGGCGATCCAGCGCATCTCGAGGCCCAGATCCTTCTTGATCATGGGCGCCAGGTAGTCCAGCAGGCCGGTGTCGGCGGTGCTGGTGGTGGTGCCCACCAGGATGGGCTCCACGGCGGAGGCGCTGCCCGAGAAGATCAAAATCGACAGAAGAGCGAGCAGAAACGAAAGTTTACGCATGACATCCCTCCAGGAAGCTGTTTTATGCTATGGCGAACATGACACAACACCAGAATTCTGTAAATCGTGACATAACTCGTCGCAAACTGGCACCACGCCGCCAGTGCCAATGCGCGATACGCGACGCCCCCCTTGGTTTTCCGAAAATTTCGGGGCAGGATGGGAGGAATGCGGGGCGCGCCAGCCGCCTTGCAGAATCATGACAGAGAAGCATGCCGGAGAGTTCCCATGACCGACAGGTTCGCCTACGACATCACCGAATATACCGCCCAGGGCCCGCGCACGGTCAGCATCGAGGCCATCCGCGAGGTGCCGCTGACCATTTACCTGAACGACCGCGAGATCGTGACGCTGCTGAGCACCGGCAAGGACCCCCGGCACCTGGCCGTGGGCTTCCTCAAGAGCGACGCGCTGATCCAGGAGCCGGGCCAGATCACGGGCCTGGACATCACCGACGAGGGCGCGCGCATCACCGCCCGCGTCACAGTGAGCCACGACCCCTTCGCGGGCGGGCGCGAACTGCACCGCTCCATCACCTCCGGCTGCGGCAAGGGCACCAACTTCGACCGCAACGTGGCCACCGTGGGCAAGCGGCGCATCACCAGCCAGCTGCGCGTCGCCCCGGGGCAGATCCTGGCCCTGGCCACGGAGCTGAAGGCCCGCAGCACGCTCTACGGCCAGACGCGCGGCTGCCACAACTCGTCCTTGTGCACGCCGGAAGGAATGCTGCTGTTCCGCGAGGACATCGGCCGACACAACGCCATCGACATGATCGTGGGCCAGTGCTTCCTGGAGGGCGTGGACACCTCGGACAAGATGATCGTGTCCACGGGGCGCGTGGCCTCGGAGATCCTGCTCAAGACCGTGCGCATGGGCGTGCCGGTGCTGGCCTCCACCGCCGTGGCCACCAGCTTCTCGGTGCAGCTGGCGCGCCAGATCGGCCTGACGCTCATCGGCAACATCAAGGCCGACAGCTTCTGGGTCTACAGCGACCCGGGCAGGATCGTGGCCGGCTGACCCGGATTCCGCCCCTTCCGCGCCTTCCGCGAAGGCCGCAAAGGCCGTCGCCCCCCAGGGGCCGGGGTGGTGGATTCCGCCCCGGCCCGGCCTTCCCCGCCCCCCCCTTGTGCCAAATCGCAGCGCTGTTTTATTTCTTTGACCTTCCTGCCCCTTTCCGTGTTATGTTTGTTCTAACACTGTGGAGGTGTCCCATGCTTTCGCATTCTTCCACAAAACAAGGTCCCGAGCCGGTTTTGCTTCCCTTCGGGGGACTCGGCCTGGACCTGGCAGAGGTCCGGCGCAAAGTGTCGGGTCTTGTGCTCATGCCCTTCCCGCAGCGGGAAGAGCCGGAGCGCATGCCCGCCTACGACGCGCCACCCCCGGTCCACGGGGCTGAGCTGCTGGTCATGCTCAGCCGCGAAACCCTGGGCAGTTGACCCCGAATCTCTAACCTGGAGGAAATATGGCACTCACTCGTCGAGGGTTCCTCAAGCTCTCCGCCACGGCGGCGCTCACCAGCGCCTTCAGCGGACTGGGCCACGCGGCGAAGCCCAAGGCCGCCAAAGGCGCTGCCGCAGCGCCCGCGGTGGACCGCATCGCCCAGCTCAAGCCCGAATGGAGCAAGCAGACCACCACGGTTTGCTGCTACTGCGCCGTGGGCTGCGGTCTCATCGTCAACACCGCCCTGTCCGGCAGCATGCGCGCCCTGAACGTCGAGGGCGACCCGGACCATCCGATCAACGAAGGCGCGCTGTGCGCCAAGGGCGCCAGCATCTGGCAGCTGGCCGAGGGCAATCCCGGCCAGAAGAACCCGCGCCTGACCCAGGTCATGTACCGCAAGCCTTACGGCACCAAGTGGGAAGCCAAGAGCTGGGACTGGGCGCTGGAGCGCATGGCCAAGAACATCAAGGCCGCGCGCGACGCCAGCTTCGTTGAGAAAAACGCCAAGGGCCAGGTGGTCAACCGCTGCGAGGGCATCGCCAGCGTCGGCTCCGCCGCCATGGACAACGAGGAATGCTGGGCCTACCAGGCGTTCCTGCGCTCTCTCGGCCTGGTGTACATAGAGCACCAGGCACGTATCTGACACAGCGCCACTGTAGCGGCTCTGGCAGAGTCGTTCGGACGCGGTGCGATGACCAATCACTGGATCGACCTGAAGAACAGTGATTGCATTCTTATCATGGGCAGCAACGCTGCCGAAAACCATCCCATTTCCTTCAAGTGGGTGACCAGGGCGCAGGAAAAGGGCTCCAAGGTCATCCATGTGGACCCGCGCTTCACGCGCACCAGCGCCAAGTCGGACATCTACGCGCCCCTGCGCTCCGGTTCCGACCTGGCCTTCCTGGGCGGCCTCATCAACTACATCGCCGAGAAGAACCTCATCTTCAAGGAGTACGTGGTGAACTACACCAACGCCTCCTTCCTGGTGGGACCCGGCTACGACTTCGTGGACGGCATGTTCTCCGGCTACGACGCCAAGACCCGCAAGTACGACAAGAGCAAGTGGGCCTACGACAAGGAAGCCGACGGCTCCATCAAGCGCGACCCCACGCTCTCCAATCCCCGTTGCGTGTACCAGCTGATGAAGAAGCACTACAGCCGCTACACCCTGGACCGCGTTGTCGAGATGTGCGGCACCTCCAAGGAAAAAGTGCTTGAGGTCTACAACGCCTACGCGGCCACCGGCAAGCCGGACAAGTCCGGCACCGTCATGTACGCCATGGGCTGGACCCAGCACACCGTGGGCGTGCAGAACATCCGCGCCATGAGCATCGTGCAGTCGCTCCTGGGCAACATGGGCGTGGCCGGCGGCGGCGTCAACGCGCTGCGCGGCGAGTCCAACGTGCAGGGCAGCACCGACCAGGCCCTGCTGTTCCACATCATCCCCGGCTACCTGCCCACCCCCGGCGCGGCGGACAAGGAGCTGGCCGACTACCTCAAGCGCATCAGCCCCACCACCAAGGACCCCAAGAGCCTGAACTGGAAGAAGAACCAGCCCAAGTACGCGGTCAGCCTCATCAAGAGCTTCTACAAGAACGCCGAGCCCGCCGAGGGCTACAGCTGGCTGCCGAAGCTTGAGCCGGGCCGCGACTACTCCTGGCTGACCCTGTTCGACGACATGCTCAAGGGCCAGTTCAAGGGCTTCTTCGCCTGGGGCATGAACCCCGCGGTGTCCAGCGCCAACGCCAACAAGACCCGCGCGGCCCTGGCCAAGCTCGACTGGATGGTCAACGTCAACATCTACGACAACGAGACCGGCAGCTTCTGGATGGGCCCGGGCATGGACCCCAAGAAGATCAAGACCGAGGTCTTCATGCTGCCCTGCTGCGTCTCCGTGGAGAAGGAAGGCTCCATCTCCAACTCCGGCCGCTGGATGCAGTGGCGCTACCAGGGTCCCAAGCCCCTGGGCGACAGCCGCGCCGACGGCGAGATCATGTACGAGTTGGCCCACAAGGTGGTGGAGCTGTACAAGAAGGAGGGCGGCGCCTTCCCCGCGCCCGTGCTGGGCATGAACTGGGAGGACATGGGCAACGGACACGAGTTCGACGCCCACAAGACCGCCAAGCTCATCAACGGCTACTACCTCAAGGACGTTGAGGTGAAGCAGCCCGACGGCAGCGTGAAGGTGTTCAAGAAGGGCACCCAGGTTGCGGCCTTCCCCGACCTGCGCGACGACGGCAGCACCTGCTCCGGCAACTGGATCTACTGCGGCTCCTACGTGGGCCCGGATCCCAAGGACAACCGCTCCGCCCGCCGCAGCAAGGACCAGACCCCGGCCCAGGCCAACGTGGGCCTGTACCCCAACTGGTCGTGGGCCTGGCCGGTGAACCGCCGCGTCATCTACAACCGCGCCAGCGTGGACCTGACCGGCAAGCCCTACGCCCCGCAGAAGGCCGTGCTGGCCTGGGACGCCGTGGGCAAGAAGTGGGACATCGACATCGTGGACGGCGGCGGAGCCCCCGGCGCCATCCATCCGTTCATCATGCAGCCCGACGGCCTGGCCGCCCTGTACGGCCCCGGCCTGAACGACGGTCCCTTCCCCGAGTACTACGAGCCCCTGGAGTGCCCGGTGAATTCGCACCCGTTCTCCAAGGTGCTGCACAACCCCACGGCGCTCAAGTTCGAGGGCGAGGGCCACGCCGTGTGCGACCCGCGCTTCCCGTTCGTGTGCACCACCTACCGCGTGACCGAACACTGGCAGACCGGTCTGCAGACCCGTCCGCAGGCCTGGCTGCTTGAGGCCGAGCCGCAGATGTTCTGCGAGATGAGCGAGGAGCTTGCGGCCCTTCGCGGCATCAAGAACGGCGAGAAGGTCTGGCTGGAAAGCCAGCGCGGCAAGGTCTGGGCCATCGCCATCGTCACCAAGCGCTTCAAGCCCTTCACCGTGCAGGGGCAGGTGGTCCACGAGGTGGGCATCCCCTGGCACTTCGGCTGGCGCTGGCCAGAGGACAAGAGCGGGGGCGACGCCGCCAATCTGCTCATCCCCTCCGTGGGCGATCCGAACACCGGCATCCCCGAATCCAAGGCCTTCATGGTCAACGTGAAGAAGGCTTAAAGGAGGCATGACATGAGCGGAAAGAGCTTCCTCGTCGACCTGACCAAGTGCACCGCCTGCCGCGGTTGCCAGATCGCCTGCAAGCAGTGGAAAAAGCTGCCCGGCGAAAAGACCAAGAACACCGGCTCGCACCAGAATCCGCCGGACTTCTCGTACAACACGCTGCGCGTGGTGCGCTTCAGCGAGAAGGAAGTGGACGGCAAGATCCAGTGGTTCTTCACCCCGGACCAGTGCCGCCACTGCCTGGAGGCCCCCTGCAAGACGGCCACCAACGATCCCGACGCCATCGTCATCGATGAGCAGACCGGAGCGGTGGTGTACACGGCCAAGACCGCCAAGGAGTCCTTCGACGCCGTGCGCGGCATCTGCCCCTACGACGTGCCCAGGCAGGACAAGAAGTCCAAGGTCATCAGCAAGTGCGACATGTGCAACGACCGCGTGAAGGCGGGCAAGCGCCCGGCCTGCGTCACCTCCTGCCCCACCGGAACCATGAACTTCGGTGACCGCGAGGAGATGCTGAAGCTGGCCGAGAAGCGCCTGGCCGAAGCCAAGAAGAAGTTCCCCAAGGCTCAGCTCATCGACGCTGACAGCGTGCGGGTCATCTTCCTCACCGCCGAGGCGCCGACCCTGTACCACAAGAGCCTGCAGGCGGACGCCTCGTCGGCGGTGCCCAGCCACCGCCGCCAGGACTACACCCGCCAGGAGGTGCTGGCGGCCATCGCCAAGCCCTTCAAGAACCTGCTGGGATAGTGTAGAACACCTCTGGAATACGGGAGCCCGCCGGGGCGGACGGTCCAAACCGGCTGGCTCCCCCCTTCGGGGGGGCCTGGCCCCCCCGATTGTATTTCGGGGCCCAGGGCGCGCGGCCAGGCGCAAATCGGTGCCGGAAGCGCCGCTGGGGCCTTGCTCTTTTTCAAAGTGTCCCTAAAGTGTACAGGACTGGCAACAAGGAGAAACACCATGTCCCCTCGTCCGGCAAACCTCCCCGCGCTGCGGTTGTTCCTGGCCCTGGTTCTGTCGTTGTACCTGGCCTCCGGGGTTGCCCTGGCCGCCAAGCCCAAGGCCGGGGACACGCTGCCCGACCTGGATGTGAAGGATGTTGTGCAGCCGCAGGACGCCGCCTACCTGGGCCTTGCGCCCGGCGCCAAGTCCTTCAAGCTTTCCCAGATCAAGGCCGACGCGCTGCTGATCAACGTGTTCAGCATGTACTGCCCGCGCTGCCAGGCCGACGCCGGGGCCATGAACACCCTGTTCGAGCAGCTCAAGGCCGATCCCAAAGCCCAGGGCCTCAAGGTCATCGGCATCGGCGCGGGCAACTCCCCGTTCGAGGTGAATTTCTTCCGCAAGAAGTACAAGAGCCCCATCCCCATGTTCCAGGACGCGGACTTCGCCCTGCACAAGATCCTGAGCAGCGTGGGCACGCCCTCGTTCTTCGTGCTGAAGCCCCGGGCCGGGGGCAGGGGCTTTGACGTGACTTTCTTCCAGGAAGGCGCCTCCGAGGATCACGAGGCCCTGCGCAAGACCGTCCTGGAAGCTGCGGGAATCAGGTAGATCCAGCCACGGGAGGTGCGCATGACAAAACGGTTCGCGCCGCTTTTGGCCCTGGCGCTGCTGGGCCTTCTCTCCTGGGCCGCCCCCGTCCGGGCAGCGGACATGAAGGACGTGGTCTTCGATCCGGGCCCGCTCAAGCCGGTGGACAGCGTGCTCAAGGTGCGCCCCGGCTCGCCCGCGCCGGACTTCGCCCTGCCCGGCCTGCTGGGCGAGAACCTGGGCCGGGCCACCATCCGCCTGACCGACTACCGGGGCAAGAAGAACGTCATGCTCTCCTTCGTGCCCGCGGCCTTCACCCCGGTGTGCTCCGACCAGTGGCCCGGCTACAACCTGGCCAAGGATCTTTTTGCGGAGTATGAGACCGTCATCATCGGCATCAGCGCGGACCAGCTGCCCAGCCAGTTCGCCTGGGTGCGCGAGATGGGCGGGCTGTGGTTCCCGGTGGCCTCGGACTTCTGGCCCCACGGCGAGGTGGCGCGCAAGTACGGCGTGCTGCGCTCCACCGGCACCACGGAGCGGGCCATCGTGATCATCGACAAGCGGGGCATCGTCCGCTTCGCCGAGAGCTTCAACATCAACACCAGGCCCGACCTGGAGCTTATCATCAAGGAATTGCACAAGATCTACGAGAACCCGCCTGTCCCCCTGCGTGGAGACAAGCACTAGCCCGCCCCCAAAGCCTGAAGGAAACATGATGGGAATCGAGTCGAGCAGCATGGAAGGAGGAGACGCGCGCATCGCCGCCCGGCTCCAGGACATACGCAACGAACAGCTCCTCCCAGAGCCGCTCATCGCCATGGTGGAGCGCGTGCTTCCGCTCCTGGCCCAGGCCGAGGCCGAGGCCGAAGTCTCCCTGCCCCCGCGCGAGGCCATGGCCAGCGCCGAGGCGCTCTTCGCGGGCAGCCCGCTCCTGCTGCGCGAGCATTTCCCCCACGACCGCAAGCAGGCGCTGGCGCTGATTCCGCGCCTGCTGGAGCTGCTCGCCGCCTCCGGGGGCGAGGCCGCCAAGGCCGCCGAGGCCATCGGCACGGCGCTTCAGCCCGGCGGCGGGCTGGAGGCGGATGCCCTGCTGAACGCGCTGGCCGCCGGTGACGACACCCTGTTCAGCCAGTGGCGCGAGGCCTTCCCCGGCGCGCCCCGGGCCCTGGACTTCGTGGCCACCTGCGCCCTGCTGCCCGGCCTGGCCGCGGCGGCCAGGCAGCTCGGGCCGCACCTGCCGGAGAACCTGCCCCACGAGCACGGCAGCTGCCCGCTGTGCGGCAGCCTGCCCTACCTGACGGTCCTGCGCGACAAGGAAGGACGGCGCATGGCCGTGTGCTCCTTCTGCGCCCACGAGTACCGCGTCCGGCGCATCGCCTGCGCCTACTGCGACGAGGGCGACCAGAAGAAGCTCAAGCTGTTCCAGGTGGCCGAGTACCCCGGCGCGCGCGTGGACGTGTGCGAAAGCTGCCGCATGTACGTGAAGACGCTGGACTACCGCGAGCTGGACCGCGGCTACCTGCCGCCGCTGGACGACATGGCCACCGTGGCGCTGGACGCCCTGGCCCAGCGCCAGGGCTACGCCCGCCCGGTGCTGTCCGTCTGGGGCTTCTAGCGACCGCCGCACAGCAACAACAGAATCAAGGGGATCGCATGCGCGCCATCGCCGTGGTCGGCTTCAAGAAGTCCGGCAAGACCACCCTGGCCCTGGAGCTGGCCCAGGCCCTGCGAGCGCAGGGCTTCAGCGTCACCCTGGCCAAGCACTCGCACCACGGCTTTGACGAAAAGCCCGACACCGACACCGGGCGCTTCCGGGCCGCGGCGGACCTTGTCATGGCCTTCTCGCCCGGCGGCGGGTTCCTCTCCTGGCCGGAGGACCGCCCGCTCTCCGAGCTGCTGGGCCTGGTGCGCACCGACTTCCTGGTGCTGGAGGGCGGCAAGACCGTGGGGCACCTGCCGCGCGTCATCATCGCGGGCGACGAGGCCACCGCCCGGGAGCTGGACCCCGAACTGGCCCTGGCCAGCTACGGCGACGCCGTGATCCCCGGCCTGGGGGCCACGCGCGACGTGGCCGAGCTGGCGCGCCTGGCCGTGGACAAGGGCTTCCAGCTGCCCGGCCTGGACTGCGGGGCCTGCGGGCGGGAGAACTGCCGCGGGCTCTGCGCCGACATCGTGGCCGGCAGCGCCGGCGTGGCGGACTGCAAGGCGCTGTCCGGCTCCCTGCGCGTCACGGTGAACGGCGCGCAGCTGGCCATGAACCCCTTTGTGGAGCGCATCCTGCAAAGCGGCATCCGGGGCCTGCTCCAGGAGCTCAAGGGCTACGGCCCCGGCCCCGTGGAAATCCGGCTGGACTAAGT
>JAEXRD010000042.1 GCA_023438245.1 Pseudomonadota bacterium | reverse complement strand
CAGTCCGCCCCGGCGCGGGCCAGGTGCGGCCAGCCCGTGCCCGCCAGCGCCAGCCGCTCGCGCACTGCCCGGGGCAGGGCGTTCCAGCCCGCCAGCAGGCTCACGAATCGTGTCGCGGGCAGGCGCCCGGCTTGCCGGAGGTGGCGTGGGCGGCGAGGTCCACGGCCTCGCGCCCGCTGTCGGCCTCCACCTGCCGGGCCAGCTCCTCGATGGGCAGGCCCTCGAACAGGCGCTCGCCGTAGTACAGGCGCAAAAGCGTCAGGCTCTTCGCCGCGTTGTCCAGGTGGCGGCTCACCAGCGCGCGGTTCACCCGGCCCATGCGCAGCCGCAGGAGCGGGTCCTGCGCCAGGGCCTCCACGTGCCCGGCCAGGGCCGCGGCGTCCCCGGACGGGGCCAGCAGCCCGTTCAGGCCGTGGCGGACCAGCTCCGGAATGCCGCCCACGCTGGTGGCCACCACGGGCAGCGAGCAGGCGAAGGCCTCCAGCAGGGTGTTGGGCAGGCTCTCCTGGCGGGAGGGGATGACCAGCAGGTCCGCGGCCATGAGCTCGCGCAGCACCTCGGCGTGCGGCAGCTCGCCCAGCATGTTCAGCCGGGGCAGCACCGGCGCGGGCACGAAGCGTTTCCAGTCCTCGTCCGGGCGCACCCCGGCCACCACGTATTCCAGGTCGCGCACGCCCCGGCGCACCAGCTCCGCGGCCATGGCCGCGAACACGTCGAAGCCCTTGGCCGGGGCCAGGTTGCCCAAAAACAGCACGCGCGCGCCGCGCTTCTTGCGCAGCACGCGTTCCGGCGGCAGGCCGCCTTCTTCCGGAATGAAGGAATTGTAGGCCAGCATGAGTTTCTTGCGCGGCACGCGGTAGCGGCGCAGCACCTCGGCGCAGACCCGCGAGTTGCAGATGACCCCCTGCGCGGCCAGGCAGTACAGCGCGAAGATGGCGTTGGGCGGAAAGATCACCCCCCGGTTGACGAACAGCTTGAACCGCGCGCCGAGCAGCCTGGCGATGGCCGCGCTCTTGTAGGCCCGGGAGTGGAAGGTGTGCACCACGTCGGCCCCCACGCGCTCGGCCAGCTCGCGCACGAAGCCCGCCGCCCGCACGTACTGGCGGAAGCCGCCGAACTCCACGACCTCCACGGGGTTCTCGCCCGTGGTGAGGGGCCTGAGCGCGGGCAGCATGGCCGAGCCGGGCGGCACCACGGCCGCCACGCGCAGGCCCGAGGCGCGCATGCCCAGGATGTTGTTGAACATCTGCCTGCTTCCGCCGGAGAACTTGTCGGAGTCGGTCAGGTACACCACGCTGGCCACCTCGGGCCGCTTGCGCAGGTACTTGAAGAACACCTTGGCCTTCATGGAGCTGGCGTACATGGACAGCCTGCTCTGCACCCAGGCCCCGTTTTTGCTCTTGCCCACCCCGATGCGGTGGATGCGCATGGGGTCGCCCCCGGCCATGTTGGCGCTGCGCTCCAGGGTGAAGGCCGCCGTGAACCCGGTCTCGCGCAGGGCCTGCTCGCCCAGCTCGTCGAACTGGCCCCAGGGCCAGCAGAAGTATTGTTCCGGGGCCTTGTTGATGGCCGCCATGCGCTCGAAGCTGCGGCGGAAGTCCTCCCGGCAGAAGGCCAGGCGCTCGGCGTCGCTGCGGCGGCGGTACACGGGCGTTCCGCCTGGAAAAGCCGGGGGCAGCGGCCAGTGGCCGTTGTAGGTGTAGGCGCTGCCGTGCTCGAAGAGCATGGCCCCCTCCTGGCGCAGCGCCTCCGGGTAGATGCCCGAGGCGCTCCAGTGGGCGTGGGCATCGCCCAGCCGGGCCACGCGCACCATGTTGCGGAAGCAACCCTGGTGGCGCGAGCTGTGGGCGAAGACCTCGAACCCGTAGTCGCGCACCAGCGCGGTCAGCTCGGCCTCGTTCAAAAATTGGGAGTAGTCATCGCGCTCCAGCGCCAGGCGGAAGCTGTCCGGCGCGCTTAAAAGCTCCGGCCCGCCCGCGCCGCTCTCGGAATCCGGGGCGGCCTGGCCGCGCTTGCGCCCCTGGCCGATGAAGTCCGTGACGCAGAAGAACACGCCGCACATGTCGTACTTGACCAGGAGCGGGGCCACCAGCGTCCAGTTGGACAGGTGGCAGTCGTCGAAGGTGAGCACGCAGGCGCGCTCCGGCATGGCGATCTCGCCGCGCATGGCGCGCACCAGCGTGGTGGCGGACACGGTGGAAAAGCCCATGTCGCGGATGGCGGCGAGGTGCTCCTCGAAGACTTCCGGGGTGTGGCCGCCAGCGCGGCTCACGTCGTGGTAGCAGAGTACGGGAATGCTTGCGGGCACGGCGGCCTCCTGCGGGCACTCCTAGCAGATGGGCCGGGGGGCGGCAAGCGCGGGCCCGGCGGCGTCATTGACGCAATTGTCCAGCGCCGGATGGTCACACAAGCTTTTGCCGCGCTCTCTTGATAATCTGCGCGGATGCGGCTAGTGCTTTGTTCCATGTCGGAGCGCACCATCCTCTTCATCGCCGAGCCGCAGTCCGTCACGGGCATCTTCCCCGCGCTGCGCGACGCCGGCATCCAGGCGGGCGTGGCCGACGGCCTGGTGAGCTCCCTGGCCTTCCTCAAGCGCTCGCCCACGGCCATGATCTTTTCGCGCCCGGCCATGCCCGGCTACGCGGCGGATGCGCTGCTCTCCCGCCTGGGCGAGATGTCCGCGCGCGGCGAGGCCACCCCGCCGGTGGTCATCATCACCCGCTCCGGCAACGCCGAGGACGCCCAGAAGTACATGGAGCTGGGGGCCAAGGACTATTGGCTGGAGCCGCTGTCCTGGGAAAAGGTCAGCCTGGTGCTGCAGCAGCTTCCCGAGCCGGAGCCCCAGCTCGCCGCTCCCGCCGCTTCGGGCGTTTCCGCGGGCGGCCGCGCGCAGTCCAACGCCTCCATCCACAACGCCGGGAGCCTCTCCGGCTACGCCACCAGCAACGCGGGCCGGGCCCTGGCCACCAGCGCCAGCGCGCCGAACCTGGCCTCCAACGCGGGTGCCGTCGCCTCCAATGCCGCCGCGCACGCCGCCTCCAATGCCGCGGGCCCGCTGACCTCCTCCGGCCCGGATTCCGCCGCCGGGCGCTTCCAGATCATCGGCCGCCACCCGGCCGTGCAGCGCGTGCTGGCCCTGGCCCGGCAGGTGGCCCGCAGCAAGGCCACCGTGCTCATCAGCGGCCCCAGCGGCACCGGCAAGGAAATGTTCGCCCGGTTCATCCACCACAATTCCGACCGCGCCCGCGAGAGCTTCGTGGCCATCAACTGCGCCGCGCTGCCCGAACACCTGCTGGAGAGCGAACTCTTCGGCCACGAGAAAGGGGCCTTCACCGGGGCCATCAACCGCAAGCTCGGCAAGTTCGAGCTGGCCCAGGGCGGCACCATCCTGCTCGACGAGATCACCGAAATGGACCTGGCCCTGCAGGCCAAGCTGCTGCGCGTGCTCCAGGAAGGCGAGATCGACCGCGTGGGCGGCGTGGAGACCATCTCCGTGGACGTGCGCGTGCTGGCCACCACCAACCGCGACATCGAGCAGACCGTGCGCGAGGGCAAGTTCCGCCAGGACCTGTTCTACCGCCTGAACGTCATCCCCCTGCGCCTGCCCGCGCTTTGCGAACGCGGCGACGACGTGCTGCTCCTGGCCGACTACTTCGCGGGCAAGTACGCCGCCGCCTACGGAATGGGCCCGCAAATCTTCGCCGAGGACGCCAAGGCCTGGCTGGCCTCCTACGACTGGCCGGGCAACGTGCGCGAGCTGCAGAACCTCATGGAGCGCGCCGTGCTGCTGGCCCAGGGCAACCCCATCGCCCAGCGCCATTTCCTGCTCGACGTGGACAACTGGGGCATCGACATCCCCGAGCACCAGGAGCCCGCGCCCGGCCAGGCCGCCCAGGGCCCGGCCCCCGGCCACGGCGAATCCTTCGCGCCCGCGGGGCAGCCCGCCACGCCCACCACCCGCCAGGAGGCGCTCTCCGTCATGCCCCTGCACGAGATGGAGAAGCAGCTCATCCTCAAAAGCCTGGACGAGACCAGCGGCAACCGCACCCTGGCCGCGCAGCTGCTGGGTATCTCCGTGCGCACCCTGCGCAACAAGCTCAACGAATACAAGGAACAGGGACTGGAAGTGCCCTAGCGGGCGGCCAAACATGCGCCTGTGAGGGAAGCGGCGGGGGCGGGGGGAACTTTTTCAAGAGAAAGGTTCCCCCCCGCCCCCCTTCACATTTCAGGGCGAACCTCCCCCACCCCCTTCCAAAGCTTTTGTGGGGGGCTTGAGAACAGGCGAAGTGTGAAGGCGGAATTCCGGGTGTTCCAGCGAGCCTTCAAACGGGCCAACCGCGCGCGGGGCTTTTCGAGCGGGCTTTTGCCGTTCGAAAAAACGCTGCGCGCGTGTTTGCTGGAGCCAGGCTGGCTCCGCCGGAAGCCGCTACTCTTCGTCGTTCTCCAGCATGGAGAGGTCGCCCGGCGCCTGGCCCAGCTCCTCGGCCTTGAGCACCCGGCGCAGGATCTTGCCGGACTTGGTGCGCGGCAGGCTGGAGCGGAATTCCACGCCCTTGATGACGGCCACGGGGCCCAGTTCCTTGCGCATGTGGTTCTTCAGGTGCACGATGAGCTCGTCCGAGGGCTCGATGTCCTTCACCAGCACGATGAAGGCCTTGGCGGCCTCGCCCTTGATCTTGTCCGGCACGCCGATGACGGCGGCGTCGGCCACGGCGGGGTGCGCGCGCAGGGCGTTCTCCAGCTCGGCGGTGCCCAGGCGGTGCCCGGCGATGTTCAGCACGTCGTCGGCGCGGCCCTGGATCCAGATGTAGCCGTCCTCGTCGCGCTTGGCCACGTCGCCCGCCACGTACAGGCCCGGGAAGCGCTGGAAGGCGCTCTGGATGTGCTCCTCCGCCCCGTACATGCGGGTCATCATGGCCGGCCAGGAGCCCTTGACCACAAGCAGGCCGCCGGTGCCGGGGGGCACGGGCTTGCCCTCGCGGTCCACGATGTCCACCTCCACGCCGGGCAGCGCGCGCGAGACGCTGCCGGGCTTGAGGAGCGAGATGGGCAGCGGGCTGATCATGAACATGCCGGTCTCGGTCTGCCACCAGGTGTCCAGCAGCGGGCATTCCCCGCGCCCGATGTGGCGGTAGAACCACAGCCAGGTCTCCGGCCCGATGGGCTCGCCCACGGTGCCGAGCAGGCGCAGGGTGGAAAGGTCGTGCTGGCGCGGGTACTGCGGGCCGAAGCGCATGAGCATGCGGATGAGCGTGGGCGCGGTGTAGAAGATCGTCACCCCGTACTTGCTGACGATGTGCCACATGCGGTCGGCCTGCGGGTAGTTGGGGTGGCCCTCGTAGATCAGCGTGGTGGTTCCGGCCAAAAGCGGCCCGTAGACCACGGCGCTGTGGCCCGTGACCCAGCCCGGATCGGCGGTGCACCAGAAGATGTCCGTGGGCTTGATGTCGAACACGTGGGTGAGGGTGCGGTGCACGCCCACCATGTAGCCGCCGTGGCAGTGCTCCACGATCTTGGGCGTGCCGGTGGCGCCGGAGGTGTGCAGCAGGAAAAGCGGGTCGCCCGCGTCCATGACCTCGGTGGGCGCCTCGGGCCGCTGGCGGCGGATGAGCTCGTCGTAGCGGAAGTCGCGGCCCTCGTGCATGTCCACGTCCACCTTGGCGCGGTGCACCACCACCACGCTGTCCACGCAGTCCACGCACAGGTCCACCAGGGCCTCGTCCACGATGGGCTTGAGCTTGATGATCTGGCCATTGCGGTAGAAGCCGTCGGCGGTGACGACCACGCGGGCGTTCACGTCGCGGATGCGGCTTCTGAGGGCCTTGGCCGAGAAGCCCGCGAAGACCAGGGAGTGCACCGCGCCGATCTTGGCGCAGGCCAGCATGGCGATGACGGTCTCGGGCAGGGGCGGCATGTAGATGACCATGCGGTCGCCCTTTTTCAGGCCCAGGTTGCGCAGGGCCCCGGCGAAGCGGTTCACCTCGCGGTACAGCTCGTAGTAGGTGTATTTGCGGTTGTCTCCGGCCTCGCCCTCCCAGATCAGCGCCAGCTTGTTCTTGTTGGCGGTCTCGATGTGGCGGTCCAGGGCGTTGTAGACGATGTTGCAGCGCGCGCCGGGGAACCAGCGCGGGAAGGGCTTGGTGGTCTCGTCGCAGACCTGGTCCCACTTCTTGTACCAGTCCAGCTCGTCGGCGGCCTCCTCCCAGTAGCCCATCGGGTCGTGCAGGGCCTGCCTGCGGAAGGCCTCCAGCTCCTGGGGGTTCACGTTGGCCTCGATGACCAGCTGCGGCAGGGGCCGGAAGACCCGTAGCTCCTGGGCCAGGCTCTCCAGCGTTCCGGTATTGTCCATGTCGACCTCCATGGGCCTTGGGCGGGGATTCCCGTCGGCCTCGGCCCGCCCTGGCTGATCCCTAACAGGACGGGACCGGCGCGGGGGGATGCAATTCGGCGGACGGCGGCCTGCTGGCGGTCAGCGGCGCGCGCCCTGGTTCTAGAAGCCCAGCACCTGCTTGAGGCTTGCGATCCGGCGGCGGCTGATGGGCAGCTCGATGCGCGTGCGCCCAGCCGTGCGCAGCATGAAGTTGCTGCCCGGAAGCGACGCGATTTCCGTCACCATGTCCAGGTTCACCAGGTACTTGCGGTGCACCCGGAAGAAGCGGTGCGGGGCCAGGCGCTCCTCCAGGTTCTTCACGCGGTAGCTGGTGAGGTATTTCTGCGTGGCCGTGTGCACGTACGAGTAGTCCTCGTAGGCCTCCACGAACACGATCTGGTTGTAGGGCACCAGGAACAGCCGCCCGTCCTGGCTCACGGCCAGCTTTTCGATCTCCGGCTGGCGGGTGCGGTTGGTGTCCCAGGCCTGCTTGAGCGCGGAGAGGAAGCTGTCCTGCTCGTCCTCCTCCAGCGGCAGCGAGACGGTGCGCCCGCCCTGCTCGGAGTCCGGCCCGAAGTCCGGCCCGTAGTCGCCCATGCCGGTCATGGGGTCCGGCCCGTCCTCGTCCAGGTCGGTGAAGCCCGGATGCGGCGCCTCGGCCCATTTTTCGGGCATGGGCACCTCGCGGAAGCGCGACTTGAACTCCGAGAGCTTGAGCAGGGTCTTCTGCACGCGGTCGTCCGCAGCGGGCCAGATCAGGTAGTCCGTGGCCCCCAGCTCGAAGGCGGAGTAAGCCTGGGCTTCCCCGGCGGCCAGGAACACCAGCGCGGGCTTGTTCTTGCGGCCGGAGAGCATCTGCGCCAGCTCCAGGCCGGAGACGCCCCCGGGCAGCTCCACGCCCAGGAAGATGGCCCCGTAGGCGATGGCCTCCAGAAGCTCCATGGCCTCGAAGGCCGTGACGGCCTCGCCCAGCACCTGGATGTGGCTTGCGCCCTCCAGGGCCTTGCGCAGGTCGCGGCGCACCAGCGGGTCCGGGTGCAGCAGCAGGGTTTTGAGCTTGGCCATGGGGCGGTCCTGAAGCTCCTTCGTTGCGGGCGAAAGGGGGAGGCTTTCCGACCTCTTGCCGTAAATCCCCGCCGGGCGCAAGGCCGGGGGCGCGCCCGGCGCGGACCGCCACATCGGAATCGGGCGCGCTTGCGCACGCTTGGCGCGTGTTGTAGCCTCCGGGACATGAGCGAAGAACAGCCGCATACCGTCCTGCGCATCGGCGTCATGAGCGACATCCACGGCAACCTGGAGGCGCTGACCTCCGTGCTGGCGGACATCGAGGCCCAGAAAGTGTCCCGCGTGGTGAACCTGGGCGACATCGTGGGCTACGGCCCGGAGCCCGAGGCCTGCGTGAACCTGCTGCGCCACCTGCGCATCCCGAGCGTGCTGGGCAACCACGAGCACGGCCTGGTGGAGGCCCAGGCGCGCGGCTGGTTCAACCCCCAGGCCCGCAAGGCCCTGGACCGCACGCGCGCGCTGCTCTCCGACGACACGCTCATGTACTTCCGCACCCTGCCGCGCACCATCGAGGAGAACGGCGCGCTGTTCGTGCACGGGTGCCCGCCGGGCCTGGTCTCCAAGTACCTCTACGAACTGAACGTGGCCGAGCTGCGCGAGACCTTCGCGCTCTACACCCACCCCCTGTGCTTCTGCGGCCACACCCACGAGCTGGAGCTGGTCTCCCTGCGACCCTCCGCTGGCGGCGGCGACGTGCGGCGCGACACCATCGGCAAGGGCCGCCACGGCCTGGACCCCAAGGCGCGCCACATCGTGGCCGCCGGGGCCGTGGGCCAGCCGCGCGACGGCAACAACAAGGCCAAGTACGTCATCTGGGAGCCGGAACGCCACCGCATCGAGGTGCGCTTCGTGCCCTACGACATCGCCCGCACCGCGGCGCGCATCGTCGAGGTCGGCCTCCCCTCTGTCTATGCCGATAGGCTGTGGTAGTAGGGGGGGGCTGGCTCGAAACGTGTCTTTTGTCCCCTGAACTTCGTCAGGGTTCGGCCGGGGGCCGGGGCTGTACCGTCAGAGTAC
>JAEXRD010000040.1 GCA_023438245.1 Pseudomonadota bacterium | reverse complement strand
CCACCGCATCGCGCTTCACGGCGCCGGAGGGCGCCACGGCGGCGCGCGGGGCGGCGGCAGAGGCCGGGGTCGCCGACGGAGCCGCGGGCGCGGGGATGGAGACGGCCTGGCGCGCCAGGGCCGTGCGCGGGCGCGAGAGCAGATTCTTGCGCATGGCCACGGCCTTGACCTTGGCGATGAGGTTGGTCTCGATCTTCACGATGTCGAGCGAGACCTTGGAAAGCTGCTTGGGGATGAAGTCCACGGCGCCAAGCTCCATGGCCTTCAGTGTGGCCTCCGCGCCCTCGGTGGTCAGCGAGCTGACCATGAGTACGGGCCTGGGCATCTCCATCATGATGTGGCGCAGCGCGGTGAGCCCGTCCATGCGGGGCATCTCGATGTCCAGGGTCACGACGTCAGGATCGTGCCTGCGGATGAACTCCAGACCCTCTTCACCGTCGCGCGCGGTGGCCACAACGTCTATTTCCGGGTCCTTGCCCAGCATGGTGCTGATGGCTTTGCGCATGAAGGCCGAATCATCGACCACGACAACCTTGATCACATTGGGCTCCTTATCACTTCCCGGCACGCCGAGCAGGGCTTTCAAACGGCCCTGCGGGCAGGTTTCCCGGCTCAGCGCCAACAGGGTTCCATCAGAGGGTAGCTTCGCATAATTCGCCCCGGTTGTCCAACCATGGCGGTGCGAAATGCCGCATGGCGCTGATGAAATCAGGATGATTCTCCGCTTGCCTTTTCCCCATGATTCGGCTAATCGCTCTCTCTCGACGACGGGATGTGGCTCAGACTGGTAGAGCGCCGCGTTCGGGACGCGGAGACCGCTGGTTCAAATCCAGTCATCCCGACCAGACATGACGAGGGCTTGCGGACACGCTCCGCAGGCCCTTTTCATTTTCCGCCGCTCCCGCCCACGTCTCCCCCCGCCTATAGGCCAAGAGTTTCCTATTGACTTCATGCGCACTCGCTGCCAACTAGATACCTGGGCTGCGTTCGGCGTCCGCATGCAACACTGCGCCGCCCGGCACAGGCACAAACGCAAACCGATCAGCAGCATGCAAGCAACCTTCCTGTAACGATTACGACATCCACCCATCTGAAGCCGAGTGAACCGTGTAAGAAGTCCATAGCTTTCGTATCCACAAACAAAAGCAAGCGCTCACATACATTTTTGTCGTCAATCCCCATTCTCTCCGGAGGCTTTTGTATGACCAAATCCATCAAGCTCAAGCTCATCGCTGGTCTGCTTCTGGTTGTGGCCCTGACCATGGCGGGCATCTTCGCCATCGTGGCCAAGACCTTCAGCGGGGAGTCCACCAAGGCGCACATCGAGGCCACCCGGCGCGAGCTGAGCCAGGTGGACAACGCCGTGTCGCTGTTCCTGGACGAGTGCAAGCAGAACGCCGACATGCTGGCCGCGCTGCCCCTTTCCGGGCGCATCGGCGACATCACCACCAGCCACGTGAACACCACGGAAAAGCGCAAGGCGGCGCCCGACCCCGGCGACAAGACCGGGCAGGAGGTGGTGGAGACCTTCGGCGTGATGCAGAAGTCCCACCCGGCCTATGTGGAGGTCTTCGTGGGCACGGAGAAGGGCGCCTTCGTCAGCGCCCTGGTGGACAGCGCCATGCCCGCCGGCTACGACCCGCGCAAGCGCCCCTGGTACAAGGAGGCCATGCAGACCCCGGACGCGGCCGCCGTGTCCAAGGCCTACATGTCCACCACCGGCGAGGCCGTGACCAGCGTCATGCGCGTGGTCAAGCGCGACGGCAAGGTGCTTGGCTGCGTGGGCATGGACATCTCCCTCAAGAAGCTCACCGACCTGGTGGAGTCCATCAAGATCGGCACTGCCGGATACATGGTGCTCATCCAGGACGACGGCGTCATCCTGGCCGACCCGCACCACAAGGACTGGAACTTCAAGAAGGTCGAGGAAGTGCCCGGCAAGCACCTGGCCGCCCTGTTCCAAAAGGGCTCCGGCTTCGCCGAGCTTTCCGCCGACGGCAAGGACTACGTGGGCGTGGTGGTCACCTCGCCCAAGACCAAGTGGAAGCTCGTGGGCCTGATGGAGCGCGCCGAGATCATGGCCCCGGTGCACAGCACCCTTTTCATGCTCCTGGGCATCGCCCTGGTCAGCCTGGCCATCCTGGCGGGCGCTGTGTGGTTCGTGGCCGTGCGCTTCATCCTCGATCCGCTCATGCGTGTGGTGCGCGCCCTGGGCGACATCGCCGGGGGCGTTTACGACCGCCGCATCGAGCACACCCGCTCCGACGAGATCGGCTCCATCTTCGACGCCATCAATTCCACCGCCGACGAACTGGGCAGGAACATCCTGGAGATCGAGTCCAAGACCCGCCAGGCCGAGGACAAGACCCGCCAGGCCGAAAAGGCCAGCCAGGAGGCCGAGCAGGCCCGCAAGCAGGCCGAGCAGGCCCGCAGCGAGGGCATGCTCCAGGCCGCCGCCCAGCTCCAGGGCATCGTGGAGGCCATGTCCAGCGCCAGCACGCAGATCTCCGCGCAGATCGACGCCTCCAGCCGCGGCTCGGAGCACCAGGCCCAGCGCGTGGCCGAAACCGCCACGGCCATGGAGGAGATGAGCGCCACCGTGCTGGAAGTGGCCAGGAACGCGGGCAGCGCCGCCGACACCGCCGCCGACGCCCGCGGCAGGGCCAAGGAGGGCGCGCAGTTGCTCGAAAAGGTCGTCTCCGGCATGGGCGACGTGCAGCGCCAGACCGACCTGCTCAAGCGCGACATGGCGGGCCTGGGCAAGCAGGCCGAGGACATCGGCCAGATCATGAACGTCATCAGCGACATCGCCGACCAGACCAACCTGCTGGCCTTGAACGCCGCCATCGAGGCCGCCCGCGCGGGCGACGCCGGGCGCGGCTTCGCCCTGGTTGGCGACGAGGTGCGCCAGCAGGCCGAGAAGACCATGCAGGCCACCCAGCAGGTGGGCCAGGCGGTGAGCGGCATCCAGCAGAGCACCCACCACAACGTGGCCAGCGTGGACAAGAGCGTCAGGCTCATCGAGGGCGCCACCGAGCTCACCAACCAGTCCGGCTCCGCGCTTGCCGCCATCCTGGGCCTGGTGGACTCCACCTCGGACCAGGTGCGGGCCATCGCCACCGCGGCGGAGGAGCAGTCCTCGGCCACGGAAGAGATCAACCGCAGCATCGAGGATGTGAGCGCCATCTCCACCGAGACCTCGCACACCATGGTCGAGGCCGCCCGGGCCGTGGCCGAGCTGGCCCGCCAGTCCCAGGCCCTCAAGAGGCTCATCGACGAGCTCCAGGCCGAGGCTCGCCGGGCTTGCGGCCAGGGCGCGAACTGCTAGCCGCTCGCCACACCGCCCCACAGGCCGGCCAGGGAAACCTGACCGGCCTTTTTCATGGGTTGCTGCGGCCCACGGGTCGTGATAGCCCTTGGAGCGAACCAACCACCGGAAGCGCCATGGCCCCGATTCTGGAAGCGACCCGCACCCCCTCCCTGCACCGCTTGCTTGTGCGCAGGCTGGCGGCCATGACCGTGCTCATCTGCCTGGCCATGTCGCTTCTGGCCTACTGGAGCGACCTGCAAAGCTACGACGAGGCCATTTTGCAGGAGACGATCAGTGGCGCGGAACAGTTCCGCAGCCGCATCCTCTCCGAGCTGGACAGCCGCCAGGACCTGGACTCCCGCAAGGTGCAGCTGGTGCTGAACGACATGGCGGCGGGGTCATCCGGCGAGGATGCGCCCCTTGGCCGGGTGGTGGCCGTGCGCATCACCGGCGGCAACAACGCCACCATCGCCAAGCGCGAGGCCCAGACCCATCCCCAGGCCCGCCAGGCGCAAAGCTACCTGGCCGATCACGCCGGGTCGGATCCCGGCGCGCAGGCCTTCAAGCGGCTGGTGCGCATCGGCGGGCGGCCCCACCTGCACCTGGGCATGGCCCTGAACGACAGCACCGGAACTCCGGTGGCCCAGGCCCAGGCCATGTACGCGGTCTCGGACCAGGTGCTGGAGGAGATCGCCCGGGGCACGCTGCGCACCGTGGGGCTGGTGGTGCTGGTGGTGCTCTCCACCACCCTGCTGCTCTACCCCGTCATCCTGCGGCTGCTGCGGCACGTGGCCAGCCTGGCCTCGCACGTCCAGCAGGCCAACCTGGAAGTTCTGGCCGTTCTGGGCGGGGCCATCGCCAAGCGCGACAGCGACACCGACCAGCACAACGACCGGGTCACCATCTACGCCGTGCGCCTGGCCGAGGCGCTGGGCTGGAACGACTCGGCCATGCGCGGGCTCATCAAGGGCGCGCTGCTGCACGACGTGGGCAAGATCGGCATCCGCGACGCGGTGCTGCTCAAGCCGGGCCCGCTCACGACCGAAGAATTTTCGCAGATGCGACTGCACGTGCAGCACGGGCGCGACATCGTCTCCCGGGCGCACTGGCTGGAGGACGCGCTGCCGGTCATCGGCGGCCACCACGAGCAGTTCGACGGCAGCGGCTACGACCAGGGCCTGGCCGGAGAGGCCATCCCCGCCGCGGCGCGGCTCTTCGCCATCGTGGACGTGTTCGACGCGCTGACCTCGCAGCGGCCCTACAAGCGGGCGCTCCCCTTTGCGGAGTCCATGGCGCTTTTGGACCAGGGGCGCGGCGGGCACTTCGACCCGGACATGCTGGACGCCTTCGCGCGCATCGCCCCGGCCCTGCATGCGCGCATCGCGGGCAGCCCGGACGAGGCGCTCAAGGACGAGCTCCAGGAGCTGTTCCGGCGCTACTTCAGCGGCGACGTGGCGGAGATGATGCGCCAGGCCGAGGCCTTCGCCGCGCGGGGCAGGCTCCGGAAGCTCCGGAGCCGCCCCCGTGGCGAGGATGCTGCAAAGACCTAGGCCAGCAGTTCCCCGGCCTCGCGCATCAGCGCGGCGATCTCAAGCTTCTGCGGACAGGCGGCCTCGGCCCGGGAATAGTCCAGCCCGGCGAGAACCGCCCGGCTGCGCTCCGGCAGGCTGGCGAAGGTCTGCCGGGCCAGCTCCGGCTCGCCGTATTCCTTGTGGTACATCAGCGCGCGCATGACCTCGTTCACGGCCACGGCCCCTCCCACGGCCTGCTGGCAGATGCTGCCGCACCCGGCGCAGTAGCCCTGGCAGGCGCTGGCGTACTCGCGCAGGCTGCGCATCTCGGCCTTGTCCAGGGCCACCTGGTCCTTGGCCGCGGCCACGTTGGCGGCCAGGATGGTCAGGCTGGGCATCTGGGAGCAGACGCTGGCCATTTCCGGGGTCTCCCACACGGCCTTGAGCTTGGCCTGCTTGTCGGTGAAGCCGCGCTTCAGGAAGCGGTCGGCCATCTTGGCCTCGGCCTCGCTGACCATGCCGCCGGGGCCCGCGCCCTGGGTCTTCATGGCCACCAGCCCGATGCCCGCCTTGGCGCAGGCGGCCACGGCCTCCTGCATCTTGGGCTTGAGCATCAGGTGGATGTTGTAGGAGTGCATGATGACGTCGATGCCGCCGGGATTCTTGGCCGTGCCCAGCAGGCAGTCCTCCACGTTGGTGTGGGTGCTGTAGCCGAAGTACTTGATCTTCCCGGCCTTCTTCATCTGCTCGCCCCAGGCCAGAAGCTCCGGGGTGACATCGGACGCCGCAGAGGTGCTGTGCACGAAGAACAGGTCCACATAATTGGTGTTCAGCCGGGCCAGGCTCTTCTCCAGCCGCTCGGTGTGGTTGCCGCCGCGCGGGGGGTGCTTGGTCACCAGGAACACGTCCTTGCGCCGGTCCGGGTTGCGCGAGAAGAACCTGCCGAAGCCCTCCTCGCTCAGGCCGTTGCCGTACACCTCGGAGGTGTCCCAGTAGGTGACGCCCCAACTGAGCGCCTGTTTGAGCAGCAGCTGGTTGTTGATGGTGTCGAACATGCCGCCCAGGGCCAGCACAGGCACCTTCACCCCGGTCTTGCCCAGGGTGCGCATGGGCATGGTCTTGGGGGCCTCTGCCCCCAGGGCCTGCGAGGCCGCCAGCACCGGCGCGGCACCTGCGGCCAGCCCACCGATGCCGAGGGACTTCAGGAAATTGCGGCGGGTCATGCCCGCGCCCGTCGTGTTCTCCTTCTTCTCAGCCATATGGCCCTCCCTGTGCTGCGCTCCCGCGCCGCTGTTGAAAAACCACGCCCTCCGGCTACACCAGGAGCTTGCCGGAGCGCGACTCGTTCTCGAAGGTGACGCGGATGCCGCGCAGGCCCGAGATGGGGCACTCGTGCTCGCACACGCCGCAGCCGATGCAGCGCGCCGCGTCCACATAGGGCTTCTGCAGGCGCACCAGCACCTCCACCAGCCTGTCCTCGCCCAGTTTCCAGCCGCCCTTCTCCTTTTCCGGTCCTGTCGCAGGGGGCGGCGGGGCGTCCAGGGTCAGCTGCGCGGCCCCGTTGCCGTCCTGGGGGCCCAGGGTGATGGTGGCGATGCGCCGCAGCTCGGCCTTGGCGTCGCCCGCGGGCCGCAGGTAATAGTCGCCGCTGCCCAGGTTCACCGTGGGCCGGGCCAGCCCCGAGAGCTGGAAGCGCGCCCCGGTCACGCCCTCCACCCTGGCCTGGCCGAAGCGGATGGGCACGTACTCGGTGCGCGTGTGGATGGCCTTGGGGCTCACGGGGCACAGCTCCTGGCACACCAGGCAGGGCCGGTCCAGCGCCCAGGGCAGGCAGCGCGAACGGTCGAAGAAGGCCGTGCCTATGCGCACCGGGCCCTTGGCGGCAAACGCCCCGCGCCCCAGCTTCTCGTCCAGGCTCAGCGGGCGGATGGCCGCCGTGGGGCAGACGTTGCCGCAGGCCACGCACTGCACCTGGCAGCCGCTGGATCCCAGGCGCGGCACCAGCACCGGGGTCCACAGGCCCTGCACCCCGCCCTCCAGCAGCGCGGGCTGGATGATGTTGGTGGGGCACACGCGCATGCACTGGCCGCAGCGGATGCAGCGGGCCAGGAAACGCTCCTCGTCCAGCGCCCCGGGCGGGCGGATGAGCAGCGGATCGCGGCCGTCCCCGGCCAGCGCGCCCACGGTCCACAGCGGCGCGGCCAGCGCCCCCGCGGCGGCCCCGAGCACGAAGTCGCGCCGGGCGGGCTGGGGCAGCGCCACCTCGCCCAGGGCCGAGGGCTTCCCGGCAAACGTGATGCGGCCGCGCGGGCAGGTCTCCAGGCAGTTCATGCACAGCAGGCACTCGCCCGTGACCATGGTTCCGGAGGGGTTGCAGCCGCCCTCGCAGTGGGCCTCGCAGAGGGTGCAGTTGCCGCAGTCGGCCTCGCGCTTGCCGATGCGCCAGGGCGAGAAGCGGGAGAGCACGCCGAACAGCGCGCCCAGCGGGCAGAGGAAGCGGCAGAAGAACCGGGGGCGCAGCATGTTCAGCCCCAGGATGGCCAGGAATACCCCGCCCACCAGCCAGGCCGAGGCGTAGTGCCGGGGCTTGGTGAAGATGGCCTGGAAGCAGGAGTCCAGCACCGGCAGGATGGTCAGGTTGATGGACCGGAACAAGAGCGGCAAAGGGTCCAGCAGGCCGGAGACGAGCAGGCCCAGGCCCGAGGCCGCCAGGGTGAAGGCCAGCACGCCGTACTTCACGGACTGGCGCTTGCTGTGGCGGTTGCGGGCCACCTTCTCGACATGTTTGGCGCGGCGCAGGGCCAGCCAGCCGCTGATCTGGTTCAGCGCGCCCAGCGGACAGGCGAAGCCGCAGAAGAACCGGCCCAGGAAGGCCGTGAGCGCGATGACCGGCACGGCCCAAATGAGCGGCTGGTACCAGGTGCGCGTGGCGAAAACCGTGCCTAGCGCGGTGAGCGGGTCGAGCTGGAGGATCCAGTTCACGGGCCAGCCGCGCAGCTGCCAGAACCCCGCGCCCAGCGAGAGCACCACGCAGAACCACAGCGTCAGCGCCAGGAAGAAGCCCTGGCTCACGCGCCTGGCGGTCCGGATGGAAGGCATGATTCCCATCCCCGCCCCCTAGGCCCCGAGGTCCAGCAGCTGCGGGTTCAGGGCCTTGTAGTCGGCCCGGCCCGCGCCCGCGGCCTCGGCCAGCCTGATGTACGGGGCCTGGTCGATGCCGCGGCCCAAGAGCTCCATGCCGAAGCTGTCGGCGGCCACGGGGTCGGTGGTCACGGCCAGCATGCCCGTGGCCTTGAGGTCGGAGAGCGAGCCGCCGGTGGGGCCGTTGCTCATCATGCTCACGGTGCCGTCCAGCACGATGAGCGTGGGCCGGATGAGCAGCGCCAGCTCGGCGATGACGCCGTTGATGTCCTGGTGGAACACGTTGCGCCTGCCGCCCAGGAACCCATAGAAATTCTTGAGGCTGAGCGACGCCCCGGCGCGGTGGTGGTCCTTCACCGGCGACATGGCGATGACCTTGGTGGCCCCCTTGAGCGCGCCGGTGAGCACCGGCCAGTTCTGGATGAGCGTGCCGCCGGGCAGGCTCACGGGAGTGAACAGCTCCTCGCGCGGCAGGATGATTTTCGAGCCGGACTGGCGCGCCGCGTCGGCGATGCCGGAGAGTTCGAAGCAGCTCTCCGGGCTGTGGATGGGATTGTCGGTGATGCTGACGTGGGCGGCCCCGGCCTTGAGGCACAGGCCCGCCACGGCCACGATGAGGTCCGGATGCGTGGTGGCCCCCAGCATGGGCGAGGTGGCGAAGGCGGCGTTGACCTTGATGAGCACGCGGTCGCCGCGCTTGATGAAATTCTCCAGTCCACCAGGGCCGGCCAGGCCGCTCATGGCACGCTCGAACATGGCGGCGCGGTCCATGTGGCCGTCGGGCGCAGGTTTTCCGCGCACGATGGCCATGCGCGCCTTGGCCCCGGAGAATTCGGGAATGGTGTAGTCGCCCAGGCCCTGGGCCACCTTGGCCCCGCTCTCGGCCTTGGGGCCGTGCCGGTCCAGCAGGGTCAGCCCCAGCCCCCCGGCGGCCAAGGTGATCGCCGCCGCCCCGGCTGTCCGGCGCAGGAAATCGCGGCGAGAAATGCCGTTGCCCTGGTCTTTCGTGTCCGTCGGCCCGGGCCCGCTCATTTCGCCTTCTCCAGATTTTTCGCCAACTGCCCGGCGACCTGCACGGCCATGTCGCGCGAGGTGGCGTCGTGCACGCCGTAGAACAGCGCCCCGGTCACGCCCACGGCCTCGAAGGAGCCGTCCATTTCCAGCAGCTTCGCGCCGGGCAGCGCACCCGGCAGTTCCTTGTAGCCGTTGTCGGCCAGGAAGCGCAGGTAGGCACCGGCCAGCTCCTGGGCCTCGGCGGCGCTCTTGCGGCGAGAGAGGAAGCCCGTGGCCTCGGCCTGCCCGGCCTTGTACCCCACTGTGTACACGCCCGTCAGGCCCTGCATGCCGAACACGTCCGCCGCCAGCAGGCGCAGGCTGCCGGAATCCTGGCCCTGCGCCGGGAAGAGGTCGGTATCCTTGGCTTGGCCGGGGGCCTTCTCGCCTTCGCCCCCGCCCTTCTTCCCCGGCAATGCGCCCGCCACGGCCTGGGCCAGGGCGTCCAGCGCCTTTTTCGCCTCCGGCCCGGCGCGGTCGGCGATGACCTCGGCGTAGTAGGGCCCGCTGGCGAAAAATACCGCGTTCTCGGTGGAATAGGCCCTGTCCGTCACCGCGCTCTTGCCCGCGCCGGAACGCCGCTGGCCGCTGAACACGCTGAACGCGGCGTCGGCGTTCTTCATCTCGTAAAGGTACAGGTCCACGCGGACCTTGCCCTTGCCGCCGGAATAGGTGCGGTCGGCCATGGCCTTGAACCCGGCGGCCAGGTAAAGCTCGGCCTTGCCGTCGATCTTGTCGGACAGGGTGACGGGGTTGAAGCTCTCCGCCGGGCCCAGGGCGGAAAGCCCGCCCGCCTCCTGGGGCAGGAAGGCGGCCAGCCCGGAGGCTTTGGCCCCCTGCTCGGCGGGACCGGGCTCGCCCCCCCCGGCTGCGGGGGCATCGGCTGGCGCTCCCGCCTGGGCAACCGCTCCGGCCTGGGCCTGCGCAGCCCCCTTCGGCGCGGGTGCGCGCAGCGCCACCTCCACCGCCGGGTTGAACGCACCCTGCCGGGCCAGCATCCAGGCCGCGATGGCCAGCAGCGCCGCCAGCACCAGGGCCGAGGCCAGAGCCTCGCCCGATCCCACCTGCCGAGCCCTGCGCGCCACGCCCGCTACCTCGCCAGCTTCCGACCGGCGTTCAGGTCGTAGACCGGGCGGGCCTTCCGGTCGGCCTTCAGCGCCTCCTCGACGGGCTTCAGGGAGAGCTCCCCGTTCACCGAGAGGAAGCGCAGGTCGCCGGAGACGGGGTAGCCGTCCGCGGCGGCCTTGCCCAGCCGCTTCACGGCCTCGCCGTAGTGGCCGCCGGTCTTGCTCTTGTGGAACTGCTCGCGCCAGGCCAGCCAGGCCTTGGGGTCCGCGGAGGACAGGAACACGAAGGAGTACTGGGTGACGCGGTCGTCGCAGTCCTCCTCAAGGACGAGGGTGTACTCGATGGGCGCGCCCTGGCCCACGGCGGCGCCGAGGGCCTTGTCCACCCGGGCCTTCTCGCCCGACTCGATGAACCAGGACGTGGGACAGATGCGCCACTGCGCGAAGTCGCGCACGGGGCCGTAGACCAGGGCCGGGGCGGCCTCGTCGGCCACGAAGTAGCCGGCCAGCACCGCCGGGGAAGGCTCGAAGGGCACAAGGTCGCCCTGCTTGCGCAGTTCCTGCGCGATGGGGCTGGGAGCGGGGAATTTCCCCTTGCCCGCCGCAAGCGCCGGGGCCAGCGGCAGCAGCAGAAGGGACAAGGCGGCCAGAATCGTCCCAAGGACAGGGACTTGGCGGACGGGGCGCGGCATGGGTCCTCCTGTGGGTGCGGTGCGTAGCGCAAGGAGAACGGAACGTGATTGCGAGAATATTCCAGCGCGCTGGCACCGGTCAAGGAGCCAACGCGTTTAAAACGCTTTCGCTAATGGACCACCAGCACCGGGCATTCCGTGGCCGCCAGCACCGCCTGCACCACGCTGCCGAGCAGGAAGCCGCCGATGCGGGTGTGGCCCTGGGTGCCCATGACGATGACTCCGTATCCACCAAGTTCGGCCTCGCGCGCGATGAGGTCGCCGGGGTCGCCGCCGCGGGCCAGCAGCCTGGCCTCGATTCCGGCCTGCTCCAGCATCTCGGCGTAGGGCTTCAGCACCTCCGCGTCCTCCTCGATGAGTTCGACCTCCAGTTCTTCGCGGGCCTCGCCGCCGATGAGGTTGGGAATCCTGTCGTGGCAGTGCAGCAGCGTCACCTGGCCGCCCTGGCAGGCGGCCAGCGCGATGGCGGAACGGACCGCCGCTGCGCTGTGGTCGCCGCCGTCGATGGGCACGAGAATCTTGGCGAGCTTCATGGCGTCCTCCTGGATCTGACTGTGCGCATCCTGCCCAAGGGCCGGGCCCGCGTCAATGCGCCGCTAGCACGGCACGATGGCCGCCAGCCCGCCCTGGGCGGTCTCCTTGTACTTGCAGTTCATGTCGCGCGCGGTGGCCATCATGGCCTCGAACGCCTGGTCCAGGCCCACCTTGTGCTTGGCGGGCAGCACGTCCGTGGCGATGACGTAGGCGGTGTAGGCCTTCACCGCGCTCATGGCGTTGCGCTCGATGCAGGGAATCTGCACATAGCCGCCCACGGGGTCGCAGGTCATGCCCAGGTGGTGCTCCAGCGCGATTTCCGCCGCGTTCTCGGCCACGTTGGGGCCGTAGCCCGTGGCGTGGGCCAGCATGCACGCGGCCATGGCCGAGGCCACGCCGATCTCGGCCTGGCAGCCGCCCTCGGCCCCGGCGATGGTGGCGTTGTGCTTGGCCAGGAAGCCCACCGCCGCCGCCGCCAGCAGGCCCTCGCGGATGGACTGCTCCGGCAGGCCCAGCCGGGTGCGCATGGTGCGCGCCACCGCCGGGATGATCCCGGCGGCCCCGCAGGTGGGCGCGGTAACGATGATGTGTCCCGCCGCGTTCTCCTCCGCCGCCGCGAAGGCGAAGGCGCACATCTGGCCGATGATGTTCTCGTGGGTCTGGCGCTTGAACTGCGAGCGCTCAAAGATGTGCCGGGCCTTGCGCTGCAGCCCGATGGGCCCGGGCAGCACGCCCTCCGTGGCCAGACCCGCCTCCACCGAGGCGTCCATCACCGCCAGGATGGAGTCCAGCCGGCCCATGATGGAAGCCTCGTCGGCCCCGGTCAGCGCCATCTCGTTCTCCAGCATCAGCCGGTGCAGGCCGATGCCGTTCTCGGTCAGCCGCTGGCGCAGCTCGGTCATGGTGGAGTACGGGTGCCTGGGCATACCGCGCTGCGGCTCCGGTCTGCCGACGACGTGCAGAAAGCCCCCGCCCGGAGACTCGTAGACCTGCTCGAAGAGCGTGTCCTCTCCCGGCCCCAGCAGACGCAACGAGAGCGTATTCACGCAGGGCAGGTCGTGGGCCACGGGGCCGAAAACAATGTCCGCCGCCGAGATGGCGATGCGTGCCGGGCCGATCTCCACCACGCGGGGCGCGCCGGGGTTGGCCGCCAGCTCGTCCAGGAATTCCGGCGGGCAGGACTCCGGGCGCAGGCCGGAAAGCCCCGCCAGCACGGCGCGGTCCGTTCCGTGGCCCCGCCCCGTGGCCGAGAGGCTGCCGTAGAGCGTGGCCTCGATGCGCGCCGCCCGAGCCAGAAGTTCCGGAGGCAGGGCGCGCGCGGCGTCCAGAAAATCGCAGCCCGCGCGCATGGGCGCGATGGTGTGGGAGCTGGAGGGGCCGGGACCGGCCTTGAACAGGTCGAAGATGCTGAGCGAGATGGCGGGCATGGGCTTCCTTGCGTGGACGGCGTTCGGGCCGACGAGAGTGTGGGTCTTGCGGCCCGCAATACCGTCCGCCGGGCGCGAAGACAAGGCGTCCCGGCCCCTTTTTCCGGAACCGGGACGCCATTTCGCCAAACGTTCGCCCTACCCCCTGGCCTTGGCCTGGCGGCGGTAGGCGTGCAGGATGGGCTCGGTGTAGCCGCTGGGCTGCTGGCGGCCCTTCAGGATCAGGTCGCGCGCGGCGGCGAAGGCCAGGCTGGCCTCGAAGTCCGGGGCCATGGGCCGGTAGCCCGGCTCGCCGGCGTTCTGGCGGTCCACCACCGCGGCCATGCGCCGCAGCGACTCCATGACCTGCTCCTCGGTGAGCAGGCCGTGGCGCAGCCAGTTGGCGATGTGCTGGCTGGAGATGCGCAGCGTGGCGCGGTCCTCCATGAGCCCAACGTCGGTGATGTCCGGCACCTTGGAGCAGCCGATGCCCATGTCCACCCAGCGCACCACGTAGCCCAGGATGCTCTGGATGTTGTTGTCCAGCTCGCTGGCGATGTCGCCGGGCGCGGGCGCGGTCTTCAGCAGGCCCACGGTGAGCAGGTCCGCGAGCTTGCCCCGGCGCTTCCCGGTCAGGTCGCGCTGGCGGGCGAACACGTCCACCTGGTGGTAGTGCATGGCGTGCAGCGTGGCCGCCGTGGGCGAGGGCACCCAGGCGCAGTTGGCCCCGGATTTCGGGTGCGCGAGCTTGGTGGCCACCATCTCGCCCAGGCTGTCGGGCTTGGCCCACATGCCCTTGCCGATCTGCCCCCGGCCGGACAGGCCGCAGGCCAGGCCCACGTCCACGTTCCAGTCCTCGTAGGCCGCGATCCAGGGCTCGGCCTTCATGTCGTTCTTGCGCACCATGGGCCCGGCTTCCATGTTGGTGTGGATCTCGTCGCCGGTGCGGTCCAGGAACCCGGTGTTGATGAACACCACGCGCTCCCTCGCCGCGCGGATGCACTCCTTGAGGTTCACCGTGGTGCGGCGCTCCTCGTCCATGATGCCGATCTTGATGGTGTTGCGCGCCAAGCCGAAGCTGTCCTCGACGCGGGCGAAGATGTCGCAAGTCAGCTGCACTTCTTCCGGGCCGTGCATCTTGGGCTTCACGATGTAGATGCTGCCCGCGCGGCTGTTCCTGCCCTTGGAGGGTCCGCGCAGGTCGTGCAGGCCGATGAAGCCCGTGGCCAGGGCGTCCAGCATGCCCTCGGGGATCTCGCGGCCCGCCGCGTCCAGCACGGCGTCGGTGGTCATGAGGTGGCCCACGTTGCGGATGAACAGCAGGCTGCGGCCCGGCAGCACCAGCGCGCCGCCGTCCGGGGCGCAGTACTCGCGGTCGCCCGCGGGCTTGCGCAACACTTCGCGCCCGCCCTTCAGGAAGCTGGCGGTCAGGTCGCCCTTCATCAGGCCCAGCCAGTTGCGGTAGGCCTCGGCCTTGTCCTCCGCATCCACGCAGGCCACGGAGTCCTCGCAGTCCTGGATGGTGGTGATGGCCGACTCCAGGAGCACGTCCTTGACCCCGGCGGGGTGCGCCCGGCCCACGGGGTGCGCCTTGTCGAGGGCGATCTCCAGGTGCAGGCCGTTGTTCACAAGCAGCACGGCGGAGAGCTCGCCCTCGCCCCGGCTGCCCACGAACTGCTCGGGCCGGGCCAGCCCGGTGACCTCGCCGCCGGGCAGCTCCACGGCGAGGGCCTTGCCCATGAGGAAGTAGCGGCGCGCCCCGGCATGGCTGCCGGTGGCCAGCGGCGCGGCCTGGTCCAGGAAGGCGGCGGCGTAGTCCACCACCCGGGCTCCGCGCAGGGGATTGTAGCTGCCCCCCTTCGTGGCCCCGCCGGTCTCGGGCAGCACGTCGCTGCCGTAGAGCGCGTCGTACAGGCTGCCCCAGCGGGCGTTGACGGCGTTGAGGGCGTAGCGGGCGTTGGTCAGCGGCACCACCAGCTGCGGCCCGGCGATCTTAGCGATCTCCGGGTCCACGTTCTCGGTGCTGACGGAGAAATCGGGCCCTTCGGGCAGCAGGTAGCCGATGGAGACGAGAAATTCCTTCGTTTCGGCGGGGTTCTGGGGTTTTCCGGCCCGCGCCAGCCACCAGGCGTCGATGGCGGCCTGCAGCGCGTCGCGCTTGGCCAGCAGTTCGGCGTTCCTGGGGCCCAGCGCCGCCACCAGCGACTCCAGGGCGGACCAGAACACGGCGGGGGCCAAACCGGTACCCGGCGCGGCCTCGTTTTCGATGAAGTCGTGCAGGGGCGCGGCGATGGACAGGCCGCCGATGGTGATGCGTCGGGTCATGGTGCGTACCTTCGCTTTGCGCGGCCCTCCTTACAGCGGGCCACGTCGTGTTGCCCGTCCCTGCTAAACCCCTCGACTGCGCCATAACCCGGCGGCGTGTTTGAACGCAAGGGGGAGGCTCCCGGTCACGCTTCGGCACGGCGGGAAATGAAAAATCCCGGCCCCCTTGCAGGGACCGGGATGTTCCGTTCTGGCGGAGAGGGAGGGATTTGAACCCTCGATAGCCTTTTAAGGGCTATACCCGCTTAGCAGGCGAGCGCCTTCGGCCGACTCGGCCACCTCTCCATTTCCGCGCGGTTTGCGCACGCGGAGCAGTCCTCTACCCTTTCAGCCCGTGGGCTGTCAAGGCAAAGCAGCAATTTCAGCCCTTCTTCCCGCCGGACCTTTTGGCGCCAGCCGGTTTCGGCGCGGGCTTGCTCCCGGCCTTGCCGCCGGGCTTGCGGCCCCCGGCCCTGGCCTTCATGGCCGTGTGCGCGGCCTTGGCGTCCTGCTCGGAGCGCTCCATGTCGCGGCGATCCTTGCCCAGGCGCGGGGCGCGGGCCTTGCCTGGGCGCTCGGCCTCCTTCTTCTCGTGGCTGGAGCGGAACACCGCCGCCAGCGGGGCCTTCTTGATGCCGAGCAGCTTGCGCAGCTGGGCCTCCAGGTAGCGGCCGTAGGCCTCGGGCACCAGTTCGGCGTCGTTGACGAAGAACACGAACATGGGCGGGGTTTCCTCGGCCTGGGTCAAATAGTAGAACTTGGCGCGCCTGCGCTTGATGACCGGAGGCTGGTGCTTGGTGGTGGCCTCGCTCATGGCCCGGTTGAGCGCCCCGGTGCCGATGCGGATGACGCACTCGCGGGCGATCTCCTCGGCCAGGGGCAAAATCTTGTGCACATTGGTGCCCTTGAGGGCCGAGATATGCAGCACCGGCACATAGGCGCAGATGCGCAGGGCCTCCTCGTAGGCGGCCTTGACCTCCTCCAGGTGGTGCTTGGGCACGAGGTCCATCTTGTTCACGGCCACGATGAACGGGGTGCGCTGCTCCGCCAGGTAGGCGATGAGCCGCTTGTCCTGGTGGCTCAGGCCCTCCACGGCGTCCAGCACCAGGATGGTGACGTCGGCGCGCTTGCTGGAGGACAGGGCGCGGTACACGGAGAGCTTTTCCAGGTGGTCGGTGATGACCGCGCGGCGGCGCACCCCGGCGGTGTCCACGAAGGTGTAGCGCTTGCCATCCTTCACGAAGCCCACGTCCACGCTGTCGCGGGTGGTGCCCGCCACCTCGCTGACGATCTGCCGGGACTCGCCCACAAGGGCGTTGACCAGCGAGGACTTGCCCGCGTTGGGTCGGCCCAGCATGCACAGCTTCAGGCCCAGCTCCGGGCCGTCCGGGGGCGCGGGCTGCACGAAGGGCCGCGCCAGCTCCAGGATGCGCTGGCGCAGGGTGTGCAGGCCGTAGCCATGCGCGGCGGAAACCACGGCGATCTCCAGCCCCAGCGCGTGGAAGTCCGCCGTGGCCTTGGCCTCCTGCTCGGGTCCGTCCACCTTGTTGACCACCAGCAGGATGGGCTTGCCCGAGGAGCGGATCTTCTCGCTCACGGCCTGGTCCAGGCCGGTCATGCCGTCGCGCCCGTCCACCACGAAAAGCACCGCGTCGGCCTCGTCCAGGGCCTCGGTGGCCTGCTCGAACACGTGCCGGTCCATGCCGCCGCCGTCGAACTCGGAGGCGTCGGGCAGCATGCCGCCGGTGTCGATGAGCGCGTAGCGCACGTCCTCGCCCTCATTCTCGCCGTGCACCTCGCCGTAGATGCGGTCGCGGGTGACGCCGGGCAGGTCGTGGGTGATGGATTTGTTCTGGCGCACCAGGCGGTTGAACAGGCTGCTTTTGCCCACGTTGGGGCGTCCGAGCAGTGCGATGATGGGCAGCATAGGCGGTTTCCAGATGCCCGGCCGGGGCGAACCCGGCCGGGGCTTCAACTGTGCGTTCTGTCTACTTTTTAAGGCGCGCGGCGATCTCCTGGGCCACCTTGACCCCGGAGAGCAGCATGCCGCCGAAGATCGGCCCCATGCGGTAGGAGCCGTAGGCCGCGTTGGCGGCCATGCCCGCCACCCACACGCCAGGGTACACCTCGCGGGTGTGGTTCACGGTGTTGGCCTCGGCCACGTCGGCCCACATGCTCTGCTCGCCCTCGATGCCGCCGGAGGGGGTGTTGAGCTTCACCCCGTTCTTGCGCACCAGGGTCTTCAGCATCTCCACATCGTGTCCCGTGCATTCTATGGCATGTTTGCAGTGAAGCACAAGCGGGTCCACGTGCAGGCGGGCGATCTCAACCGGGCTGGAGTTCACCACCAGGCCCATGACGCGCTTCACGCCGTCCACCTCGCGCAACACCACGTCCTCCACGCTCATGCAGTTGAACACGCGGGCGCCCGCACGGGTGGCCTGGTAGGCCAGGGCGGCGGTGGCGGCCACGGAGTCGGCCACGAAATAGCCGGACTTGTGCTCGCTCATGGCCACGCCGGCGTCCTCCAGGATGGGCTTGGCCTCCTCCTGCACCACGATGTAGTTCCAGGTCATGCCGCCGCCCCACATGCCGCCGCCCACGCTCAATTTGCGCTCGAACAGGGCCACCTTGAAGCCCTGCTCGGAGAGCTTCCAGGCCGCGGTCATGCCGGAGGGCCCGCCGCCCACGATGGCCACGTCCAGGTCCAGGCTGTCCGTGAACTTGTCGAAATAAGCCTTGGCAATGGCCTCGGTGACAATCCTTTCGTCAATAATCATGCTGTCCTCCTGCAAACTGTAAAGGTTCCAATGAGTTGGCCCCAAACGCAAAGCCGTCCCGGTGAAGGGACGGCTGGCGCCAGCGCAGTGTCTCCCTTCGTCGGCATTACCCGAATCAGGTTCTCGGTCGACCCCACAGCCAGGCGTTGGTCTGGCAAGGGGTCCTCTCAGCCCGGTTTTTCCGAGCTCCCGCAGGACGGCTTGTTCCTAAAACGGAACTATTTGAAAAGCTTCGCTATGGCCTCCGTGTACGGTGCGGTCAGCACGCCACGCTCGGTGATGATGCCGTGGATGAGGCGGCTCGGCGTCACGTCGAAGGCGTAGTTGAACACGCCCACCCCGTCGGGGGTGATCTGGGTGGCGCCCACGTGGGTCACCTCGCGCGGGGTGCGGTCCTCGATGGGAATGAGGCTGCCGTCGGCGGTCTCCGGGTCGATGGTGGACACCGGGGCGGCCACGTAGAACGGGATGCCGAATTCCTTGGCCAGCAGCGCCACGCCGAAGGTGCCGATCTTGTTGGCCGCGTCGCCGTTGGCCGCGATGCGGTCGGCCCCCACGATGACCTTCTGCACCAGGCCGCGCTGCATGAGCAGGGCGCAGGCGTTGTCGCAGGCCACCTTCACCGGGATGCCGTCCTTGTGCAGCTCGTAGGCGGTGAGGCGCGCGCCCTGCAGAAAGGGCCGGGTCTCGTTGGCGATGACGTTGACCTTCTTGCCCTGCTCCACCGCCGCGCGGATGGGGGCCAGCGCGGTGCCGTAGCCCGCGGTGGC
The DNA here is from genome assembly GCA_023438245.1 of Pseudomonadota bacterium. Classification (GTDB taxonomy): domain Bacteria; phylum Desulfobacterota; class Desulfovibrionia; order Desulfovibrionales; family Desulfovibrionaceae; genus Humidesulfovibrio. The sequence continues at coordinate 7,483 of JAEXRD010000040.1, read as the reverse complement.
CAGCGCGCCCGCGTTGCAGTGGGTCATCACGGTGTCGCCGTCGGCGATGAGGTCCGCGCCCGCCTTGCCGATGGCCTCGCAGGTGGCGATGTCCTCGACGTGCACGGTCTTGGCCTTTTCCAGCCAGAAGGCGCACAGTTCCTCCAGCGAAAAGCCGGGGTGCCCCGCCCACTCGCCCTGCATCAGGCGCACGGCCCAGCGCAGGTTCACCGCCGTGGGGCGGGCGCTGGCGATCTGCTCCAGCTTGGCGGACAGGGCGCTCTTCCAGTCGGACACGCCGGAGGCCTGCACCTCGCGGGCGGCCAGGTAGCAGCCGTAGGCGGCGGTGACGCCGATGGCCGGGGCCCCGCGCACCACCATGACCACCAGCGCCTCGCAGATGTCGGCCACGGTGCGGCAGACGTACCAGTCCTCGCGGGTGGGCAGGTAGCGCTGGTCCAGCAGGACGAGGGCGTCCTTCTCCGGGGAATACTGAATGTGCTCGGTCATGGGGGTCTCCGGAATTATTTGAGTTTCTCGGCCAGCAGCTGGTTCACCACCGCCGGGTTGGCCTGGCCCTTGGTGCGGCGCATGATCTGGCCCACGAAGAAGCCCATGAGCTTGGTCTTGCCCGCGCGGTAGTCGGCCAGTTCCTTGGGGTTCTCGGCCAGCACGGCGTCGATGTCCGCGGCCAGGGCCGAGGTGTCGGAGATCTGCACCAGCCCCTTGGCCTTGACCAGCTCGGCGGGGTCGGCCCCGGTCTCCAGCAGTTCCGGCAGGATGTCCTTGCCGCTCTTGGCGCTGATCTGGCCGTCCTCGACGAGTTGCACCAGGGCGGCCAGCTTCTGCGGGGTGAGCTTGAGCCCGCCCACGGTTCCGCCGGTGGCGTTCAGCTCGCGCAGAATCTCGGTGAGCATCCAGTTGGCGATCTTCTTGGGCTCGTTGAACGCGGCCACGGCGGCTTCGAAGTATTCGGACAGGTCGCGCTCGGCGGTGAGCACCTCGGCGTCGTAGGCGGGCAGGCCGTACTGCTCCATGAAGCGCTTCTCGCGCGCCTTGGGCAGCTCCGGCAGCTCGCTCTTCCACTGCGCCAGCCACTCCTCCTTGAGCACCAGGGGCACCAGGTCCGGGCAGGGAAAATAGCGGTAGTCGTGGGCCTCCTCCTTGCCGCGCATGGAGTGCGTGGTGCCCTTGTTGGCGTCGTACAGCCGCGTCTCCTGCACCACCTGCTCGCCGTCCTCCACCAGGTCGATCTGGCGGGCCACCTCGTACTCGATGGCCTTCTGCACGTGCTTGAAGGAGTTCAGGTTCTTCAGCTCCGCGCGGGTGCCGAAGGCCTCCTGGCCGAAGGGCCGGACGCTCACGTTGGCGTCGCAGCGGAAAGAGCCCTCCTCCATGTTGCCGTCGCAGATGTCCAGGTACACCAGGATGCTGCGCAGGGCCTTGAGGTAGGCCACGGCCTCCTCGGGGCTGCGCATGTCCGGCTCGCTGACGATCTCGATGAGCGGCACGCAGGAGCGGTTCAGGTCCACGTAGGAGGCGTTGTCCGCGCTGCTGTGGATGTTCTTGCCCGCGTCCTCCTCCATGTGGATGCGCGTGACCCCGACGCGCTTGGCCCCGGACTTTTCGGTCACGATGTCCACGTGCCCGCGCTCGCAGATGGGCAGCTCGAACTGGCTGGTCTGGTAGCCCTTGGGCAGGTCGGGGTAGAAGTAGTTCTTGCGCGCGAAAACGCTTTTTCGATTGATCTCGCAGTCGATGGCCAGGCCCATCTTGGCGGCGTACTCCACCACCTTCCTGTTCAGCACGGGCAGCACGCCGGGCATGCCGGTGCACACCGGGCAGGTGTTCTCGTTGGGCTCGGCTCCGAATTGCGTGGAGCAGGAGCAGAAGATTTTCGACTTGGTCTTGAGCTGGGCGTGCACCTCAAGGCCGATGACCGTCTCGTACCTGGCAGCCATGCGCCCTCCCCTCGCGCCTGTCCCTAGGCCCCGGCCTTGCGGCCGTAGAGCTCGGGGTTCAGTCGCGGATCGTTGTACATCTTGAACTGGTAGTAGACCTTGGGCCGCTTGGCCCCCTGGGCGTAGTCGCCCAGCAGGTCGCACAGCGAAACGAGCAGGTCGGCGCGCTGCTCGCCCAGCACGGCGAGCTTGCGCTGGCACTCGGCCACGTGCTCCGGGGTCACGCCGTGGCGCTCGGTCTGCTCGCGCATGTGGAACATCTTCAGCGCCAGGATGGACCCCCGGTCCAGGGCCACGCCCATGGACTCGGTGTTGAAGCGGGCGCGCCCGCTCTCGGCAACGGCCGGGAGAATGGGCGCAAGCGCGCGCACCAGGAACATGTCCAGGCGCTCGATGAGGTCGTTGCGCTCCTGGTTGAGCTTGTCGATGGCGTACTTGCACTCGGCGATGAGCTCGCTTCCGGCGTCCTTGCGGCGGGCGCGGTCCTCCACGTGCCACAGGCGGAAGTTGCACCAGTGCTGGCGCAGGATGAGCTCCTGGAAATCCTCGGGGGCCTCCCCTTCGGGGATGGCGGCGGAAAAGGACGGCTCGCGCAGGTGCCAGTCGGCCACGGCCTGCTCCTGGGCGGAGAAGGCGCCGTGCAGGCAGGCGCGCAGGTCGTCGTAGGAAAGTGCTGTCATGGTGCTCTCTTGTATTACTTGGCGCGCAGAGCGGATTTGCTCACGAGCAGGTGCAGGGCCGCCTGGGCGCGCATGCCCGATTCCAGGCGCTCGGCGCGTTCGCCCCGGCCCAGGTACAGGTCCAGCCGGACGCCACGGATGTCCGCCCCGGAGTCCTGGGCCAGAGCCAACCCGCGCAGGGTCGGCTGGACAGCGGCGGCGGGCATGGGAACATCCAGCGCCACCACGGTTCCAAGCGGCAGAAGTCCTGGGTCTGTAGCCAGACTCACCAGCGGCGTCAACGGTTTTCCCAGGCTGCCCTCGCTGGCGGCATCGGTGAAGCGGAAGTATACGTAGCTGCGGTTCGCGGCCATGAGCGCCAGCGCCTTGGCCGGGTTCTCCGCGCACCAGGCGCGGATGCTCTCGCGCCCCAGCTTTTCCTTGGGCAGCACCCCGGAGTCGAGCAATATCTGCCCCAGGCCCCGGAACTCGTAGCCGTTGGTGGCGGCGAAGTGCACCCCGCGCACGTCGCCGTTGGTAAAGCGCAGCACGCCCCCGCCCTCGGTCTGCAGCAGGAAGGCGTCCGCCGGGTTCTTCAGCCAGGCGATCTCCAGCCTCTGCCCGGCCAGGACGCCGTCCACGTCCACGGCGCGGCGGTCGTACCGCTTGGGGTCCGGCGGCGGGGCGTAGAGGGGATACTCGTAGCCGGGCGCGCGCTCGGCGCTGGCCTCGATTTCCGGCGAGAAATAGCCCGTCACCAGCGGGCGCGGCCCCAGCTCGTACCACACGAAACGCTCGGACAGCAGCTGCGGCTCGGCGTCCAGCCGGTGCAGGACGAGCAGCAGTTCCTCGAGCGTGATGCGCAGCTGCCCCCAGGTGAGGCTGCCCGTGGGCCGCACCAGCGCCGGGGTCTGCTGCGGCATGCGCGCGGTGTGGGCCAGGCTGATGCGCAGGGGCTGCTCCAGGTCGGCGAAGGACTTGAGCGACTGGCTGGCCGGACTGAGGCTGGCGGCCATGCGGGCGGCGTCCTCGCCGCGCAGGGGGGTGTACGACGCGAAACCGCCTGCCTGGACGGCCGGGACGGATGGGACGGCCTTGGGCGGCGCGGGCCGATCGTCCTCTCGGGTCTGAACCTGTTCGGGCCGCTGCGAGGGCCTGCGCACGGAGTTGGCGGGCCGACCGCCGCCCCCGGAGGAGGGCCAGGGCACGTAGTCCATGACGCCGCAGCCGCCCAGAACCAGCAACGCCAGAAGCGTCAGCGCGGCACGGCCGAGGGCGGCCACGCCCCGGCGCGGAAGCGGTGTTCCAAGCGGCGCGGCCACGCGGGCTCTAGCCTCCGGCCCCGGAGATGGTGGCGTCGAAGAACTTGCCCACCCCGTATTCGCGGCGGCGCAAGAACTTCTCCGGCGCCGGGCCGATGATCTGGAGTTCCGGCTGGCGGCGCTGCACGGAAAGCGCGATGCCCATCTCCTTGGTGCAGCCCGTGGAATAGGTGGAGTCCTTGCCCGCCCAGGCCGGGGGAACCTTCTTGCCCATGAGCTCGAAGCTCTTCTCGATGTCCGCGTCGGTCTGGAAGCGCCACACGTTCAGCAGGCCGCTGCGCTGCACGCGCTCCCACATGAACATGAGGTCGTCGGCGTCCATGCCCTCTTCGAAGTGCTCGCCGGGATTGATGATGAAGGCGTCGTCCAGGCGGGAGCGCAGGTAGCCCACGAAGGTGTTGAGGACCTCGATGGCGGTCTTGACCTGGCCGGGGATGCTGCCCACCACGGCGCTGTAGAACATGACGGTCTTGCCCGCGGCGCGCGCCCGGCGCATCTGGGCGATGATGCCCTCGGCGCGCCCGATGAGCGCCTCCTCGCTGAACTTCTGCACGTCCGGATGGTGGGGCTTGTGGAACATGCGGAACTTGCCCTGCTCGTCGCTGAAGAACACCAGGATGTCACGGGTGAACTCGTGGCTGGTGCCGATGAAGCGGCGGTAGTAGGCCTCGCCCTTGGCCAGGATGAGGTCGCACTCCTTCCAGGCGCGGGCGAAGGTGACGCTCAGGCGGTAGGGGTTGAAGCGCTCGCGCGTGCCGTCGGAGATGACCACCAGCTGGTGCTCGCGCATGGCCTGCAAAAGCTCGTTCTTGGAGATGCGGTCGTCCTGGATGAAGTAGGCGTCCTTGAGCTCCCCGGCCAGCACGGGGTCGCGCTCCAGGTCCCACACCGTGGGGCTGTCGAAATAGAAGCCGTCCTTGATGGCCATGACCACGCGGTGGCCCTGCCGCAGCAGCGCGCGCACGGCCTTGATGTCCAGCATGATGCCGCCGCTGGCCCGGGGCAGGTAGAGGATGCGCAGCGGCCCGCGCGAGGGGTGGAAGATGGTGCGCAGGGCCGAGAAGTCCACACCGTCGATGGAGCTGCGCATGCGTTCGCTGTCCAGGGGGATGGGCCCGGCGCTCTCTTCCCACACGGCCTTCTGGGTGGAGAGGTAGAGCAGGCGCTCCAGCTCCAGCAGGTCCAGCTCGAAGCGCAGCTCCGTGATGTTGGCGCACTGCAGCCGGTCCTCGGGGCAGATGTTCACGAACTGGGCGTACTCCCGGCCCTCCACGAAGGCCTGGGCGCGCTGGTTCATGGCGCGCTTCAAGTCGCGGAAGGGATCCTCCAGCCCGCTCTGGGTGAGGAAGATGGTCAGCATGCGCTTGAGCAGGCGCGAGGGGATGAGAATGGGCGTCCGGAGCGTCATGCGGAACTTGTGGCTGCACAGGTGCAGGATGCGGCGCCTGAGCGGCTTTTCGGGCACGTGCTTGCGGATGAGGTTCACCAGCAGGCGCCACTGCTGGGCGTACTCGGCCTCCAGCGCGGGGTTGAGCCTGGCCTTGAGCAGGAAGTGCAGCATCCAGTCGCCGCAGGGCGCGTAGAAGGCGTTCTCGTCCAGGGCCACCATGAAGCGGACCTGCTCCGGCGAGGCGTTCTTGGCCGGGTCGATGCTGTGCTCCAGGTTGTTCTCGGTCATGAAGTGCAGCAAGAGCGCGTCCAGGACCGGGTCCAGGCCGTACTTGAGCTCGCGGGCGGAGTCGATGCTGGGGAAGTAGGAAGGCACGGCTACCTCTCGGTCAAAAAGCCCTTGGCCGAAAGCTTGGCCAGATAGTCCTGGGTTCCGGTCTCGGCCACGAGCAGGTCGTGCCCTGCGCGGCGCACCAGCACCTCGTCGCCCTGGGCCAGGGCCACGCAGCGCTGGCCGTCCACGGACAGGCGCACCTCGCTGCGGGGCTCGTCCACGCGCAGGCGCAGCGGCTCCGAGGAGGGAAAGATCATGGGCCGGAAATTATTGAGGAACGGGCACACCGGGGTGAGGCAGATGGCGTCCATCTCCGGGTGCACCAGCGGCCCCCCGGCGGAAAAGCCGTAGGCCGTGGAGCCCGTGGGCGTGCTGACGATGAGCCCGTCGGCCCGCAGCGAGGCCAGCCCGCCCCCGGCCAGCCCGACGGAAAGCCGGATGAGCCGGGCCAGGTCGCCGCGGCTCGCCACCAGGTCGTTCACCGCCCTGCCCCGCTGAACCACCTCGCCCTGGCGCAGCAGCTCGTACTCCAGGCACAGCCGCCGCGACACCCGGTAGTTCCCGGCCAGCAGGGCCTCCAGGCGCTGGGGCCAGCCCTCCAGCGGCTCGGCCAGGAAGCCCACGCGCCCCAGGTTGAGCCCCAGGAGCACGGCCCCCCGGCCCAGGGTGCGCCGGGCCATGCCGATGAAGGTGCCGTCGCCGCCGAGCACAAGCACGGCGTCGAAGCCGTCGTAGCGCGACTCGTCGCAGCGCAGGGCGGGATCGCCGGAATCGTGTTCGCACAGCTCGGCGCGGGCTCCGCGCCCGGCCAGCCAGTCGGCGATGTCGCCCCCGAGGGCCGTGGCCTGGGCGTCGGCCGCGCGGGTGACGACAAGAAAGGAGGTGAGTGCTGCGGGCATTTCACAATCCTATCCAAAACCGCGCCAACATTCAACACGCTGCTCGGCCCGCCCGGCGCTTCTGCTTATTTTTCAAAAAAGTTTGCCCGGACCCCTAAAGTATTTTCCGCCAATTGACGATACAAGAGGCAAGCTAGGAGTGCATGAGATGGTTGTTTACCCGGTGAATGTTCGCCTGATGCTGCGAACCTATGGCAAGCAGCTCACCAACGCCAAGAGGCTGGCCCGCTTTCGGCGGGCGCTCATCGCCTCCGGTGCGCAGGATACGGTGGACTTCTCGCGCGAGGCGAAGCGCCGGGAGCTTGTGGACAGAATAGCCCAGGAGATTGTGGAAAACCTGCTGGTCAATGGACAAGGAAACCCGGTTGTGGCAAGCGTCCAGGAGGCGCTGGACCGGGAACTGGGGGAACGGGTGCTCTTCGACTACCCCCTGGACGGCTCGGAGGTTCAGATCCTGCGCGAGACGCCGGAAGGCCCCAGGGAAGTGGCCCAGGAAGAGAAGATGCGCATCATGCGCAAGGTCTGGGAGATCACCCTGGCCACGGTGGACGCCACCATGTTGTAAAGGCTCCCCACGGGAGGTTGGAATATGGATATCAAGAAGGTTTACGGTGAGGTAAGCGGGTACTCCGCCCAGAAGCTCGCCGAGAACGCCAAGGCCCAGCAGGCCAAGGCCGCCTCGGGCGATTCCGCGGCCCAGGCCAGCGGCGACAAGGTCGCCCTGTCGCCCGAGGCCCGGCTTCTGGGTGCGGCCCTGTCCACGGCCAACACCTCCCCGGACGTGCGCGCCGAGAAGGTGCGCTCGCTCAAGGAGCAGGTGCAGGCCGGGACCTACAAGCCCGACATCAAGAAGGCCGCCGCCAACCTCATCCGCGACGACCTCGCCCTCATCAAGTGATCCGGCCGGGCGCACCTGCCCGGCACGCCGCCCGATGAGCCC
>JAEXRD010000020.1 GCA_023438245.1 Pseudomonadota bacterium | reverse complement strand
ACACGGAGTAAGGGGGACTGTTTCAAAAGGCGCCTTTTGCCCCCTGGACGTCGGCATGATCCGGCTCGGGGGCGGGGCTGTACCGCAACCGTACTATCCCTGGCCCCAAGCCGCATCCTTCCTCGCCAGGGAACAAAATGCATCTTTTGGAAGCAGCCCCCTGGGAGAAATCGCCTATGTGCCCTTTGCCCCGCCGACTGGACTGCCGCCTGTACCTGGTGACCGACCGGCCCCTGTGCCTGGGACGCGACCTGCTGGACGTGGTGGCCCGCGCCGTGGCCGGGGGCGTGACCCTGGTGCAGCTGCGCGAGAAGCACGCCTCCACGCGCGAGTTTTTGGAGCTGGGCCGCGCGCTGCTGGCCCTGCTGACCCCGCTGGGGGTGCCGCTGATCATCAACGACCGCGCGGATATAGCCCTTGAGCTGGGCGCGGCGGGCCTGCACCTGGGCCAGGGCGACATGCCCCCCGCCGAGGCCCGGGCCCTGCTCGGCCCGGACGCGCACATCGGCCTCTCCGTGGAAACGCCCGAACAGCTCCGTGCCGCCGAGGCCCTGCCCGAGGGCCTGGTGGACGCCTACGGCCTGAGCCCCATCTACCAGACCCCGAGCAAGACCGACGCCGGGCCGGGCTGGGGCCTGGACGGCCTGGCCTGGGCCAGGGGCGTGGTGGCCTCCGGCTCGCGCAGGCCGCTCATCGCCATCGGCGGGGTGGGCGCGCAAAACGCCGCCCGGGTGCTCTCCGCCGGGGCCGACGGCCTGGCCATGATCTCGGCCATCTGCTCCGCGCCTGACCCGGGAGAGGCCGCGCGGGAGCTCAGAACCATCATCGACGCCTGACGCCAAGGAGGGAGCATGAGCGACGGATACCGGATGCGGCGCATGGAGCGCCCGGAGCTGGACCTGGCCATCGACCTGGCCGCCGCCGAGGGCTGGAACCCCGGCCTGGGCGACGCCGAGGCCTTCTGGGCGGCGGACCCGCAGGGCTTCCACATCGGCCTGCTGGAGGGCCGCCCGGCGGCCACCCTGTCCGGGGTGCGCTACGCGGACCAGGGCCGTCCGGCCTTCGACTTCATCGGGCTGTACATCGTCCTGCCCGGGCTGCGCGGGCGGGGTTTTGGCAAGCGCCTGTGGGACCACGTGCTGGACGGGCTTTCGGCCCCAACCGTGGCGCTGGACGCCGTCACCGCGCAGGAGGCCACCTACCGCAAGGATGGGTTCGAGACCTTCCGCAAGAGCGTGCGCCACGCGGGGAATCTCGGCGGAACGTCAGGAGGCGCGTCCGCCGGTTTGCCCGGGGACTGGTTGTCCGCGCCCGGGCTGCGGCCCCTGTCCGAATTTCCCTGGTCCGAGGTGCTGGCCTACGACCGGCGCTGCTTTCCGGCCCCGCGCGAGGGCTTCCTGCGCGTCTGGACGAGCCTGCCCGGCCACGTGGCCCTGGGCCTGGAGCGCGGCGGCCCCACGGGCGGGCGGCTGGCCGGGTTCGGCGTGGTGCGGCCCTGCGGCACGGGCAGCAAGATCGGCCCGCTGTTCGCCGACGACGAGGAGGGTGCGCGCACCCTGCTGCGGGCGCTGTGCGCCAGCGCGCCCACCCGGCCCGTGCACTTCGACACGCCGGGCACCAACCCCACGGCGGCCAAGCTGGCCGGGGAGCTGGGCCTGCGCCCGGTGTTCGAGACCGTGCGCATGTACCGCGGCCCGGCCCCGGATGTGGACCTGGACCGCGAGTTCGGGGTCACGAGCTTCGAACTGGGCTAGGCGGGCCGGTCCGCTTCCTCAGCGCGCTCCGGAGCACGGGCAGCCGCCGCCTACGGGCGTGGCGGGCTTGGGCGGCGTGACCAGCGCGATGGCCTTTTCCGGGCACATCTCCTGGCAGCAGTAGCAGGCGATGCACTTCTCCGGGGCCACCACGGCCACGTTCTCGACAAGCTCCAGGGCCTCCGCCGGGCACTGGTCCACGCAGGTGCCGCAGCCGGTGCAGCGCGCCGGGTCGGCCACGGGCCGGGCCCGGATGCGGCTCTCCAGCAGGTCCTGCAGCGCCTGGGCGTGGTGGATGGCCCCGCCGTCCAGCGGCGGCAGCTTGAAGTCCGCAATGGGGGTCAGCTGGCCGTCGATTTCGAGCGCGGCGTCGGAAAAATCGCCCAGGCCCAGGCCGCTGGCGTAGGTGAGCATGCGCAGCCGCGAGGGGTCCAGGCCCATCATGCGGCAGATGGCCCCGTCCAGGGCCACGGCGTTGTCCGCCGCCAGCACCTTGCCGATCCACCGGAGCTCCGTGCCCGCCGGGCCGTTGCCCTGCATGCCCAGCACCGCGTCCACGATGAACAGGTCCGGGGCGCGCAGGCGGAACACGTCCACCACCACCTCCTGGAAGCGTTCCGGCGTTCCGGAGAGCTTGTGCAGCTGGGCCTTCTGCGCGCCGGGCAGGATGCCGTAGCTGTTCTTGAGCGCGCCGGTGATGACCGTGAGGCCGTGGGTCTTGAACTTGGGCAGGGAGATCATGACGTCGCTTTCCAGCACCGCGCGCGACACGCTGACCTTGGGCATCAGGTTCGGGTCGCCCAGGGTGCTGAAGGGCAGCTCCACGGTATCCAGCCCGATATTCTTGTAGTGGCCCAGGCTGGCTTCGGTGAGCCCGCAGACCTCGAAGCAGCGCTCGTTGGCCCCGTAGCCCATGAGGCCGGGATTGTCGCCCACGGTGAGGTCGCTCACGCCCAGGTCGTGCAGGCATTCCACCACGGCGCGCAGGATGGCCGGGTGGGTGGTGATGGCCTCCTCCGGCACGCCCGCGCGCAGCACGTTGGGCTTCACCAGCACGGATTTGCCGCGCAGCTGGCGGGGGAAGGCCTCGAAGGCGGCGCGCACGGCGCTTTTGCAGTCCTGGTAGGTGGCGGGGCGGACGAATACGCGGTGCATGGGGCCTCCTTGAGCCAGTGGCGGCTGGCCGGGGCTGGGAGTTTCAGAATGGCCGATTCTGCTCCCAGCCCCGGCAGGAGGTCAACTGTCGCGGGGGATAGTATGGCGGGGGAGAGTGCGGCGGCTAGCCGCGCCAGCGCGGGCCGGGGCGGTGGCCGTGGCGGTCGTCGCGCCAGCCGTCATGCCAGCCGTCATGCGGGCCATGACCGCGCCCGTGTTCCCGGTAGTAGCGCGGATGCCCGGCCCAGGGGCCGTCTCCCGCGTACCAGGCGGGGCCCGGCAGGCCCACCACGCGCGGGCTCACGCCCAGGTCCAGGGCGATGCCCTCCCAGCTGCGTCCGTGGGCGCGCATGGAGACGACGCGCCCGCGCGGAACCCCCGTGGCCGCGCTCATGGCGTCGATGCGCGCGCGCTCCAGCTCCGCCTCCTTGCGCCGCAGCTCCTGCTGGGCGCGGTGGTATTCGTCGCGGGGGTGGTGGGGCCGGTCGTTCACGATGTTCTGGGCGCGCTCCACGTCGAACAGCACGCGCTCGATGTGCTCCAGGATCTCGTCGGCGTCGCTTTTGCGGTCGGCCAGGGCGGGCCGGGCGGCCAGGCCGCACAGCAGGACGGCCATGGCGATCGTCGTCAGGGTGGGGGTAAAGGCCTTGAAAATGCGCATGTTCTGCTCCTTGTGTTCCGTTTGGGCCGCCGAACCCGTCGGTTGCGCAAATCCTGCGCAGTGTGCCGGTCCGGCGGCCCTGTCGGGAGCAGAGGAGCATCAGGCGTGCCATGTGGTGGGCCAGGGCGCGGAAACGAAAAGGCCGGAACCCCGTGCGGGATTCCGGCCTTCGTGTCTGTTCTTGCGTGGCGGCTAGTCGTCGTGGCCGGGGCGGCCCTCGCGGTGCATCTTCTTGGCCTGGCCCGGGGGCATGCCGTTGACCCAGCCCTTCTTCTTGCCGTGCTTCCAGGCCTCGAAGCGCTCGTCGTCGTCGCGGTCGTGCCCGCGCCGGTAGTCGCGCTCGCCGTAGTGGCCCTCGGCCACGCCCACCACGAAGGGGCTGACGCGCAATTCATGCGCGATGCGGGCCCAGCTCATGCCCCGGGCGCGCATGCCCTCCACCACCTTGGGCGAGATGTGCGCGGCCCGGGCCATGGCGTGGACGCGCTCGCGCTCCAGCTCGGCCTCGCGCTTCAGCAGGCGCTGGCGGGCGCTGTCCATCTCGCTGGGCCTGTCGTTCATGATGCGCTGGATCTGTTCCATGTCGTCCAGGATGCGCTCGATGCGCCCCAGGGCCACGTCCACGTCCGTCGCCGCCTTGGCCGGGGCGGCCATGAGCAGCCCGGAAATCCAAAGCCCGATCATGAGGACGGCGATCTTTCTTCCAATGTTCATGTTCTCGCTCCTGTGTTGCGGTGTGCGCGCCGGAGCGCAAATCCTGCGCTTTTTTCAGCTCCGGCGCACCGTGCAGCCAGTGGAAGCAAGCCGGATGCCAGAACCTCGCTCCTCAGCCCTTCCGTGCCCGGTCGGGCTTCTTGGCCAGTCAGAACCCGTGGCGCAGGCAGCCGTCGCCGGGCCTGTCGATGAGCTGGGCGTAGCGGTAGCCCTCGCGCATCTGGGCCTCCTCGTACAGGGTGTGGCCCAGGTTGCGGCAGCGCGGGCAGGCCCCCAGCGGAATCTCGATGCCTAAGCAGGTGGGGTTCTTGGTGGTGCGGCTGACCACCTTCAAGAGTCCCCGGCAGTCCGGGCACATCAGCAGCTCCTCGGTCTGGGCCTCGGTGATGTCGTCGGTGTCGTAGTAGATGTTTTTCTGGCGCACCCACCATTCCTGGCCGTCGCGCTTCTCGATCTCGCCGTCGCCTGTGGGAGTGGCGGGCGGGTTGAAGTACAGCTCCGGCAGGGCGTCGCAGAGCTTGGCGATGTATTCGTTGATCTGCGGGCGCTGGCGGATGTTCAGCGCGTCGAAGCCCGGCTCGCGCACGCCGGAGTAGTCCAGCCCGGCCATGGCCAGGCACAGGCCCAGGTTCACGTAGGGCAGCGCGCCCTGGATGGAGTACCCGCCCTCCAGCACGGCCAGGTCGGGGGCCAGCATCTCGCTCATGCGGGCGTAGCCCTGGGCCGAGAGATTCATGTTGGTGATGGGATCGCTGAAGTGGTTGTCCTGCCCGGCGGAGTTGATGACCACCTCGGGTGCGAAGTCCTTCAGGATGGGCATGACCACGCGCTCCATGGCCAGCAGGAAGCCCTCGTCGGAGGTGCCCGGCGGCAGGGGGATGTTGATGGTGCGGCCCAGCGCCTTTGGCCCGCCGCAGTCCTGCGGGAAGCCGCTGCCGGGGTAGAGCGTGCGGCCGTCCTGGTGCAGGCTGATGAACAGCACGTCCGGGTCGTGCCAGTAGATGTCCTGGGTGCCGTCGCCGTGGTGGCAGTCGGTGTCCACGATGGCGATGCGCCGCTTGCCGTGCTTCTGGCGCAGGTGCTCCACCATCACGGCCTCGATGTTGATGTTGCAGAACCCGCGCGAGCCGTGGACGACCTTCATGGCGTGGTGACCCGGCGGGCGCACCATGGCGAAGGCCCGCTTGTGGCGCCCGCTCATCACCAGGTCGGCGGCGGTGATGGTGCCGCCGGCGGCCACCAGGTGGGAGTGCGTGCACACGCCCTCCACCTCCGGGTAGCAGAAGTGCGTGCGCTCGATGTCTTCCTTGGTGGCGATGCCCGGCTTGTGCTCGTCGATGTCCTCAATGTCGAACAGGCCTTCCTCGGAGAGCTGGTCCTGGGTGTACAGCAGGCGCTCCTCGCGCTCCGGGTGGGTGGGCGAGATGCTCCAGTCGAAGGCCGGGAAGAACACGATGCCCAGGCTGTGCTTGGCTTTCTGCATGAGGCTTCTCCCCTAGTCCTGCACGAGCGTGAAGGCCACGCCGGGCTTGATCTGGCATTTGACGCGGATGTTGCGGCCGGTGGTGCGGCCCTCGCCCACCATGTTGAAGCTCGATGCCTGGGTGATCTGGGCGTTGTCGCGGTCGGCGAACACGCCCATCTGCGAGAGATGCGCCAGCAGGTGGTTCATGGCGTCGCGCCGGGCGTCGTCCAGGCCGTAGGTGCGCGGCACGTTCTCCTTGTGGCGCAGGGCGGGTATGAACATCATGCCGCGCTCGGTGTCGGCGAAGAGCTCCAGGCTGGCGGTGTTGCGCGTCAGCGCCGCGCCGATGGCGTTGGCCACGCCGAAATGCTTCGGCACCACGGTGAACAGCTCGAAGGCCTCGCGCACGGCCTGGCTCATGGCCTGGGCCGGGCCGCCCATGAGGTACAGGCGCTTGGGGATGACGCGCCTGCCCTCCAGCAATTCGTGGATGGTGTACACCGGGCGGTCGTTGATCTCGTCCAAAAGCTCGCGCGTGGCCTTGTGGATGGCGGTTGCGGCGGCCAGGACGGCGGCCTTGGCCAGTTCCGCCGGGTCCAGCCCGTTGCATGCGGCGTAGCGCTCCACGGCCTGCCTGCTGGCCTCCACGTTGCCGTGGGCGCAGGCCCCGGTGCAATTGAGCGCGTCGATGAGCGTGGGGCGCGGGTTCTCGCCGCAGTCGCAGCCGCAGGCGACGCTGTCGGCCATGCTGGGGCCCAGGCGGTTGGGACCCACGCGCACGGCCCCGTCCAGCACGCCGATGGCCGAGTCGCCGCCGATGCCGATGGAGCGCACCTTGAGCGCGCGCACCAGGGTGGGGTGGCTGCCGATGTGGATGCCGTCGTTCTCCACCAGCGGCTGGCCGTCCACGAACACGGCGATGTCCGTCGTCGTGCCGCCGATGTCCAGGATGATGGAGTCGTGGGTGATGTCGCACAGGGCGATGATGCCCATGACGCTGGCCGCCGGGCCGGAGAAGATGCTCTGCACGGGCATGCGCCGGGCCTGCATGAGCGGGAAGGTGCCGCCGTCGGCCTTCAGCGTGTTCACGCGCACATGTCCCAGGCCCAGTTCGCCCAGGCTTTTCTCCACCGCGTCGGCGAAGGTGTTGAACACCCGCCACACCGCGCAGTTGAAGAAGGCCGTGGCCATGCGCCGGGGAAAGTTGAGGCGCCCGCCCAGTTCGTGGCCCATGGTCACGTAGTCGGCGCCACTTGCCGGGGAAGAGCCGATCATGGCCCGGAGCGTGTTTTCGTGCAGGGGGTTGCGGGTGCTGAACTTGCCCACCGCGCCGAACACGCGCACGCCGTTTTTCCTGCAGGCGTCGACGGCCTCCTGGGCCTGCCGGGGGTCCAGGCGCTTCACCTCGCTGCCGCGGTGGTCGATGGAGCCGTCGAGCAGGTGGAAGTCGCGGCAGAGCACCGCGTCGTCCAGGCTGATGCCCGGGCCGGGGATGACGAGCATGCCCACGTCCTCGGTGGTGCCTTCCACGATGGCGTTGGTGGACAGCGTGGTGGAGAGGTTGAGCTGAAGCACCTGCGCCGGGTCCACGTGCTCCAGGATGAGGCGCAGGGCCTGGTTCACGGAGGAGAGCAGGTCCTTGTGGTCGGTCTTGACCTTGGCCTGCGCCGCGATGCCGGACTCGGACAGGGCCACCGCGTCGGTGTGCGTGCCGCCGACGTCGATGCCCAGGTACATTGGGCCGCTGTGCATACTCCCCCCGCGCCGAAGGCTTCGGCGATGCTGGCGCCAAGCCTAGCACCGCGCCCGCGCGCGCGTAAAGGGCCGAAGGCGTTTGCGTCGGCGGGCGGTCGGTGGGCGTCGGTGGATGGTCGGAAAGCCCGAAGAAACCCGATGCGGGGTATTGAGGGAGGGCGTATGGCTTGCCAGAAAACCCGCAAGGCTGGTATGTTAAACATGCCGCGCCCCCCTGCGGCGTGCCTGGACCTCAAGCGTCAAGGAAGCGTTCCGCATGACCCTGCGCAAAGCCACCCTGCTGCTGACCTGCCTGACATCGCTGGCCGTGTTCGGAGTTCTCTTCGGCATCAGCCGCCATGTCATCCGCACCAGCTTCCTGAGCCTGGAGCAGCAGGCCGGAGAGCGCGACATCCTGCGCGTGCAGAACGCCCTGGGCGACGAGGTGGCCAAGCTCGACACCATCCTGGTGGACTGGGCGGTGTGGGACGACTCCTACCATTTCCTGCGCAAGCCCACCCGGGCCTTCGTGGAATCGAACCTCAACGACCGCACAGTGGCCTCCCTGCGCCTGTCCGCCGTGGCCTTCCTGGACCCCCGCGGCAACACGGTGTGGGCCACGGGCTTCAACCCGGCCAAGGGAACCGAGGCGCCCCTGCCCGAGGGGCTGGGCCGCTGGCTTGCGCCGGGCACGCCGTTTTCGCAACCTGTTCCGCTGGAAGACCGCGTCAAGGGCTTCCTGCTGCTGGAGCAGGGCATCTTCCTGGTGGCCTCCTCCCCGGTGCTGAAGAGCGATGGCAGCGGCCCCCCGGTCGGGTTTCTGGTCATGTGCCGGGCGCTGGCGGACACGGACGTGGCGGCCATCTCCGACCGGCTGCGGCTGAGCGTGCTGGTGCACCGGGCCGACGCACCCCTGCCGCCGGAAATGGACGTGGCCGGGGCCGGGGGGCTCATGCCCGGCGAAAGCCGCATCGTGCCCGTGAACCCGGAGACGCTGGTGGCCGTTTCCAGCATGAAGGGCCTGGACGGGCGCGTGGCCTTCCACGTGGGCGTGCGCTCCCCGCGCGACGTGGTGCTCATCGGCACCGAGGCCCTGGCGCGCAACAACATCGCCCTGGCGGTGTGCGGCGTGCTCTTCGCACTGGTGCTCGGGCTGTTCCTGGAGCGCCGGGTGCTTTCGCGCCTGGCGGCCCTGCGCGGCCAGGTGGAGGCCATCGGGGCGATCGGCCACGAGCTTGGCCGGGTGTCCATGCCCGGCACGGACGAACTTTCCGGCCTGGCCAGCCGCATCAACGACATGCTCTCGGAGATCGAGCGCTCGCGCGCGGACCTGGCCCGGCGCTACCAGGAGAAGCAGGAGCAGGAGCAGTACCTGCAGCGCCTGCTGGACTCCATCCAGGCCGGGGTGCTGCTGGTGGACCCGGCGAGCCACTGCGTGGTGGCGGTGAACGAGTTCGCCGCTGGCCTCATGGGCCGCACCAAGCAGGAGGTGGTGGGCCAGATGTGCCACGGCTTCCTGTGCCCGGCCGAGCGGGGCAAGTGCCCGGTGGCGGACCTGGGCGCCAGCGGGGAGCAGGCCGTGCGCCAGCTGCTGCGGGCCGACGGCACCACCATCCCGGTGCTCAAGACAGTGTCCTACATCGTGCGCGAGGGCCGCGAGCTGCTGCTGGAGACCTTCACCGAGGTGGAGAGCCTGGTGCGCGCCCAGGAGGCCCTGGCCCGCAGCGAGGAGACCTACCGCACCCTGTTCATGAACACCGGCACGGCCACGGTGCTGCTGGCCGAGGACACCACCATCACCCTGGCCAACCAGGAGTTCGAGAAGCTCTCCGGCTACACCCGCCAGGAGGCGGAGAACCGCATGAGCTGGACGGAGTTCTTCGCCCCCGAGGACGTGGAGTGGATGCTGCGCCACCACGTCAAGCGCAGGGAGAACCCGGAGCTGGCCCCGCGCAACTTCGAGGCCAGGATACGCACCCGCTCCGGCGAGGAGCGCATCGTCTGGCTCACCGTGGCGCTGGTTCCCGGCACGGACACCACCGTGGCCGCCCTGGAGGACATCACCGACCGCAAGCGCGCCGAGGAGCAGTTGCGCCACCAGGCCTTCCACGACGCCCTCACCGGCCTGCCCAACCGCCTGCTGCTGCACGACCGCATGGACCGCGTGCTGGAGTCCGCCCGGCGCGAGGGCCAGCAGGCGGGCGTGCTGCTCATGGACCTGGACCGCTTCAAGGACATCAACGACACCCTGGGCCACAGCCAGGGCGACGAGCTGCTGCGCCAGGTGGCCGGGCGGCTTTCCGGGGCGGTGCGCCGGGTGGACACGGTGGCGCGCCTGGGCGGGGACGAGTTCGTGGTGGTGGTGGACAGCCCCGCCTCGGAGCAGGCCGTGGAGAAGGTGGGGCGGCATATCCTGGCGGTCATGGTCCAGCCCTTCCCGCTGGCTTCCGGCCCGGTGCACATGGGCATCTCCATCGGCATGGCCCTGTTTCCCGGCCACGGCGACAGCCCCGAGGCCATGCTCAAGAACGCGGACCTGGCCATGTACCGCGCCAAGGAGGCCGGGCGCAACACCTGCGCCTTCTACACCAGCGGGCTCAACGACCTGGCGGTGCAGCGGCTCCAGGCCCAGGCCTGGCTGCGCCGGGCCCTGGCCGAGGACGGCCTGGCCGTGCACTACCAGCCCAAGGTGTCCGGAGAGGGCGGCATCATCGGGGCCGAGGCCCTGGTGCGCCTGCGCCGGGAGGACGGCTCCCTGGTCTCGCCCGCGGTGTTCATCCCCGTGGCCGAGGAGACGGGCCTCATCGGCGCGGTGACGGAGGCCGTGCTGCGCGACGCCGCCCGGTGCGCGCGGCGCTGGCGCAACGTGGCCGGGCCGGACTTCGCGGTGGCGGTGAACCTGTCCGCGCGGCTGCTGGCCCAGCCGGGGCTGGCCGGGCGCGTGGCGGCCATACTGCAGGAGGCCGGGTGCCAGGCCGGGGCGCTGGAAATGGAGATCACCGAGACGGCCCTGGCCTCGGACATGGACACCGTTGCGCGCAACCTTGAGGAGCTGGCGGCGCTCGGCTCGGCCATAGCGCTGGACGACTTCGGCAAGGAGTATTCCTCGCTGGCCTACATCAAGCGGCTGCCCATCACGGCCATCAAGATCGACCAGGTCTTCATCGACGGCATCCCCGACGACGAGAACGACACCGCCATCGTGCGCTCGGTGCTGTCCATGGCCGGGGACCTGGAGCTGCGCGTGGTGGCCGAGGGCGTGGAGACGGCGGAGCAGGTGGATTTTCTGCTCGCGCTGGGCTGCTCGGAGTTCCAGGGCTACTACTTCGCCAGGCCGGTGCCCGCGGAGGAGATGGAAGCGCTGCTGGAAGCCGGGCGGCTGCCGCTGGGCTAGCTCTCCAGCATCTTCAGCACCCGCGGCAGCACCATGTCCGGCGTCAGCTCGCGCAGGCACTTGCGGTCCAGGGTGCAGCCGTTCTCGTTGCAGGGCTGGCAGGGCAGGCCCAGGCTCATGTCCTCCTGGCCCGGCCCGGGGAAGGTCCAGGCGCTGCTGGTGGAGCCGCGCAGGGTCAGCGTGGGCGTGCCCACGGCCAGCGCGAAGTGCCGGGGCGAGGAGCAGTTGCCCAGGTGCAGCGCCGCGCGCTCCTGCACCGCGGCCATCTCCCGCAGGGAAAGCATCTCGCCGGGCACGATGACCCGCCCGTCCAGTCCGTCCAGCCCGGCCTGTTCCGCCACCTGGCGCACCACCTCCAGCTCGCCGGGGCCGTAGAGCAGCAAAAAGCGCACCTCCGGCCTCTGCCGGGCCACCTTGCGCAGCAGCTCGGCATAGTGCCCGGCGGGCCAGCAGCGGGTTATCCTGCGGTGGGTGGCGTCCACGGTCACCAGGCGCTCGCCCTCGCGCAGGCCCCATCCCGCCAGCAGTTCCCCGGCCCGGGCGCGCTCGGCGTCCGTCAGGTACAGGCGGGGCGGGTCGTTCTCCCAGGGCAGTCCCAGGGCGTGCATGGCCACCCCGGCCTTGCACTTGGCCGCGTAGCCGCCGGAAACCGGGGCCCAGTGGGTGTAGAAGGGCCGGTTGTACCACGGCGGCGGGAAGGAAAGCTTGGCCGGGCAGCTGGTCAGCGCCAGCATCCAGCGGATGCGCGGCAGCTGCTGGAAGTCGATGATCAGGTCGTAGCCCTGGCCGTCCGGCCCCTTGCCCACGCGGCGGTAGAACGAGATGGCCTCGAAGAACCCCAGGTTCTTGTCGATGGTCCAGACGTGGCCCACCTCGGGGTTGTTATGCAGCACCGGGGCGCACTTCTTTTCGGTGTACACGTCGATGCGCGCCTGGGGAAAGCGCTTCTTCAGCATGTGGATGGAGGGCGTGAGCAGCAGCACGTCGCCGATCTGCCGCTGCTGGCAGCAGAGGATGGCGCGCGGATTCAGGGCCTCCAGGCCCTCTATGCGGTAGTCCGTGGGTTTTGGCATGGATTCAGTTCTGGCCGATGCAGCCGTACTGCATCTCGTACAGGGTGCGGTAGATTTCGCAGCGCTCCAAAAGCTTGGCGTGCTTGCCCATGTCCACGATGCGGCCCTCGCTCATGACCACGATGAGGTGGGCCGAGAGGATGGTGGACAGCCGGTGGGCGATGACGATGCTGGTGCGGTCCTGCATGAGGTTTTCCAGGGCCAGCTGCACGATGCGCTCGCTCTCGGTGTCCAGGGCGCTGGTGGCCTCGTCCAGGATGAGCAGCGGCGGGTTCTTCATGATGGCCCGGGCGATGGTGAGGCGCTGCTTCTGCCCGCCGGAGAGCTTGACCCCGCGCTCGCCCACCAGGGTGTCGTAGCCCTCGGGCAGCTCCAGGATGAACTCGTGGGCGTAGGCGGCGCGGGCGGCGGCTTCCACCTGCTCCTGGGTGTAGCCGGGCTCCGCGCCGTAGGCGATGTTCTCGCGCACGGTGGCGTTGAACAGGAAGGCGTCCTGGTTCACCAGGCCCATGCTGCGGCGCAGGCTGTTCAGGGTGTAGTCGGCTATGGGCCTGCCGTTGAGCAGGATGCGCCCCTCCTGGGGGTCGAAGAAGCGCGGCACCATGCTGGCCAGCGTGCTCTTGCCCGAGCCGCTGGAGCCCACGATGGCCACGCGCTCGCCCGCGCGCACCTCCAGGTCGATGCCGTCCAGGGCGGGCTTCACGCCGCTGGGGTAGGTGTAGCGCACGCCCTCGAAGCGCACGCCCTGGAACGGGGGCGTCACCTCGGCGCTGCCGCCGCGCTCGGCCAGCTGGTCGGCCTGGTCCATGATCTCGAACACGCGCTCCGCGCCGGTGAGCGCCATCTGGATGTCGATGTTGGAGGAGTTCATGCGCTTGATGGGATCGTAGAGCATGGCCAGGGCGGTGAGGAAGCTCAGCAGCGCGCCGGTGGTCAGGTCGCCCGCGATGACGCGGCTGCCGCCGTACCACAGCACCAGGCCCGCGGCGAAGGAGCCCACGGTCTCCATGACGCGGGAACTCTGCTCGCTGGCCAGGATCTGCTTGCTGTTGGCCGCCACCAGCTTGTCGTTGCCGTCCAGGAAGCGCTCCACCTCGGCCTTTTCCTTGGCGAAGCCCTTGATGATGCGGATGCCGGAGAGGCCCTCCTGCAGCAGCACGCTGACGTCTGAGATGTGGCCCTGGGTGCGGCGGCCCAGCTTGCGCATGCGCTTGCTGTAGTAGATGAACGGGTACAGGGCCAGGGGCAGCACCATGGTGCCCCAGAAGGCCAGCTTCCAGTCCAGGTAGAACACGTAGCAGGCCAGGCCGATGACCGAGAAGAACTCCCGCGTGAGCATGACCATGGAGGGCAGGCTGGAGCGGATGAGGCCCACGTCGTTGAGCACACGGCTCATGAGCATGCCCACCTGGGACTCGTTGAAGTAGTCCATGGGCAGGTACACGATCTTGGCGTACAGGTCGTTGCGCAGGTCGGTGATGGCGTGCAGGCCCGCCGTGTTCATGTAGTAGTTCTGCATGAACCGGAAGATGCCCTTGAGCGTCATGAGCACCACGATGCCGATGGTGACGAGCTTGAGGGCCTGCAGGTCCTTGTTGATGAGCACGTCGTCCACGGCCATCTTGACCAGCCAGGCGCTGGCCGCGGCGCAGGGGGCCACCACCAGCATGCCCAGCACGGCCATGGCGATGCGGCCCTTGTAGGGCAGGAAATAGCGCAGGCTGCGCAGGAACAGGCGCAGCGAGTGGCGCGCGCCGCTTGATTCGGTCTGGCTCAAGTGTTTTCTCCATCGTCTTGGCGGGGGGTGTCGGCCAAGGCTGGCCCCGTATACCCGCAGAAGCCGCAGGATGGCAAGGACGCGGCGGTCCCGCTCCCGCCGGGGCTTGGCCGGGGCTTGGCGGGGGCTTGCCCCCCGCTCCGGGCGGGTGTATCCCCCGGCCATGAACGCCGCCACGAGACTTTCCGCCGTGCTGGCCCTGGCCGTGCTGCTCTCCGCCTGCGCCGCCAGCGCTCCGCCGCCCCCGCCCCTGCTGGAGGCCATAGCGCCTCTGCCGCTGCCCGCGCAGAACTGGGCCAGGCCCACACTGTATTTCGCCACCAGCCGCAACGTGCTCGACCCCGGCACGGACACCCGCAGCGCCCGCTTCGGCGGGGCCAGGAGCCGGGAGGTCAGCTACGGCGAGGTGCGCGGCCACCTTACCGGGGCCGGGGCCGGGGCCCAGGACCGCATGGACGTCAAGGCCGACATCGAGCGCGTGGGCCGGTACACCCGCCAGCGCTTCGTGCAGGAGCTGGAGCGCGCCGCCGCCCGCACCCCGGGCCGCGAGGTGGTGGTGTTCATCCACGGCTACGGCAACAGCTTCGAGGACGCGGCCAGAACCGCACTGCGCATCGGCCACGGCGTGGGCGCCTCCGGCGCGCTGGTGCTGTACAGCTGGCCCAGCGCGGGCAGCGCCCCGGCCTACATGGCCGACCGCAACAACGCCTACTGGGCCGTGCAGTCGCTCAAGGAATTCCTGGCCGACGTCACAAGCTCGCGCTGGATCGAGCGGGTGAGCGTGGTGGTGCACAGCATGGGCAACGAGGCCTTCATCCGCGCCTATTCCGAGCTGGCGGCGGAATGCTCCGGACCCAGGATGAGCGCCCCGGAGCTGCGCAAGGTGCGCAACATCGTGCTGGCCGCGCCGGATATGGACCGCGAGATCTTCCTGGACCAGTACGCCGCGCGCATGACCAGCCTTGGCGCGCGGGTGACGCTCTACGCCTCGGCCTCGGACATGGCGCTCCGGGCCTCGGCCTCGGTGCAGGGCGGCGACTACGAGCGCCTGGGCCGCAGCGTGGCCTGCATTCCCGGCCTGCTGGTGGCCGACGCCACCGACGTGAAGACCGACGTGCTGGGCCATTCCTGGATTTCCGACAGCCGCGCGGTGCTCACCGACCTGCGCTGCGCGCTGACCGAGGGCTGCAACCGCCTGGCCACGGGCCTGCTGCGCGAGTCCATCTGCAC
Source organism: Pseudomonadota bacterium (assembly GCA_023438245.1). Taxonomy (GTDB): domain Bacteria; phylum Desulfobacterota; class Desulfovibrionia; order Desulfovibrionales; family Desulfovibrionaceae; genus Humidesulfovibrio. The sequence continues at coordinate 3,466 of JAEXRD010000020.1, read as the reverse complement.
CCCGGACATGATGTACGCCCTGCCCGAGGTGGCCGCGCGCGGAGGGCTGACCAAGGCCAACAGCGGCCAGTTCTACTGGCGGCTCAACGTGGGCAATGGAGCGGGCAATGGAGCCCAGGGCCAGGCCCCGGCGGCGGCTTCGGCCTCGGGGACCTCATCGGGCGGCGTGGGCGGCGTGCTGGACAGCCTGGGGCTCAAGCTGCCCTGGTAGGGTGGGGCTGCCTCGCAACAGCGCCTTTTGCCCCCTGGCGGCGTCACTCGCCGATCAGGCACCAGGGCTGCACCGCAAAAGTGCTCTCCCCGGCCCCCGGTCGGCCCTGGTCCGTTTGGTCCTTGCCAGGAACCAAAACGCATCTGCTGGGAGTCAGCCCCGGTCAGGCGGGCACGGCGGTGATGACCGCCACGGCCTTGATGCCGCGCTTCTCGCCGGTGAAGCCCAGGCCTTCCTCGGTGGTGGCGGCGACGTTGACGCAGGTGAGCGGCAGCTCCAAAAGCTGGGCCAGCTGCGCGGCCATGCGCGCCTTGAACGGGGCCAGCTTCGGCACCTGCGCCACCACGGTCAGCCCCGCGTGCGCCGGGCGGTAGCCCGCCAGCCGCACCCTGCGCAGGGCCTCGGCCACGAACACGCAACTGGGCATGTTGTCGTTGGCCGCGTCGGTGTCCGGGAACAGCATGCCGATGTCCCCGTCGCCGGAAATGGAGAGCAGCGCGTCCGTCACCGCGTGCAGGGCCACGTCGCCGTCGCTGTGGGCCGAGACGCGCGGCGCGCCGGGAATGGCCACCCCGCAGAGCACCATGGGCCGGGCCTTGGCCAGGGTGGGAGGGTGGTCCTCGTCGTCGGCGATGTAGCGGTGCACGTCGTAGCCCCAGCCCGTGCGCGGGGGCTTCGCCCCGTTTTGGGGGGCCTGGAGCAGTTCCAAATCGGCGGGCGTGGTGATCTTCACGTTGCGCTCCTCCCCGTCCACAACGACCACAACGTGGCCGCAGCGCTCCATGAGCATGGCGTCGTCGGTGACGTCCCAGCCCTCTTTCTCTGCGGATTCATGCGCCTTTCTCAGCAAGCCCAGGCGGAAGCCCTGGGGCGTCTGCACCGCGCGCAGGGCGGCCCGGTCCGGGGTGTCTCCAACAATGTTGTTGGGGTCCACGCGCTTGATGGTGTCGGTGACCGCCACGCCGGGAATGGCGGCGGGAAATTCGTTCAGGGCCAGGGCCACGCGGCGCGCCAGTTCCGCGCTGGCGAAGGGCCGGGCCGTGTCGTGCACCAGCACGGCGGCGCACTCGCCGGGCAGTTCCTTCAGCCCGTTGCGCACGCTGTCCTGCCTTCTGGCCCCGCCCGCGCAGGCGCGCCAGGGCACGCCCAGCGGCGCTTCCGCGTCCAGCCGGGCCACCGCCTCGCGCATGCGCTCCAGGTCCTCGGGCGGGAACACGAACACCAGCCCGCGCACGCAGGCCACGCGGGCGAAGGTGCGCGCGCTCTTCCAGAACAGGGGCGCGCCCTCGAACTCCAGGTATTGCTTGCGCTTGGGGCCTTGGCGGCCTTCCAGGGCGGCGGACATGCGGGTGCCGCTGCCCGCGGCCAGCAACACGGCCCATACGTCCGGGGCCTGGGGAAGTGCGAGGGGTTGGGGCATGTTCGTCCCTTGGGAGGAGGAACCGGGGGAGGGGGGCCTCCCCCGGTGTTCATTCGCGAGCCGGAGTCGGGCTATAAGCCGGGTTCTGTGCCTCTCCGGTGAGGGAGGGGCGACCGTCATTCCTCTAGGCTGGCCGTTACCGGACAGCTCAAGCAACCTACCCGAAGGCAATAGCCGGGCCGGCCTGCCTTCCTATTTGGTCTTGCTCCGAGCGGGGCTTGCCTGGCCGGACGCATCGCTGCGCCCGCCGGTGGGCTCTTACCCCACCGTTTCACCCTTACCCCGAGGCCCGAAGGCCCCGTGGCGGTCTGCTTTCTGTTGCGCTTGCCGGGGATCGCTCCCCCTGGGAGTTACCCAGCGCTCTGCCCTGTGGAGCCCGGACTTTCCTCCCCGCCTCGCGGCGCGGCGACGGTCCGCCCAACTCCGGTGGAAACCTTAGTCCTGAATGGTCGGGGTGTGCTCCACCCAATATATGATCCGCTGGCAGTTGGGGCAACCCAGGATCTGCTTGCCCTTCTGCAATTCGTTGTACGACTGGGGCGGAATCTTGATGTGGCAGCCGCCGCACACGCCGTCGGTGACGGACACGATGACGGGCTGCTCGATGCGCGAGCGGATGAACTCGTAGCGGCCCAGGATGGGCGGGGGCACGACCTTTCCGGCCTTGTTGCGGCGCTTCATCAGCGCGTCCAGGCGGGTCTGGGCCTTGGCCACGCGCTCATCGAGCGTGGCCTTCTTGGCGTCGTACTCCTCCACCAGGCCGCCCATGTCGCCGGTGAGCTCGCCCATGGCGGCCTGCTGGCGCTCCAGCTCCTCCATCACCGCGATGCGCTCTTCCTCGCGCAGGCGGTTGAGCTTCTCCATGGAGTCCATCTCGCGCATCATGGCGTGGTATTCCTTGGAGTTGCCCACGGCCATGAGCTTGTTCTTGCTCTTCTTGATCTTGTGGCCGTCGTCCTCGATCTCGCCTTCCAGACGCTTCTGCTGGGCCAGCAGGATGTCCAAGCGCTCCTGGATCTGGGTCTGGCGCTCGCGGAACCCCGACAGGCGTCCCTCCAGGTCGGAGAGTTCCAGGGGGGCCTGGCGCACCTCGGCCTCCAGCACGCGGATCTCATCATCCACGGTCTGCAGGACCACCAACTGCTCGATCTGCTTCTGGTACATGCTCACCTCGTTTGTCCGGTATGTTGATGACCGGATATATTGAGAAATCCCGCCGACCGACCCCTGGCCCCTAGGCCAGCGTGCGGAACCGGAACGGGTTTCTGCCGGGGAAGTGGCGCACGTCCACCTTGGACAGCGCGCCGGAAAGCTCGTTTGCGAAAAGCCGCATCATTTCCTCTTCCAGGATGAAGTGGCCCACGTCGAAGACCATGCCCGGGGTCTCCTGGGCGGCGTGGTGCTTCACGTCGCCGCAGAGGAACACGTCGGCCCCGGCGGCGAAGGCCGCGTCGATGAGCGAGGCGCCGGAACCGGTGGTGTAGGCCACGCGGCAGACGTTGTCGGTCTTCGGTCCGCACTCGGCCCAAACCACCGACGAGCCGTTCACGCCGGCGAAGGGCTTCTGCACCGCGAAGAGCACCTTCTCCAGCTGCTTGCAGAAGGTCTCGTAGGTGGCGGCAAGGGGCAGCTCGCCGATCTGGCCGTAGCCCACGCTGCGGGCCGGGGCCTCCAGCCTGCGCACGAAGTACTCCGGCCGCGCGCCGAAGGCGGCGATGAGCAGCTCGTCCACCTCGGGCCAGGCGGCTTCCTCGCACATCACGCGCACCTCGCCCGCGGCGGACTGGCTGACGGCCAGCACCCCGGCGGCCGCGGGCCGGGGGCGGGGCGCGGGG
>JAEXRD010000016.1 GCA_023438245.1 Pseudomonadota bacterium | reverse complement strand
TCATATACCTCTTTATATGAATGATTTTCTCTTTTATAGCGTACAACACATTCTTTAAAATCTTTACTATATCTCATACATTTATTATACTCATTATATGTCTGTTTGTAAAGTTAAATTACTATATCAATTCTATTATATGCCTTTTCACCGCCTGAAAAATCTGTCTGTTTTTTCATCCATTCATTAAAATCTAAGTTACATTGTTCAAGTGTATATGTGTTTGAAATATTCTTGAATAATTGATTAGCTTTATTTAAAATCACCTGTGCATTTTTCTTTGGTCTCTTCATTGAGCATTTTGCAGTGAATTCAATTTTGTTTTTTGCATACAGAACAATATATTCATGTTGATATGAAACACCTTTTGCATCACCCTTAGGGTTTCGTTTATCCCATATAATAGTACCTAAATTGTTAGCAGTCCCATACACTTCATCACATATTTTTTCAAGATTGCTAATCTCATTCTCGTCCATATTTATCAAAATAACCCCATCATCCGTCAGCAAATCCCTTGCAAGCTTTAAGCGTGGGTAAATCATATTAAGCCAGTCGGTGTGAAAACGGCCGTTTGATTCTGTGTTTTGGAAAAGGCGGTTGCCCTCTTCATCAAACTGTCCGCTGTTTGCAAGATATTCATCAGCATCCTGTGCAAAATCATCATTATAAACAAAGTCATTGCCTGTGTTATAAGGCGGATCTATGTAAATCATTTTGATTTTTCCAAGATAGGTTTCCTGCAAAAGCTTCAAAACTTCAAGGTTATCACCCTCAACATAAAGGTTTTCAGTATTATCAAAATCAACGCTTTCTTCTCTGCAAGGGCGAAGAGTTTTTGAAATAGGGGAATTTGCAAGCAAAATAGATTTCTTTTTATCAGGCCATGTGAACTGATAGCGTTCTTCCCTGCCCTCAACAACAGTAGTTGAAATCTCCTGCATAAGTATATCTTTATCTATCGCACGGACTATTTCACCGTTTTCGTTTATTGTTTCAGTTACTGCATTTGGAAATAATTCAGCAAGCTTTCTGAAATTATCATCAGCTTTGTTGGGGGTGTGCATTTTAAGGTTGGTCATTTACTTTTCACTCCATTGTTTATATTTATCATTTGTTGGATTGTGGCAATCGTTTTGCCAACTTGATGGGTTGTTCTGAATATATTCTTTTATACGAAAATAATCCTTTTCGTTTCGTATTATGTGATCGTGGTATGATTTTTGCCAAATTCCACCCATATCGGAACGCATAAATGCGTTCCCTATATTACGTGTAACGCCCGCCTTGAATTTACCTATAATATTTGGTATATCCACCGTAGGGAACGGATTTATCCGTTCCGTTGGATTTATAGATATAATTAAATGCAAATGATTCGGCATTATAATATGACTATCAACATCTACATTTTCATAATGACATTTTATATTATTAATTCCATTCTCAACAATTTTCCCGAATTCGTTTAATACAATCTCCCTGTTGATAACATCGCCAAATAAACATTCACGATTTTTAGTGCATATAGTTATAAAATATACACCCACTTCGGCGTAATCATAACCATTCAATCTATTTAATTTTCGCCTTTTAAGTGTGTCCATATTACACCTTTAGTTCCATTTTCAATTTATTTATTTCCTGTACCAATTCAAACTTTTTCTTAGGCTGTTTTTCAGCCCTTGCCTGCTTTTCTAATCTATCAATTTCTTTTTGAAGCTTTTGTCGCTGTTCATTTAGGGCAATCTGTTCATCAAGTGTATTGCCGCTTTCAATCTGAATAACGCCAATCTGAATTATTATATTTTCCCATACAGTATCAATATTTAATCCCTTCAGCTGTATTGTGCATTTATCCGATGAAATCCACTCGCTTTGAATAAGCTTTGCCCTAAATACCGCAAGCTTGCATTTACCGTCAAATTCAAGAATGAACAAAATATTCTGCGGTATCAACTTTGAAAGCTGTACAATTATATTATCTGAAAATTCCTTTTTCTTTAAAGATACAAGCAAAACAAAAAATGATGACACTTCATTTCCTTCTTCAAGTGTTGTAGTTTTAGGTGAAATCTCATTTACAATTACTATTTTTGAAATTTCCGAATCAAACTTATCTTTAGCAGCTGTATTCATATTGAATTTAGTGTAGATAGCTTTTTTAGGGAGCTGTTTTGTAACTTCTGTTGACTTTGGTAAGCCAAGCATAAAATCGCCTCCATTTTATCGAATGACTAAGAAACAAATCAGCTCAAAATCATCTAATCCTTTTATTTTTTCATCAATAAAGCTTATATGACTGCCTCCAAGAAAGCTGTTAATATCGCTTTCTTCCTTAACCTCAATTATTGAAGAAATAGCCTGTCCGAGCATTTTTGAAATCTTTGTCATATTACGTCCGTCACGAGTTTCTTTGTTAAACTGACAATATAATTCCGAAACAAGCTCTGTTTTACCTTTGCAAAGATAACGCATTTTATCAAGCATTGATTTCGGTGAGAGATGGTCGCATATAACTTCACCATCATTTGAGATATAAACCATATAAAATGGATGCAAGCGGTTTTGATTATTTATATTTACACTGTCAGAACGGTTTTTCAATATATAAATTACACCAGCAGGTGTTTCATCTGATGCAGGTGCAACAGAATGAAGTCCGAAAGGAGTTTTATCAATATCGGGATTGTTTTTTATGTATTCAAGTAAATCAAGCCTGAATTCATTTAATCCCAAGTCCATGATAGAAATACAGCTTGACATATCCTCAATATCAACAACTTCTTCCTGCAATCGTTTCAATTGTGATTTACGATACTCAAGGTCTGTTTTTTCACTTTCGCTTAAAATATTATCATCACCGGTCGCAGTCATATCAACAATTTTCATTCTTGTTTCAACTTTTGCCTTCAAGTCTATATATTCATCAAGAGTTACATTTGGCCAAAAGTTTACAAGCTGAATGCACTTGTTTTTACTTCCTATACGGTCAATACGTCCAAAACGCTGAATAATACGGACTGGGTTCCAGTGTATATCATAATTTATAAGATAATCACAATCTTGCAGGTTTTGCCCTTCTGAAATAC
>JAEXRD010000001.1 GCA_023438245.1 Pseudomonadota bacterium | reverse complement strand
ACGCCGGAAAACCCCACTCGCATCTGGCGCACGGAAAAGCCGGGGCACCTGACGGAAGTCAAGGCGCGAGGCCACGGCCCATGACAGTGTGAAGCCAACAGGAGGCGCACATGACCAAGGAAAAGACCGCCGTCGTGCTCAGGCCGAACTCGGCGCGCATGAGCGCGGGGCAGATGAAAGCGTTTGCCGAGGCCCTGGAGCGCTTCGGCGCGTCCTCGGTCAGCATCACCGGCGACCAGCGGCTCATCGTGGCCGGGCTGAGGCCGGAAGAGCTGGACGCGGCCCGCACCGGCCTCATGGGGGCGCTGGGCATCGCCGAGGACATCCCCGGCGTGCATGGCGGGGTCATGGTCAAGGCCTGCCCCGGCAGCGCGGGCTGCAAGAACGGCCTGGGCGACACGCTGGCGCTTGCCGAACGCATCGAGAAACTGCTCTCCACCCTCGACCTGCCCGCCAAGGTGCGCGTGGGGCTTTCCGGCTGTCCGCGCGGCTGCGGGGAGTCCTACGTGCGCGACATCGGGCTCATGGCCAGGCCCGGCGGCTGGACGCTCATTTTCGGGGGCAATGCCGGGGGCCGCCCGCGCATCGGCGACGAGATCGCCGCCAAGCTCTCCGACGACCAGGCCCTGGACCTGCTTTCCCGCCTGCTTTTCCACTACTGCGCCCACGCCAAGAAGAACCAGCGCAGCGCCCGCTTCGTCGAGGCCCACGGCATCGAGGTCATCAAGGAAGCACTGGGACTGGCCGATCAGGCGGACTAGGCGGGCACTCCCCCCGACGGCCGCCAAGAAACTTGACCACGGCGGTCAATGTCATCTTTCCCCACAATACCTCCAACGGACTGCTTCAGCGAAAACTCGATGAATGTCCTGCGTCGTGTGGAAGTCGTGGGAGCTGGGAATGAGTTACGTGAGGAATACCCCCGCCGACCCTGGGTACACTGTGCCCACTTGGGCCTTGTTCAGACGTGTGGGAAAGGCAGACTCAGGGCTGCTCACTGAGAGCCAGACGCTGCTTCTTGCTCTCGAGCGACTGTCCGCATAAGTCGGCAAACCCCGCACAAGTCACACCTAGCCGAACTCTGGTGGTGTCCACACGCCAGTGCGCTTGTATTCCTCGAACATACGCAGCCACAGCTTGAGCACCAAGAGGCAGAAGGCCTTGTAGGTCACGTCCTCGCGCCTAGGGTCAAGCGTAAAGCCCGGGCGGAACACCCCTGCGCAACCCTGCGGCACCAGCCCTTCCTGGGCGAAGAAATGTGCGGGATAGTTGAACCCCCGTTTACGGCGCTTCAGAATGTTTTTTGGCAGGCGGCTGGCCATGGCCTGCTTCAGAATCACCTTCTGCCGCATGCCCTCCATCTTGGCCTGGGGTGGCAACGAGGCCAAAAACTCCACCAGCCTGTGGTCTAGAAACGGCGAGCGAAGCTCAATTGACGCCGCCATGCTCATACGGTCAACCTTCACTAATATGTCGTCCTGCATCCAGACTTTGATGTCCGCATAGAGCGACTGGTCGAGAAAATCCGCACCACGCACCCGCGAAAAGGCCGCATCATAGGCCTCACAGGGGTCGTGTTCGCGCTGACTGGCAAGAAACTCGTCAGAGAGGAGCCCTGCCTGCTCTGCTGGGTCAAAGATCATTCGCCAGGAGGCGTGGGCTTGGGCCGGGCTCAGGCCGGAGCTTCGCAGGAAACGGCGCAGGGCGTAGTCCAGGCTCACCTTGCGGTAGGAGGGGCGCAGAAAACTCTCCGAGCCGCGAATCATGAGCCGCTGGAACCAACCCGGCAGCAGAGCATAGAACGCATACATTGCATTGGCCTTATAGGTGGGGTAGCCCGCCAGCACCTCGTCCGCGCCATCGCCTGTAAGGACCACCGTGGCGTAGGCCTTGGTGGCAGAAGATATCTGGTAGGTCGGGATCATTGAGTTGTCGCAGAAGGGCTCGTCTAGGTGCCACACCAACCGCCCCAGGGTGGCCGTGTCGGTCAGGGGCTGTGGGATGATCACCAACTCAACCCCCAGGTGGTCCGCCACCTCGCGGGCAAAGGGCGTCTCGTCGAAGCTGTCCTCAGAGAAACTGACGCTGAAGGCGCGTATTGAACCGCCGGAATGTTTCCCCATACTGCTCACCACAGCCGAGGAGTCCATGCCCCCGGAAAGGAAGGCCCCAACGGGCACGTCGGAGCGAAGGCGCTGACGCACGGCGTCGTCTAGAAGCTCCAGAAAGCTGTCGGCGGTGGCCGGAGTCAGCGGTTCCTTGGGGCCGATGAAACGATCAGCCACGTCCCAATACTGGCGTATACGCAGTTCGCCGCCGGAGAGCGGCAGCGTGGCGTGGTGCCCCGCCGGAAGCTTCTGCACCTGGGCCAGGATGGAGCGCGGAGCGGGGATGTAGCCATGGGTCAAGTAGTCCATCAGGGCCATATCGCTGATGGAGGCGTGCTGGCGTAGCCAGGGGTGCGGCAGCAGGGCTTTCAACTCAGATGCGAAGGCGAACTCGTTCGGGGCCTGAAAGTAGTACAGAGGCTTCTTGCCGAAGCGATCGCGCGCCAGGAAGAGCACCCCCCGCTCCGGATCGTGGATGGCGAAGGCAAACATACCGATGAATGCGTCCAGACAGGCTTCGCCGTGCTCCTGCCAGGCCGCCAGGATGACCTCTGTGTCGGAATGTGTGGAGAAGATGTAACCACGCGCGGCGTAATGCTCACGCAGTTCCTTATAGTTGTATATCTCCCCGTTGAAGACGATGGCCTCTCCCCGATGGCCGAACATGGGTTGGCCGCCCATCGCCAGGTCGATAATGGACAGCCGCCTGTGCCCAAGTGCCACGCCGCCCGCAACATGGCTGCCATAGCCGTCCGGCCCGCGGTGCACCATGGAACTGATCATGGAACTGATTAGTTCTTCCGGGGTTGGCGTGCTGGGAGAAAGAACAAATCCGGCTATGCCGCACATCTTTGGAGTTCCTGCTGGGGGTGGAGGGGAAGGCCGCGTATCCTGCTCAGTGCGTGACCGGATTATTTTCGTGCGGACTCGACAAAATAGTTGGCTATTTTTCCTCCACGTAAAACTTTGTTCACGAAGTATGCTGACAGGATCGCAATGCGGAATATGGGATTTGGCGTGAGCCGCGAAGCAGGAGTCTCCCCGACGCGGACACGCAGCACACGCCAGCCCCATTGGTTGAGCATCGATTGCATCGCAGGGCGCGAGAAATTCCAGCAATGGTCAGGAAAATTAAAACAACTTTTCAAGAATCTCCGGCCCAGGGGAGGACAACACCGCAATAAAGCCTGGGTCAAAAGATTGAAGATGTCCCAAGTGTTGTTCACGCGTATGAACACCAAACCGTCAGGCTTGAGAAGACCACGCAGTCGATCAAGAAGCTCAAATGATTTTTCGATATGCTCAAAAGAGTCCCAGAAGGTGATGATGTCAAAGGGCTCTCCCTCGCAGGGAAAATCTTCCGCCAAGCCGAAGTGGACGCGGCTTCGCGCTTGATCGTTGAAAAATTTAGCAAGCTTTGTGTTGGCTTCAACACCCCAGGCATCATGCCCCCTGTCAAGGCAGTGCATCACAAAACCTCCACCGCCGCAACCAACGTCTAATATTCTGTGAACAGCCTGCTCGCGCATTGACCTAAGCTCATTAAAAAAATCCCTATATGGCGGATATTCATATGGGTCGCCAAGGCTAGCAGGGTCGAGGTAGTGCTCATTTTCAGTAGCTACGAATCCTCCCTGGGCGGACTTGTCTATACTTCCCCATTGCAGCCGACATGCGCCACATACCCAGATAGCGCCTTCTGGGTAATCAAAACGGCGAAGACGTGTGCTCTTGCACCCTGGACACTTATGCGAAATTTCTTGCGTCAAAGTCTTTGCCCCTATGATTTGCCGACAAGGCCTATTCCAGCCACTATCATAACCACTCCGAGCGCCTTAGAAGCCGTTATCGGTTCCGCAAAAAAAATTGATGCTGCGCACAACAGCAATATGAACGTCGTTGCCACGAGAATCGTATAAGCACTGCCAACTGGCTCATGAGAGATAACCCATAGCCAGGGCAACATGGCCATGGCATAAAACAAAAGCCCCAGGATGAAATTCGCGGTTGCAATAAGACGTAGTGCGCGTGCCGCCCCGGTTACTTCTGGCGAAATACTATTGATCGAAAACCGCAAAAGGATATTTGCTGCGACCGTCATGACGGACGCAAGCAATGTGACGCAGAAGCCGAGCAGACTCATGGGGATGCCCCTATACAAATTGTAATATAATTTATTATTATGCAGGTACCGCTTCGCGATGTCAACGATAGAGGCAGAGGCCATAAACGCATCAAAATCATAACGCCCGATGGCCAACCCGATGTGCTCAGGACTATTGCCAGTCATAAATAAGCAGGTTAACGGCCGAGACAGCAAGTGGCAAGGTCACCCTAAAACCTTGACTACAAGCCAATCAACACCAGGAGACAGGCGCGACAGCCTCTTGCGAATGAGGAAGGTTTCGTGTTAAATTAGCAGTTAGTGAAAACGATTCGCAACTCTTGGGGGATTTTTTGGGCAAAGACAGCGGTTTGAGCATTCTGATCCCGGCCTACAACGAACAGGGTGGCATTCGGCGGACGCTGGAGGAACTGCTGCTCACACTAAAGACGCTGGGGCGCCCCTATGAGGTCATCGTCATCAATGACGGCTCCCGCGACGATACCGCCACCCAAGCCGCATTGCCGGGTGTGCGCGTTGTCAGTCATCCTACGAACATCGGGTACGGCAACGCGCTCAAGACCGGCATCCTAAACGCCACCTTTGAGTGGATCGGAATCATAGATGCCGACGGCACGTACCCTTGCAAAGATATCTTTCGCTTGATCGAGCAGATGGACAAGGGCTTCAACATGGTTGTGGGTGAGCGCGTCAACATCCATAAGCATGACAAGCCCTTCAAACGAGTCATGCGCAAGGTCTACAAGGCGAGCATCCGGTTCCTGGCCGGCAACAACATCCGAGACCCCAACAGTGGCTTCCGCATATTCGAGAAACGCATCGCACTAGAGTTTTTTGACTTTCTGTGCGGAACCTTCTCCTTCACCACCGGGCTCACCATCCTGGCCTTTGAGAAACCCTACTTCGTCTGCTACGTGCCCATCGAGTACCAGGAGCGCGTGGGCAAGAGCCACGTGCGGCACGTGCGTGACAGCATCCGCACGATGCAGCTTATCGTGCAAGGTGTCACTTACTACAACCCGCTCAAGTTTTTTGTCCTTTTGGCCGTCGCCATGGTCGCGCTGGTAGGCTTTCCGGCCATGTGCTTAGCCATGCTGCATCTCTTCACCCTTTCCGCCTACTACATGATTTTCGGTTGTTCGGTGTCCGTGCTGCTGGGTCTAGGGCTCCTGGGCGACATCATTCGTGTCACCGGAGGCAAAATTCAGCGCAGCATCGCCCCGGTACAGGGCATGTCGCCTTCTTCGGAGCAACAGTAGTGAGCTACCTTTTTCGTTTTGTGGAGAACACTAGTTTTTCACGCTCTAGATGCGCAAGGCTCGCATCGGCTGTTTTGCGGTGTCATTGGAGCAAGAGGCAATGACACGCGACACCGTCGTCATGGCCTACCCATTAATGGGCATGTCCGGGGCTTTCGTGAAGCATGCCCCCCTGGGCCTCTTATATGCCTCAACCGAGGTGCTCAAGCTGGGCCGTTACAAGGTGATGCTTTTTGATGCGCGCCTACACCCGGACGACTGGGAGAAGCGCTTCCGAGCACTGATCGGACCAGACACTCTTTGTGTTGGTGTTAGCGTCATGACTGGCACGCCCATTCTGGGCGCCCTTCGCATGGGCGAGATTGTCAAAGAGACCGATCCCGCGGTCAAGGTCATCTGGGGCGGACCGTTTCCCACATTCACCCCGAATGTGGTGCTGGCGGGCGATCCCAACTGCGACTACACCGTAAGTGGCTACGGGGCCAAGCCCTTTGCCCAGCTACTGGAGTGCCTGCGTGTTGGCCACGCGCCAAGCCTAATTCCCGGTATCTCCTGGCGCGAAAACGGCGTGCCACGCTCCACACCAGCAGACTGGACGAACCATGAGTTCATCGACTACCGAGACATCCCCTACGACCTGATTCCAGACTACTCGGTTTACGGCCAGCTAGACCAGGACAAGCGAATTTTCTCACTCTACAGCGCCATGGGCTGCGCGTACAACTGTGCCTTCTGTAGTTCTCCGGCGCTCTACAACAAAATCAAGGGGAAACGCTGGCAGCCCTTCCCTACCCAGGATGTTGTGGACCACATTGAACACGTGGTGACCCGCTACCAGGCGGACTACATCTATTTCATCGACGACGACTCGTTTGTCTCCATCCCCCATGTCGAGGCCATCATCGACGAGATCAACCGACGGAACATCAAGGTCAAGCTGGGTTTTCGGGGGGCGCGCATCAACGAAATCAAACTGATGAGCCATGAATTTCTCGACAAGTTGGCCGCCGCTGGCACGGACATGCTTCATGTGGGCGCCGAAAGCGGTAGCGACCGCATTCTGACACTGGTGCGCAAGAACTGCACTGTGGACGACATCATCGAATGCAACCGCAAGCTGGCCAAACACAATAACATCCAGATTTTCTACAACTTCATCCTGGGCCTCCCAACTGAGACCATCGACGACCTCAAGGGCACGGCCAAGCTGATGCTGCAACTGGTTGACGAGCACCCCGGCGCCATCATCGGCAACCCGAACATGTTCAGGCCCCTGCCGGGCACAGAGCTCTTCAATCTGGCAGTGAAAGAATGGCATTACAAGGAGCCCGAGACCCTGCACGATTTCGTTGCAGTGGAGGTGGAGGGCACCTTCGCGCCGCCCTGGCTATCTGCCAAGCACTTCCAGTATTGCCGTCTACTTAACGTGGCCAGCTACTTCATCGACGACAAAATTGGAAAGACCACCCACGGCGGCACGCTTTTCTACAAGCTGCTAAAAACACTGAGCAATATTTATGCGCCTATCGCCCGAACTCGGCTCAGAAACAATTTCCCATATCTGTTGATAGAGGACACCATTTTCCGGCTGGCATCGAAAATGTTAGCCGGGCGCTGACTCCGGCGTCCCCGTCAACGTCGCCACGGCCTAAAGGACGATGCATGACCGCGAATCCGACACGTGCTATTGGCAAGTATTCTTTGCTCACGACTCTTTGCTTTGTGACGGTAGTGGCGGCATTCCGACTTCTGGACCTGCATGCATCTTTCTTCGGCACGCAGACGCCTCTGTATGGCATCTATAACACACTAAAAGCCCTGCTGCTTGTGCTTATACTCTGCGCATGCGCCAGTGCAGGGCGGTTTGCGTTGGGGGTGGTCGGCTCGGTTACTCACGACAAGGCCGACAGAATCCCGCCGCTACTGCTGCAAATATGCGTTGGCATGTTCGCCACCCAACTCGCCACATGGCCGATGGGAGTGCTCGGCCTGTTCTCATGGCAAGTCCTCTTACCGTGCACGGCCGTGCTATTGCTGTTTTCCAATGCGTCCCTGGAAGCGTGCACTGGCAGCCTGGCCCGCTGGCCACGCGCCCAGATGCATAAGACGACTGCACTCCTTCGAAATGCCATTGGGATGCACGGCGTTAGCGGGAGTTTGGCTAGGGTGGAACGCCTTTCAAGCGCGCTTTTGCGAGTGGCTTTCACCTACCAATACTTGGTATTGTTTCTCATTTTTGCCATCCGCCCCAACGACCAGGTGAACGACTCAGTCAATAGCATCCTACCCTGGGTAGAAGCCTTCATCAGTGCGAAGTCCACCCTGGTCACTCAGTTTGTCTATGCGCAGGCCTTGCTGAAGGGCGCTGGATTTCAACTCTTTGTGGCGGCGCTTGGCGGTGACCCCTACTTCTGGCAACTTGCCATTTTCTTCCACTTCAGCGTGGCCTTACTGTGCTTCAACCAGTTGCTACGAATCATACTCCCTGGCCAGAGACTGTTTCGCACAGCCTCGCTACTGTTCTTCTCTAGCAGTATCATGTTTAAGTTCAACCAAGCCTCCATTCATGCAGTGCACACCTATTCACTTGTTATTTTTTTGTATCTACTGGTTGCAGCACTGCGCGTCGTTTCTCCACAGGCCAAGCGAACTTACATGAGTATAACATCACTTGCGATCTTCTCTACACTTGCCTTGGAGCCAAAAATAGCCTTTTTCATTTGCGCCGCAGTGGCCGCCGACACACTCTGGCGCCTACCGGAACAGCCACTCTTTGGACGGCGCAATCTGACAAATGTTGCACTAATCGCGTCGGCCATTGGGCTGGTATTCGCCATAGCTTATATGACCACCGGCCTAGTGGACGTAATGACACACGCCCTCTGGCGCTTCAACAATCCCGAGAAGATCGCAACATGGCTCAGTAGTGACCTTCAGCATTTTCACCAGCTCAAGCTGTGGCAGGAGTTTGGCTCGCGCAACTTCGCTATTGAAGGATTGCGTCATGGTGCCAATAGAATCTTCGGGGGGCTAGAATTTCTGGCCGCGCACCTACTGTGCCTAGCCTATATCGTGGCCCAACCCAAGCGCTTTGCTGACATTTTCCGTTCTACGTATTATCTCTGCACTACGTTGCTTTTTACCGGCATGGCGCTGTCGTGGTGGCAGGCCAACGACGGCGTGATCCGCTACCTCTGGATGCTTGAACCAGTAGCTCTATTACTCAAATGCATGCTTTTCGGCGTTCTATTGGCTCTACTTACGCGCCGCCCGCGTGCCTGGGTTGCTGTTGTGGGTTCTCTCGTCCTGGTGCTGACCGCCCGGACCACACAATCCCTTGTATCGCCGGGTTGGCTGAACCATGTCGCAACCATTGAGGAACGCAGTAGCCTCGCCATCAAGAACTACCCCTATAAGGTCTACGATCTGGCCAAGCTTGCGCACTTCTTTATGCGCGGTAGCTTTCTCGCAGCCCATACGGACGGCTGCTTCCCCCCGGGCGAGCCATTCGAATGTAGCATGATTATGGATCCGGGCACTAGGGCACTGGTACTCAACTTCTTTCCAGCGGCGCATGTGGTGCCTGGCGGCATATTCCAGTCGGAGTTGGACAACGAACTCATGCGCGATTACCACCAGATGGCCTTTGTCCCGGCGGAGCGAGCTTACGAGTTCTTGAAGACGACGAGGGTGCGCTACCTCTACCTTGATGGCTCATCTCCGTTCTTTAACCTGACGGTGCTAATGAACGCAGACCTATTCAAGCCTAGCAACCTGATCCGATATTATGAGGTTGCTAGACGTGGCCACGAGACCTGGCTACTTCGTCTGAAGCACGTTCCCTCTGATGATTTCAACCCAGAGTTCTTGACTTTTTACGAGCGGTTTTACAGCGCCAGTAAGAATCCCACCGACACAAGACTCTTCAGACAGACTCTGGAGCACTCCAAGATAACTCACGACACGGGTCAGCTCCTCTGACCTTCTGGGGTACGCCCAACCTCAAGCTTTTATGGCCCCGCATCCGTTTACTATTCACCTTGATCCGTTCGCAGGGGCAGAGGCATACTCTGCCATGGCAAGACTCCGTGCCTACAGAGATACTGTCGGGTCGATTTGGTGGGCGGATATAAGCTGAAACAGGCTTGGCGGGGGGGTAGGCGGCCAAAGGGCTCATCACCCATTTCGGGGCGGTGCAGCAGCATTTGCCGTTACATGTTCGCTTCCAGCATCATCGCGCCGCAGCAAAACTCTCCCACGCCGTTGCACGAGCACGCCTCACGGCGTGCGGCTACGTGCTGTGTCTTGCCTCTGGCGGACACGGGTTTCACACCTCCTTTGCCACAAGCATGGCCGCGGGTTCGTGAATCCTGACAGCGCAGACTCGGCCTCGAGCAGGCCCGCTTGCGGTTGGTCCGTTTTAAGCCGCAAAGATGGTCAGCACGTGGGTGGCGTGGAGCTTGGCCCCCCCCGCCCCCCTCCGATTCCTCTCTCCTCCTACTCCCCTCTTTCGGGCGCGAGCAGAGCGGCGGCGGCGTAGAGTGCGAGCGAGGCGCTGAAGACGACGGTGTAGCCGAAGCTGACGGCCAGGATGTTGGCCAGGGGCGTGGCGACCACGGAGAGTGCGCCGTTGACGCTCCAGGCCCAGGGGATGAAGGCCGAGCGGTTGCCCCGGTAGGTGGACAGCGCCAGCGGGAAGGGCATGCCCATGAAGAAGCCCAGGGGCGCGCTGATGGCGATGGTGAGGGCCAGGCGGTATTCCTCGGGCCAGGCCAGGGCCTCGGGCAGCAGGCGCGGCAGGGCCAGGGCCAGGATGGCGGTGGCCAGCGCGGCGGTGCCGCAGGCCAGGCGGATGCCCGCGCGCGGCCGGGGCACGAAGCGGCTGGAGAAGGCGCTGCCCAGGCCGGAGGCGATGAGCATGGCCGAGAGCACGGTGGCGAAGGCCAGGGCCGGATCGTTGAGCAGGTAGGTGAAGCGCTCGATGAGCACGATTTCGATGAACAGGAAGCCCAGGCCCAGGCACAGGAAGTAGCCGAACCCGCGCAGCACGGTGGGCGCGGTGAGGCCGTGCGCGCCCATGCTGCCGCGCCGGGTGAGCGGCAGCAGGAACACGACGAGGGCGAAGATGGCGGCCTGGGCCAGCACGGCCACGTTGACGAGGTAGCCGATCTCCTGGCGCGGCAGGATCTCGATGCGCGCCAGGGCGCCCGGGATGCGCGCGGGCGGGATGATCTCGTTGAAGAAGGGCTTGTCCTGCGTGCTGGGCGAGAGGTTGAAGAAGGAGAAGGACGAGCCGCCGGGCGAAGCGGAGGCGTTGCCGCCCAGGTAGGCGGTGATGTCCTCCATGAGCGAGTCGCGCGCGGGCGCTGCGGCATCCTGGTGTGCGGCGGGCGCGTCGCCGGTTTCCGGGGCGTCGGCGAAGCTGCCGCCCAGGGCCAGTTCTTCCTCGCTGGGGGCGGGGACGGAGGGCGACTTCGGATCGGGCGCGGCCTTGGCCTTGGCGCGCTGGCTGGCGGAAGAGTTGGCGGCGATCTGGGTCTGGCTCTCGAAGGACACCGGCGGCAGGTCGTTGAAGACCTCGATCTTGGCCGGGTCGATGCCGGGGAAATAGGGCGTGTCGAAGCTTCTCTCGCGGGCGAAGGCGCGGGTGCGCTCCACGTCCGCCGGGCTGAAGGGCTCGGGCGAGGCCAGGATGCGCCCGGTGAAGGCGCTGCGCACCACGATGATATGCGCGGCGGGGTCGGCTATTCCGGCCAGCTTCAGGCCCTCGCGCACGGTGGTCACGGCCTTGAGGGCGTAGACCGGCAGTTCGCCGATGCCCATGGGGATGGACAGGATGCCCGCCCCGGCGTCGGGGCCCTCGCCCGCTTCGACGGCGGGTCGGACGGCCAGGGAGCGCAGCAGCGCGGCCACGCCCTCGGCGGTGAGCACGTACTTGTTGGCCTGGCCCTGGTCCAGGAACTCGGGCGCGACGTCGACGATGCGGTAGGGCTTGCCCGCCTGGCGGGCGGCCTGGGCGCGCACCACGGGCGAGGCCAGCATGGGCGCAGTGGCGGTGCCGCGCGGGGCGTCGTAGCCGAAATGGGCGGCCTGGGCGGCGGCCTCGGCCTCCTCCGTGCCCTCCGGCGGCGGCGGAGGCGCGTCGGGATCCACGGGGGCCAGCACGGTTCCGGCCTGGAGCGGCTTTGCCGCGCCGTGCCCGGCCAGCACGGCCAGCAGCACGGGATCGCTCTCCACGGTGTCCACCCTGCCGGAACCCAGCATGACGGCCTCGCGCGGGCGGAAGCCGCCCCGGCCGCCGGCCAGCAGCACGCGGTCGGGCTGGCGCAGCACGTAGGGCAGGCTGTCCAGGGCGGCGCGCAGGTAGCTCACGTCATAGCCCCGGCTGCGCGGCAGGGCGGCCAGGCGCTCGCCGTCGCGGTACAGGCCCAAGGCCGGGGGCGGGCCGCCAGCGCCGAGCAGCTCGTAGTTATTGGAAAGATCGGGATCGTGGCGCTCGGCGTAGCTGTCCACCAGCAGGTAGTGGCCGCGCGCGCTCTTCACCTCGCGCACCACGCGGCTGTCCTCCACGTTCAGGGCCGAGGACACGGGCTTGTACTGGCTGTAGGCGGCGTGGTTGGCCTCCACCACCACCCAGGCCGCGCCCGCGGCCACGCACAGCGCCAGGGCGGCATAGCCAGCGCGGGCCGCACTCCCGCCCTTCTCCGGCCTGGGCAGGCTGGTCAGCGCGGCCAGGGTCAGCGGCGGCAGCAAAAACAGCGGCACCAGGAAGGGCTGGGCCAGGTGCATGGCCCCCAGCAGGCCCGCCGCGCCCAGGCCCGCGCCCACCAGGTCGGCCATGTAGACCTTGGGGATGTCCTCCTGCCGGGCCAGGAAGCTCAGGCCCACGTACAGGCCGGAGGCGAAGAAGAAGGGAAACAGCGCCAGGTAGTACTTGCCGATGTTCCACAGCTGGCCCTGCCAGAGCACCTCGTTCTGCAGCTCCAGCGGATTGAAGGGGATGAGCCCCAGGGCGCTGTAGCCGCAGGCCAGAAGCGCCAGCATGGCCACGGGCAGGGCGTAGAACAGCGCGCCCGCCCGGCGCGAGAAATGGTCGCCGAACATGCACAGCACCACGCCGCTGACGGAATACCCGGCCATGGCCATGGAGATGACCCAATAGCCGTACTCGCTCCAGTTGGTGATGGCGAAGTGCCGCACCAGGAAGATTTCGAAGGCGATGGACGCCAGACAGACCAGAAAGATGCCCAGGTAGCGCATTCGGCCCCATGCGCGCCGTGGCCGCTGGGGAGGCGTACCGGCGCGGCGAAAATAAGAATCCGCAGTGCGTATCGCATCGCGCAGGCGGAGGCAAGGGCGCAGGTGGCCTCCTTGACATCCGGAGCGTGAGGGTTAAGAAACCCCATGTTAAAATTCGACGTCGGCCTGCTCAAGAACGTGACCATGCTGGTGCCCACGCGCAACCGGCACGGCTACCTGCGCCACATCCTGCGCGCCTACCAGGGCACGGGCCTGAACCTCATCGTGGCCGACACCTCGCCCGCGCCCCTGGACGAGGCCGCAGCATACCCCAATGTGCGCTACCACCACGCCCGCGAGTGCCGGTTCATCGACAAGCTGCGCTTCCTGGCCGAAGAGTCGCCCACCGAGGCCATCGTGCTGCGCGCGGAGAACCGCCACATCACCGTGCCGGGCATCGCCCGCTGCCTGCGGCGGCTGCTCTCCGACGAGAGCCTAGCCCTGGTGCACGGGGCGCACGTGTGGGTGCGCCAGAAGCGCGGGCGCATCGAGGCCTGGCCCTGCTACAACGCCGACAACCTGGCCGGGCTGATGCAGCCCACGCCCCAGGAGCGCCTGCTGGCCTGCTTCGACCCCATGGTGAGCCTGTACTACGCCGTGGAGCGCAGGCAGAATTTGCTGGACGTGGCCAATCTCGCCGAGGGCATCGAGAACCTCAACGCCTTGGAGGTGCTGCTCACGGCGGTGAAGGCCGTCAACGGCAAGTGCGCCCGCGAGCGCGTGCTGTTCTGCGCCATCCAGGAGCGCCCCAGCGCGCTGAAGGGCGCGCGCCACCTGTACGACGGCTTCGACACCGTGGCCCGCGACCCCAGGTACGCCGCCCAGCACGCCGCCGTGGAGCTGGGCATCGCCACGCACCTGGCCGCGCACACGGACCTGGGCATGGACGAGGCCCTGGCCCTCACCCGCGAGAGCCTGGCGCGGTTCCTGCGCCGCCTGGAGGACAGGCCGCGCGAGACGGGCCTGGAGCGCCTGGGCCGCAAGGCGCGCAGGCTGGCCTCCTCGGCCCTGCGGCTGGCCGGGGTGCCCGACCTGGCCGCCCGGCGCGAGCTGAACGCCTACCTCGATTCCCTGGACTGCGCCGACCCGGGCGGGGCCCGCGCCCAGTTCGACGGCCTGCTGGCCACCATCCGCCAGGGCTACGCCGAGGGCTGGTAACCCTCCCCCGGCTCCATCTCCCGGTCGCCCCATGACGGACCGCGGTGCCGGATCATGCATCGAGACCGCCTATTTGACGCATCAGCCCCGCCACTGCTAGACCTCCGGCACGAACCGACCCGCGCCAGCCCGGCGCAGGCCCCCACCGGAGGTATCCCCATGACCAAGCACATCGACCTGGACTGCCGGGGGCTGGCCTGCCCCGGGCCGGTGCTCAAGACCATGGACGCCGTGGACAAGGACGCGCCCGAATCCCTCACCGTGCAGGTGAGCGACCAAGCCGCGCGCGAGAACGTCACCCGGCTGCTCGCCGGCAAGGGCTACAGCGTGGTGGCCAACCCCGGCGTGGAGGCCATCATCCTCTCGGCCACGCGCACCGCCGCGCCCGCCCCCTCGGGCGATGCCTGCGCCGCCGCCGTGTCCCAGGCGCTCGCAAATGACAAGACCACCGTGTTCATCACCTCCGACGTGATCGGTTCGGGCGGTTCCGGCAGCGACGAACTGGGCGGCAAGCTCATGCTGAACTTCCTGGCCACGCTGCCGGAAATCGGGCCCGGCCTGTGGCGCGTGGTGCTGGTCAACGGCGGCGTGCGCCTGGCCTGCGAGGGCCACCCCTGCCTGGAAAAGCTCCAGGCCCTGGCCCAGGGCGGCGTCAGCGTGCTGGTCTGCGGCACCTGCCTGGGCTTCTTCAACCTCACGGACAAGAAGCGCGTGGGCGAGACCACCAACATGCTCGATGTGGTGACCAGCCTGGGCAACGCCGGAAAAGTGGTGCAGGTGTAGCGAGAGGGGAATCAGAGAGCAGCTGGCGGGCCGGGGTTTTCCCCGTCCTCAGCCGCCGAGGGAGAAGCGGTCCAGGGTCAGGCTCTCCAGGTCGATGACGGCCATCTGGCCGCCCGGCCCGCCCAGCCTTGGCGGCTGGCCCAGCGCCAGGCGCACGCATTCCGCCAGCACCAGCCCCGCGGCCACCTGGATGGCCGGGGCCAGGCAGCCCAGCGCGTCCTCCGCCCCTGGGGCGCTCCCGTCCGGGCTGAACAGCGACGCCGGGCCGGTCGCGCCGGGCAGCACAGTGGCCGCCGTGACGGTCCAGCCCGCCACCGCCGCCGTCACCAGCGGCACATCCGCGCGCGCGGCCCCGCGCTCCGCAGCCGCCCGGCAGGCCATGCCGCCCAGCGCGTCGACGGCCACGTCCGCCCCGGCGAAGAACGCCGCAAAGGCCTCCGGCTCCACGAAAAGCTGGTGGGCGGAAAGCTCCACCGCCGGATTGATGAGCGCCACGCGCTCCTGCGCGGCCAAGGCCTTGGGGCGGCCCAGGGTCTCCTCGGTGGCCAGCGCCTGGCGGTTCAGGTTCGTGGCCTCGAAAATATCGTGGTCCGCCGCGCTGATGCGCCCGAAGCCCAGGCGGGCCAGCCCTTCGAGGATGGGACCGCCCAGCCCGCCAAGGCCCACGAGCGCCACGCGCGTTTCCAGCAGCCGGGCCTGGGCGGCGCAGTCCAGGGTCTTGAAGTTGCGCAGGTAGCGCTCGGGGATGAGGCCCTGGCTCAGGGCGGCGATCTCGGCCTGGCGCAGGCTGGTGCCGAGGGTGCGGGCGGCCTTGAGCTCCGCCGCGTGGGGCAGCACGCGCACGGGCGTGCCGTCGGGCAGCGTGGCCTCGCGGGCCAGCGCGTTCAACGGGCTGTCCATCGGGCTATCCGGCGGGCTGTCCATGCCCTAGCCCATTTTCCGGAAGCCCAGCAGCACCCGGTACGGGCCGGGAACGCCGGGCGGGGCAAGGGCCACGCGGTCGCCGGGGCGCACCCGGGCCTGCTCCGGCTTGCTGGCCTTGCCGTTGACGAACATGACCTCGACCTGCTCCTCGGGGATCTCCAGCCGGGCCAGCAACGCCTGGCCGGTCATGCCCTCGCCCACGTCCACGGACAGCGGAAAGCTCCAGCCCCGCTGACGGAACAGGTCGGACAGGCCCATGAAGGCGCGCAGCTCGATGGTCGTCGGCACAGGCTCCTCCTACTGTTGGCCCTAGCCCCCGCCCACGGGCGGGAACAGGCCCACGCGGTCGCCGTCGGCCAGGACGCGGTCCGGCTCGGCGTGCTGGCCGTTGACGAACAGGATGGTCACGTCGGCGGGCGGAATGCCCAGGTCGCGGATGAGGTCCGCGGCCGTTGCGCCCTCGGGCAGCGGGTGGCGCTCCGGGGTGGCGGGCTGGAAGCGGTGCAGGGTGGCGAAGCACCTGACGGCGACATGAATGGCGGCGACGTGCATGGGGGAAGGGTACGGGGGCTCCCCCCCCGGGGGACGCGCGCGGGGGGGGGGTCCCCAAACGTGGATTA
>JAEXRD010000167.1 GCA_023438245.1 Pseudomonadota bacterium | reverse complement strand
CCTTCTCTTCCTAGCCAACCACCTCGAAGCCGATCTTTTCGATGGCCTTCTTGACGGCGGCGGGGTCCACGGGGCTGGTTTCGTCGTAGGAGGCCTGGCCGGACAGCAGGTCCACCTTGACGTTGCTGGTGCCGGGGATGGCCTCCAGGGCCTTGGTGACGCCCATGACGCAGTGGTTGCAGCTCATTCCTTTGACTTTGACGCTGGGCATATGGGGTGCCTCCGTTGGGGGTTAGGGTTCGGGGGTGAAGAAGCGCAGGCGCAGCGCGTTGGTGACCACGGTGACGCTGGACAGGGCCATGGCCGTGCCCGCCAGCATGGGGTTGAGGGTGGGCCCGCCGAAGGCGTGCAGCACGCCGGCGGCCACCGGGATGCCGATGACGTTGAAGGCGAAGGCCCAGAACAGGTTCTGCCGGATGTTGCGCATGGCCGCGCGCGAGAGCGACAGGGCCGCCAGCACGCCGGAGAGCGCGCCCGCGCCGTCGTCCGCCGCCTGGCCGAGGGCCTGGCGCATGAGCACCACGTCGCCGCTTTCGATGGCCGCGTCCGAGCCCTTGCCCTCGGCGCCGCCGCCCATGGCGATGCCCACGTCGGCCAGGGCCAGGGCCGGGGCGTCGTTGATGCCGTCGCCCACCATGACCACGGTGCGCCCGGTTCCGGCCAGCTGCTCCTGGAAGCGCCGCACGGCGTCGGCCTTGCCGTCGGGCAGCACGCCCGCCACCACGTCCGCCGGGTCCAGCCCGGCCAGCGCGGCCACGGCCCGGGCGGTGCGCTCGTTGTCGCCGGTGAGCATCACGGTCTGCACGCCCTGGCGCCTCAGCGCGGCGAGAACCCCGCGCGATTCGGGCCGGAGCGTGTCGGCCACGGCCAGGATGGCCCCGGGGTGGCCGTCCACGGCCAGGCACAGCGGCGTGGCCCCGGCGTCGGCCAGGCGGGCCACCTCGGCGGCCAGCGGGCCGCGGGTGAACTCCGGCCCGGCGAATTCGGCGTTGCCCAGGCGCAGGGCGTGGGCGATGCCCAGCCCGCCGGGGATGAGCGCCTCCACCC
Organism: Pseudomonadota bacterium; assembly: GCA_023438245.1. Classification (GTDB taxonomy): domain Bacteria; phylum Desulfobacterota; class Desulfovibrionia; order Desulfovibrionales; family Desulfovibrionaceae; genus Humidesulfovibrio. The sequence goes on along the minus strand of JAEXRD010000167.1, from coordinate 4,796 downwards.
CCCGGCCCGGCACGGCCTGGAAGGCCTGGGGCGCGGGGACGGAAATCTCGCGCGCGGCGGCGGCGGCCAGCACGGCCTGGGCCAGCGGGTGCTCGGAGCGGCTCTCGGCCCCGGCGGCCAGGGTCAGCAGCTCGTTTTCGGAAAGCTTGGCGCCCGGGGCGCGCACGATCTCGGTGAGCTCCGGCCTGCCGTGGGTCAGCGTGCCGGTCTTGTCGAACACCACCACGCCCGCGCTGCCCGCGGCCTGCAGGGCCTCGCCGCTCTTGACCAGCACGCCCAGGGCCGCGCCGCGCCCGGTGGCCACCATGATGGACATGGGCGTGGCCAGGCCCATGGCGCAGGGGCAGGCGATGACCATGACGGCGGTGAAGATGCGCAGGGCGAACCCGGGCCCCTCGCCCGCCAGCAGCCAGGCCAGGCCCGAGAGCGCGGCGATGGCCATGACCACGGGCACGAACACCGCGCTGATGCGGTCGGCCAGGCTGGCGATGGGCGCCTTGGACCCTTGCGCCTGCTGCACCATGTCCACGATGCGCGAGAGCATGGTGTCCTCGCCGGTCTTGTCCGCGCGGATGGTCAGCGCCCCCGCGCCGTTGAGCGTGCCCGCGCTGACGCGGTCGCCGGGGCCCTTCTCCACGGGCAGGCTCTCGCCGGTGAGCATGCTCTCGTCCACGCCGCCGCGCCCGTCCAGCACCACGCCGTCGGCGGCGATGCGCTCGCCGGGCCGGGCCAGGATGACGTCGCCGGGGGCCAGCTCGGCGGCCGGGGTGGGAATCTCGGCGCCGTCCTTCAGCACCGTGGCGGTGTCCGGGGCCAGGCTCACCAGGGCGTTCACGGCGTCGCTGGTCTTGAGCCTGCTGCGCGCCTCCAGGTACTTGCCCAGCGAAATCATGGCCAGCAGCACGGCGGCGGACTCGTAGTACAGGTCGTGGACGTGGTGGGCCGAGCCGGACAGGACCATGGCCGTGGCCCACAGGCTGTGCAGGAAGGCCGCGCCCGTGCCCAGGGCCACCAGCGTGTCCATGCTGGGCGCGCGGCGGATGAGCGCGGGCAGGCCGCGCAGGTAGAATCCGCGCCCGGCCCAGAGCACCGGGAGCGTCAGCAGCAGCTGGGCCAGCGCGAAGGGGGCCGGGGCGTGGTCCGGGTGCAGGAACATGGGCAGCGGCAGGCCCGCCATGTGGCCCATGCTGATGTAGAGCAGGGGCAGGGCGAAGGCGAAGGCCGGGATGAGCTCGCGGCGCTGGGCCGCCAGGCGCTCGCTGGCCTCGCGCCGCCGCTGGGCGAACAGCGCGCCGGAGCGGCTGACCACCTGCGCGCCGAACCCGGCCTCGCGGATGACCGCGGTGAGCTCGGCGGGCCGGGCCAGGGCGGGGTCGTAGACCACGCTGGCGGTCTCCGCGGCCAGGTTCACGCTGGCCTCCAGCACGCCGTCCTGGGCCTTCAGCACACGCTCGATGCGCGCGGAGCAGGCCGCGCAGTGCATGCCGGTGATGGCCAGGAACAGGCTGGCCCCCTGGCCCTGGGCCTGCTCGAACTCGGCCCCGAACCCGGCCTCGGCGATGGCCCGGGCCATGTCGCCGGTGGAGACCCGCGCCGGGTCGTAGGCCACCTCCAGGCTCTCGGCGGCCAGGTTCACGCTGGCCTCGGCTATCCCGTCCGTGTTCCTCAGGATGCGCTCGATGCGCGCGGAGCAGGCCGCGCAGTGCATGCCGGTGATGCGCGCGCGGGCTTTTTGCGGGGCCGGGGCGGGGTCGGTGCTCACGGGGGGTCTCCTTGGGCTGGGGCTTGCCGCACCCCCCCGGGGGTGGGGGGGCGGGCGGACCTCCACCCAACATACTACCTCCTGGGGGTATGTAAAGGGGGCGGAGCCTGATTTTTCCTATCCCCGCCGCAGGCCGGACGCAAGGCTGTCCTTTTTCCCGTTTCCCGCACGCCGGTTGCGGCGGGCCACGGTTTCGTGTAGCAAATCAGGAGGAATTCCCTTTCGCGCACCGCCAGCCCCCCGAGGCCTCATGTCCGCTCGCCGTCCGGCCCCCACCGCCTGCTCCCAAACGGACCACGCGCGCCTGCAGGGGGTGCTGCGCGCCGCCACGCGGGTGTCCATCATCGCCACGGACAACCAGGGCGTCATCCAGGTCTTCAACCCCGGAGCCGAACGCATGCTGGGCTATGCCGCCCACGAGGTCGTCGGCAGGCACACCCCGGCGCTCATCCACCTGGACGAGGAGATGGCGGAGCGCGGGCGGGAGCTCTCGGAGCGCCTGGGCCGCCGGGTGGAGGGCTTCGAGGTGTTCGCGGCCCTGGCTCGCGAGGGCGGGCCGGACGCCCACGACACCCGGACCTGGACCTACGTGCGCAAGGACGGCTCCCACGTGCCCGTGGACCTGGCGGTGACGGCCATCCGCGAGGACGGCCCCTCCGGCCCCGGTCGAATCCAGGGTTTCCTGGGCGTGGCGGTGGACCTCTCGGAGCGCGAAAAGCTCCAGGCCCGGCTCACGCGCGCGCTCATCTCGGTGGACAACGCCGCGGACATGCTCTTCTGGTGCGGGGTGGACGACAGGCGCATCGACTTCGTCAACGAGGCCGTGATCAACACCCTGGGCTACACGCGCGCCGAGCTCATCGGCCAGGACGTGAGCCTGGTGAACCCGCAGCGCGACGCCGCGGCCTGGGCGGGCGCGATGGACCTGCTGCGCCGCAACGGCCGCTGCACCATGGAGGCCAGGTACCGCAAGAAGGACGCCACCCTGTTCCCGGTGGAGATCATCGCCAGCCTGGTGAAGCACAAGGGCCGGGAGTTCGCCGTGGGCATCGTGCGCGACATCACCGAGCGCAAGCGCATCCAGGCCAGGGCCGAGCGCCAGCTCCGCGTGAGCAACGCCCTGGCCGAGCTGGCCCGCGCCCTGGTGGACCCCGCGGCCACCCAGGCAGGGGCGGCCCGGCTGCTGCTGGCCCGCGCCCGCGAGCTCACGGCCAGCCCCCACGGGCTGGTGGGGGCCATCACCGCGCCGGGCGGAGCCATGGATTTCCTGTGCGCCACGGAGATGATGCCCGGAAGCGAGCCTCCGCAAGGCCGCCAGCTCTTCGCCCCCGTGGACAAGGGCCGCTACCCCGGCCTGTGGGGCCACAGCCTCACCACGCGCAAGGGCTTCTACGAGAACAACCCCGCCGGGCATTCCAGCGCGCGCGGGGTGCCGCCGGGCCACCTGCCCGTGCAGCGGCTGCTGGCGGTGCCCGTGCTGGTTCCGGCCGCGGGCGGGCCGCGCCCCGTGGGCCAGATCGTGCTGGCCAACGCGCCCGCCGACTACACCGCCGAGGACCTGGCCGCCGTGCAGTCCCTGGCCGACCTGTACGCCCTGGGCAGCGAGCAGCTGCGCATCCGCGCCGAACTCGTGAGCGCCCGCGACGAGGCCCAGGCCGCCAGCCGCGCCAAGAGCGACTTTTTGGCCAACATGACCCACGAGGTGCGCACGCCGCTCAACGGCATCCTGGGCATGCTCCAGCTGCTGGAGACCTCCACCCTGGACGCCGACCAGGCCGACTACCTCTCCGTGGCCCTGAGCAGCGCCACCAAGCTCTCCGGCCAGCTGGACAACGTGCTGGAGTTCGCCCGGCTGGAATCCGCCGGGGAGACCGAATGCGTGCAGTTCCCGCCCACGGACCTGCTGCACTCCCTGGAGGCCCAGTACGCCCCGGCCGCGCACGCCAAGGGCCTGTCCTTCGAGGCCGTGGCCGCCCCCGGCCTGCCGGAGCTGGTCCACTCCGACCCGCAGGCCCTGCGCCAGGCCCTGGGCCACCTGCTGGACAACGCCATCAAGTTCACCCAGAGCGGCGGCGTGCGCCTGGTGGCCCGGGCGGAATCCCTCGACCCGCACCAGCTGCTCGTCTTCCGCGTGGAGGACTCCGGCATCGGCATCCCGGAACCCATGAAGACGCACATCTTCGCGGCGTTCGTGCAGGCCGACGCCACCACCACCCGCCGCTACGGCGGCGCGGGCCTGGGACTGGCCATCGCCGCCAAGCTGGCCGCCCGCCTGGGCGGGGGCGTGCGCGCGCAGGACAGGCCCGGCGGCGGCACCGTCATGATCCTGACCGCCCGGCTGGACTGCACCCCGACCCCGCAGGACTAGCCCCCCCGCCAACCCGCGCCTATCCTCGCTTCCCACCCCTCTGGCCCAGGGTTTGCAACCCTCGCGGCGCACAACCTTGACACAACGGCCAGGGGCGGGCATGACGCGCCCCTCCCGCAACCCACAACCCCCCAAGGAGGACCACATGAACAAGTTCGCTCATGTCGCCATCCTGCCGGTGCTCATCGCGGCCCTGCTCTGCTCGCTCATCGCGCTCACCGTGCAGCACTACGAACTGGCGGAACTCAGAGGCGCGCTGACCCACTACGAATACCGCGCCGAAGTGGTGCGTATGCTCGTTTCCGACCCGGAATACCTCTCCCGCCTGGAAGCCCAGATCCGCCCCGTGGCCACCGTCACCGTCACCGCCTACAACGCCGAGGCCGCACAGACCGACTCCGACCCCGAAATCGCCGCCAGCATGCGCCGCGTGAAGCCCGGCACCATCGCCGTCTCGCGCGACCTGTTCAACAAGGGCTGGGTGTTCGGCAAGAAGGTGCGCATCGAAGGCCTGGGCATCTTCGAAATCAACGACCTCATGGCCGCACGCCACAACAAGGCCATCGACATCTTCCTGGCCGGAAACACCGCCAGCGCCCTGGCCTTCGGCAAGCGCCGCACCACCGCCGCGCTGCTGAGTATTTAGGAGAGGGCAGGAATCGGGGG
>JAEXRD010000151.1 GCA_023438245.1 Pseudomonadota bacterium | reverse complement strand
ACGAAAAGCCTCACCAACTGCCTGGTTTTCGCCTCTGAAATTTTCGAGCGGAGGATGTACTTGTTTTGTGGCGCCATTCCTAGGTTCCTACCAGTTCACTGGTGGCTTTCCTAGTCAAGAGCCTTCCTGAAAAGTTTCGCTCCTCCCCCACGTTCTCTCTTTTCTCTTACTCCGCCTCGCGCGCTTCCAGCACCTTCAGCTCGTTGGTCAGCGGGTCGATGCGGCCGAAGAGCACCTCCACGGGCATGCCGGGGAAGATCTTCTCGCCCAGCATGCCCCGCGGCAGGCGCACGGTGATCTGCAAATCGGGCAGGGACAGGGTGGGGTAGGGGCCGCCGTCCTCCACCACCACGGCCTGGAAGGGCTGCTTGCGGTGCTGGGCCAGGTAGAGCAGCTTCCAGTAGCGCGGGCGGAAGCGCTGCACCTGGCCCACCTCCTGGTTGCGGGCGGAGAGGTGCGGCACCAGGGCCTCCAGGGCGGCCAGGTCGAGCCGAGGCGCTCCGCTGGCCAGGTGCGATTCCACCTGGGCCATGTTCAGCAGGTCGATGTAGCGCCGGATGGGCGAGGTGAGGGTGGCGTAGGCGTCGCAGGCCAGCGCGGCGTGGCGCTTGGGCTGGCAGTCCAGGATGGGCGGGGCCAGGAGCTTCACCACGCGGGCGATGTCCGCCGGGTCGGAGAACACGCCAGTGGCGCTGGGCGGCAGGGCGATGTTCTGGGAGCGGTGCAAAAGCGGCACGCCCTGTTCGCGCGCCCAGCAGGCCAGGCCGCAGTTGGCCAGGATCATGAATTCGCTGACGAGCAGCTCGGCGTCCGGGCTGCCGGGCTTGAGCTCCATGTCCACGCGGGTTTCGGCCCCGGAGCCGTTCAGGCGCACCACGGGCTCGGGCTTCTGGATGACCACGGCCCCGCGCTCCAGGCGGCGGGCGAAGAGCTCCCGGGCGACCCGCGCGGCCAGGGAGATCTGCGGGTCGGAATCCGATTCGATGGCGGCCTGGGCGTCCTCGTAGGCCACGTTGCGGGCCACGGAAATCCAGGCCAGGCGCGGGCGGGTTTCGACGATCTCGCCGCGCGCATCGAGCAGGAACTCGGCGATGAGCGCGGGCTTGGGGCTGCCAGCGGTGAGGCTGAACAGGCCGGTGCCCAGGGTTTCGGGCATCATGTGGGCGTCGCCCTCGGGCAGGTACAGGCTGGTGACGCGGCTCATGACCTCGCGGTCGAGCGGCGCGCCGAAATCCCAGCACAGCGTGGGCCGGGCCAGGGCCACGGCGCACAGCCAGCCGGAAGAACCGTCGGGCAGCGCGGCCTCGCTGACGAAGAAGGCGTCGTCGATGTCCTTGGTGGTGGCGGCGTCGATGCTGACGAAGGGCGTGGGGTCCAGAACGGCCCCGGCCTTCAGCTCCTCGAAGCGCTCCAGCTGGCGCATGATTTCCTCGGAATAGGCCTCGCTCCAGCCGTCGCCCCAGTCGTAGCCCGCCTGGTCCAGCAGGTAATTGTGGTGGGCGGGCAGCATGCCCCAGGCCTGGGCCAGCAGGAGCGGCAGGTGCGGCTGGGTGCGCTCGTCGGGCAGGGACTTGCGCAGGCCCTCCCAGAGCTTGGCCAGGGTCTCGTCCGCGGCGTTCATGGGGCTCTTGCCGCTGATCTGGAAGCGCAGCACGTCGCGCAGGCGCGCGGCCACATCCGGGTCCAGGCCCGTGGCCTCGGGCAGGGGCGCGCCGGAGAAGGTCTGGCCGCTCTTGACGCGCGCCCACAGGGCCTGGAACAGCGCGTGGCCCGCGCTGGCCACGGCCTCGCGCTCCTTTTCGGCGCGCTGCTGGGACATGCGCGCCTCCACCTTGGCGGCGGGGTGGATCTCGAAGTCCGGCGGCTGGAACTTGAAGTGCGTCTTGGCGGCCAGGAGCGCCCGGCCCAGCGCGGCCAGCTCGTCCACGCCGCAGTCCTGCCAGAGCAGGCCCGCGAACCAGTCCACGGGCGCGCGTTCCAGCTCGCCCTGGGCCATGTCCCACAGCTCCAGGGCGTCGATGCTTGCCGCCAGCTCGCGGCGGCGGGCCTCGGTGGCCTCCAGGCGGTGGAAGATCTCCTCGCGCGTGGCGTTCGGGGCGCAGTCCGGACCGATCCAGGGCAGCAGGCGGGCGGCGGCCAGCTTCACCTCGCGCTTCTGGCGGGTGAGCAGGCGCAGCCGGTCGCCGGCCTCCTCCAGCACCCAGGCCAGCTGGGCTTCGTTGTCCTGAAGGAACTCCACCAGCGAGCCCGGCCTGGGCGGGCCGGAAAACTTCGTTTTGGTCATTTGTGCCTTAAACCCCAGGGCTGGTGCTTGGCGGGGCCTGTTTCCAAAAGATGGATTTTGTTCCCTGGCGAGGAAATGAGGCGGCTTGGGGCCAGGGATAGTACTCGTGCGGTACAGCCCTGGGGCCTATCGGCGCGGGCCGCCTCATGCCGAAGCCCAGGGGGTCAAAGAAACGCGCTTTTCGAAACAGGCCCTAGTGCCTGAAGGAACGCTGGCCGGTAAACACCATGGCCGTCTGGGGCGTGGCCTCGTTCACCGCGCGGATGATCTCGAAGTCGCGCACCGAGCCGCCGGGCTGGGCGATGGCGGTGACGCCCTGGGCCAGGCACAGGTCCACGCCGTCGCGGAAGGGGAAGAAGCCGTCGCTGACCAGCACGCTGCCGGGCAGGCCCCCGCGCGCCTCGGCGGCGCGGCGCTTCACGTCGGCCAGCTGCTCGGCCCGGGCCCCGTCGCTGCGGGCGGCCAGCATCAGCTCGAAAATGCTCATGTTCTGCTCGCGGAAGCAGAGCAGGTCGGCGTACTTGGTGTGGGCCTTGGCGATGGTCAGCTCCACGCAGCCCACGCGGTCCTGCTCGCCGGTGCCGATGCCCGTGGTGGCCCCGTCGCGGGCGAAGATGACGGAGTTGGAGGTCACGCCCGCCTCCACGGCCCAGGCGAAGAGCAGGTCGCTGGCCTCGGCGGCGGTGGGCTTGCGGGCCACGTAGTGGGTGCCGTCCTTCTCCGCCGTGGCCGGGATGAAGTCCTCGGCGCCGCGGATGCGGTTGACGAAGGAGGACTGCAGCACCAGGCCGCCGTCGAACAGGCTCTTGATGTCCAGGAAGGGCGCGGCGGCCAGCTCGGTGAGCCGCGCGATGCCGGGGATGCGCAGGATGCGCAGGTTCTTGCGGGCCTTGAGGATCTCGACGGCGCCTTCCTCGTAGTCCGGCGCGGCCACCACCTCGAAATAGAAGGAGTTGATGAGTTCGGCGGAGGCCTTGTCCAGCGGGCGGTTCACCACCACCGTGCCGCCGAAGGCCGCGATGCGGTCGGCCCAGAAGGCGCGGGACACGGCCTCGCCGATGCCCGCCTCGGTCCAGGCCGCGCCGCAGGGGTTGTTGTGCTTGAGGATGACGGCGGCGGGCTTGGCCTCCAGGTACTGGAGGATGTTCAGGCCGTTGTCCACGTCGGTGAGGTTGATCTTGCCCGGATGCTTGCCCGCCTGGAGCATGTGCTCCTCGGTCAGCGCGCTGACCAGGCCCTGGCCGGGGCCGCGGAAGCTCACGCCGTCCAGGGTCAGGCCCCCGCCCACCAGCTCGTACAGGGCGGCGGGCTGGTCCGGGTTCTCGCCGTAGCGCAGGCCGCGCACCTCGCCGTCCAGGTCCCAGGTGCGCTTGCGGTAGACCAGCTCCTGGCTGCCGATCTCGATGCGGAGATCATTGGGAAAGTGGTCGCGCAGCAGGGTGGTGTACATCTTCTTGAGTTCGCTCATGGCCTGGTCCCCTTGGATGGTGTGGTGTGCGCCCGGCCCGTGGCCTGCGGCGAACTCCTCTGGTACCATAGCCCGCCCCGGCGGGCAATCGCCCAGTTCCGGCCCCGCCCGGCGGGGCCCGCGGGGGGCGGGAGGGGCGCTTGGCCCTTGGCGCGCGGGGCCAAGTCTGGTATCAGCCCTTTCCACAGACCGCACCCAAGGAGCTTCCGATGCCCGAATCGTACATGGAAAAGGCCCTGCTCAAGCTGGCCGGCCAGATCGTCGCCTACGACGAGGCCTCGCTCATGGACCTTTGGGAGAAGTACGCCGAGGAGGTGCGCCAGTTCGAGCCCACGCGCCGCTGGGAGGAGTCCGCCCTGGTCTTCGGGGTCATCCAGGCCGTGCGCATGAAGAACCAGCTGTTCAACTACAACCTGCACGCCTCGCGCCAGCCCGGCGCGGGCCCGGCCCCGGGCATGGACCTCATGGGGCTCACCGCGCCCGGCCAGGGCGACGCCGCGGCCAAGCCGCAGCAGGCCCCGGCCAAGGGCGGCCAGCGCGCCGGACGGGCCCCCCACGCCTCAGGGCCGCGTCAGGGCAAGCCCAAGGCCGGCAAGCTTCTCGTTCTGCGGCCCGGGGGCTCCGGGGCCAAGGACTAGCCCCTTGATGGCGAAGGCGAAGTAGCGCACCTTGTCCACGAAATCCACGGCCTCGTAGCCCCGGCACAGGCCGTACCTGGTCGCCGCGGCGATCTCCGGCCGGGTCAAGAGCGGCAGCGCCTGGCGCACGTCGCGCCAGCCCGGCGGCGGCCCGCCCTCCTCGCGCACCAGCTCGATGGCGTCGGAAACATGGCCCTGGCCCACGTTGAAGGCGGCCAGGCCCAGCATCTGGGCGTCCTCCGGCCCGTAGCCCATGTCCGCGTAGCCCTGGCGCAGGTCCGCCAGGTAGCGCGCCCCGGCGACCACCACCTCGGCTTGGTCGTCGGGATTCTTCACACCCAGGTGCTCCAGGGTGGTGGAGGTCATCTGCATCAGCCCGCGCACGCCGGTGGCGCTCACCGCCGCGGGGTTGAAGTGCGATTCCTGGTGGATGATGGCCATGAGCAGGAAGGGGTCCACCTTGTTCCTGGCAGCGGCCTTGCGGATGGCCCCGGCCAGGGGCGGGGCGTTCTTCTCCAGCGTCTGGCGCAGCAGGTCCATCTCCACGGGGTCGGGGTCGTCGGGCAGGTGGTCCAGGGTGTCGGCCAGGATGTCCTCCAGGCTGCCGTCCTCGGCGATGCGCTTCCAGAACGCGCGCATGGCCGCATCCAGGCTGGGGATGTCCTTGCGCCAGGCGAAGCGGTAGGAGGCCTGCTGGCCGGTGGGGGCGCTGTCGCGCACCTCGGGGGTGAAGGGAATGAGCAGCAGCAGGGCGTCCAGCGGCAGGGCCGGGGCCTGCCGGGGCTCCTGGGAAAAGGAGTGGGCCACGCGCACCAGCTCGTCCAGGGCCGGGTGCAGCGGGCCGGGGGCCGTGGCGTTGAAGGAGTTCTCCCAGTCCACGGCGTACACGGGCTGCTCGTCGTACTGCGGGCCGTACACGATTTTCTTGGCGGCGCGCTTGTCCGTGGGGATGAGCTCCTGGCCCGGCGGGGGATCGTCCAGCGGGGCCACGCCCATGGCCACGGCCACGTGCGCGCGGCCGCGCTCCAGCTTCTCCAGGGCCTCGTCCGGGGTGTCGGTGTAGAGCATCTGCACCTCCACGCCCTGTTCGGCGGCGAAGCGGCGGATGATCTCCATCTCCGGCCCCAGGCCCGAGGTGACGCGCAGCTGCCTGGGCGCGGCCACGATGAGCGGGCTGGGCACCGGGCGCAGGCGCACGTTCAGCGCCACCATGCCCGCCAGGGCGGTGCAGAGGAGCGCGAGCGCGATCTTCTCCCGCCGGGAGGCGAAGCAGGTTCTGGCGTTCTTGGCCTGGCCGGTTGTTGACATGTTCCGATTCCTCTTTTACGCAATTCTGCCGCTTGCCGCTAATAAGTCGTCTTTGAGGGCGGGGCAAGTGGCCACAAGGAGCCTCAAATGTCAAATATCGTGGTCTTCGGTTCGCAGTGGGGCGACGAGGGCAAGGGCAAGATCGTGGACATGCTGGCCCAGGACAGCGCGGCCATCGTGCGTTTCCAGGGCGGCAACAACGCCGGGCACACCCTCGTGGTTGCGGGCGAGAAATGCATCCTCCATCTGATTCCCTCGGGCATCCTGCACCCGGGCAAGGTCTGCCTCATCGGCAACGGCGTGGTGCTCGACCCCGAAGTCTTCCTGCGCGAAATCGACACCCTGGCCGCCAAGGGCATCGACGTGTCCCCGGGGCGGCTCATGATCAGCAAGAAGACCCATATCATCCTGGCCTACCACCGCACCCTGGACGTGGCCCGCGAGGGCCTGCGCAGCGGCGTGGCCAAGATCGGCACCACCGGCCGGGGCATCGGCCCCTGCTACGAGGACAAGATGCACCGCTGCGGCATCCGCGCGGGCGACCTGGCCGACCCGGAACTGCTGCGCACCAAGATCGCCGCCGCGCTCGAAGAGAAGAACGTCCTGTTCGAGAAGCTCTACGGCATGCCCGCCATGGACGCGGAAAAGGTCTACCGGGAGCTCCTGCCCATCGCCGAGCGCGTGCGCCCCTACCTGGGCGACGTGTCCACGGCCATCCAGGAGTGCGCCGCCAAGGGCCCCGTGCTCTTCGAGGGCGCGCAGGGCACCCACCTGGACATCGACCACGGCACCTATCCCTTCGTCACCAGCTCCACCACCGTCTCGGGCAACGCGGCCTCCGGCTCCGGGTGCTCGCCGCGCATGCTGGACCGGATCATCGCCATCGTCAAGGCCTACACCACCCGCGTGGGCGGCGGCCCCTTCCCCACCGAGCTCACCGACGCCACCGGCGACTACCTGCAGGAAAAGGGCGGGGAGTTCGGCGCCACCACCGGGCGCAAGCGCCGCTGCGGCTGGCTGGACCTGGTGGTGCTGCGCGAAAGCGCCCGCCTGAACGGTCCCACCGAGCTGGCCGTGACCAAGCTGGACGTGCTCTCCGGCCTGGACGAGCTCAACATCTGCGTGGCCTACGACTACCGCGGAGAGCGCGTGCAGTACCCGCCCCAGGAGCAGAACGGCATGGCCCACGTCACCCCGGTGTACGAGACCCTGCCCGGCTGGAAGGAGGACATCTCCGCCGTGGCCAGCTTCGCCGACCTGCCGCTCAACGCCCGCAGGTACCTGGAGCGCATGGAGGAACTGTCCGGCGTGCCCATCGGGCTCATCTCCGTGGGGCCGGACCGCAAGCAGACCTTCGGCCGCAACTAGGCCGGGAGGCGTTCATGGACGCCCCGAACAGCAGCACCGAACCGGGCCTGGCCCTTCCCGAAGTGGAGGGCCAGGTCCTGGCGCGCCTGCGCCATTTGGCCAAGAATCCGCCCCAGACCCTGGCCCTGGAGGGCGGGCGCGCGGGCGACCGCCTGGCCGCGGCCCTGGCCTGGGCCAAGGCGCTCAACTGCGCCCAGGGCGGCTGCGGCTCCTGCCCCGTGTGCAGGCAGATCGACGGGCGCGTCCTGCGCGACCTCATCGTGGTGGACAAGGCCTTCTTCGACGACGCCAAGGCCGACGGCCTGAGCGGAACCGACGCCATGCGCCGCCTGCTGCCGGTGTGGGGCCAGCCGCCCACGGGCTCGGGCCACCGGGTGTCCATCTTCGTGGAGGCCCAGGACCTGAACCACTACGTGGCCAACCTTCTGCTCAAGACCCTGGAGGAGCCCAGGCCCGGCAACGTGTTCGTGCTGCTGGCCCCCCAGCGGGAGCGCCTGCTCCAGACGCTGGTGTCGCGCTCCTTCGTGGTCACGCTGCCCTGGCCCCGGCCCGGCCAGCCCGAGCCCGACGCCCTGGACTGGACCCGGGCGCTGCTGAACTTCTGGGACACCGGCCAGGGCTGGTTCGAGCGCACGGGCGCGGGCAAGGGCGCGGCGGACCGCGGCCTGGCGCTGCGCGTGCTGGCCCATTGCCAGCGGGAGCTGGCCAGCGCGCTGCTGGACGGCGCCAAGGCCCCCACCGAGGAGGCCCGGCGCATGGCGCGCATGGGCGCGGCGGGGCTGAGGAAGCTTGACCTGATGCTGGCCGCGGCCCAGGAGGCCCTGGAGCAGCCCACGGTGATGCCCGCGCTGGTGCTGGACTGGATGGCCACGAGCCTCATCGGCAAGGGTGGGGGCAAGGGGCCCTTGCCCGCTCCGCGCTTCCGCTAGAGTATCTTGATCCGGGGGCAGGCCGATTTCTTCGGCGCGAACACCCGGCACTCCACATCACCGGCCACGGGCTTGGCCAGGTTTTCGCGCAGGAAGCCCAGCGGCGACTTCTGGAGCGTGGGCGGCGGGTTCTCGAAGCTCTGGCAGCACAGCTCGCCCCAGCTGGTGGCGTAGAGCACGGCGCAGTGCAGGATCTTGTTCTTGTCCGGGGCGATGGGCAGGTTCAGGATGAAGTAGGCCTTGGTCACGCACTCGGCCTCCAGGTAGTTGTCCATGTCCGGGTCGAGCGTCTCCCGCCGGGGGAAGAAGGCGGCCATGTCCGCCAGCAGGGCCTGCAGGTCCATCACCGCGATGGGCGCGAAGCTCTTCTCGGCCTGCACCGCCAGCGACGGGTCGTAGATGCCGTTGATCATGAGCCAGGCCACCAGCCGGGCCACGTCGGTATCGCGCCGGATGGGCGCCAGCGACTCCACGGCGGCCTTGCCGGTGTTCTTTTCCTTGCCCTTCACCGCCCAGATGGTGCGCTTGCCCGGGGCCTTCTCGGCGTAGAAGAACAGCTCGGTGAAGGCCAGCCCCTCGGACAGGAAGGGCACCAGCCCGACCTTGTGCTCGCTGGGCGCGAAGTTCACGGCGATGCGCCGCCCCAGCCGGGTCAGGTCCTGGGGGGTGATGCTGGCGCGGCTTTCCGGGGCGCCGGTCTTGAGCCCCTCCTGGATGCGCCGGTAGGCCTCGATCATGAACCGGCCCACCATGCCGCCCAGGCGCATGGAACTGGCGAACCCGCCCGCTTCGCCGCAGCCCGAGGCGCAGTGGCGCACCAGCTGCGGGGGCAGGTCGCTTTGGGCCACCTCGGCCTTGAGCAGCAGGCACTCGGCGATGAGCCCCAGGCCCATGGAGTCGCCCAGCCTCTCGTAGTGCTGGCTGATGCTGGAGAACAGCGCCAGGTAGGGGTCCAGGTCCTCCAGGCGGGAGCGCCCGCGCAGGGCCGCCTCCTTGATGCGCTCGCACAGAAGCCGCATGCCCTTGCCCTGGCCCGCGTACTTTTCCAGAAGCCCCAGCTTCATCACGGACTTGTAGGGGCTGTGCAGGGCCTTGACCATCTGCCACAGGCAGGCCCCGAAATATTCGCCCGGCGGAATGGGCGCGGGCTGGCCCAGGTCGATGAGCTCGGCGTGCAGGCGCGGGTCCAGCACGGCCAGCTCGGAGAGCAGCGCGCGCACCTCCCCGTCGCCGGCGCCCGGCGGGGCCGCCCACCAGGCCAGGTCGCGGCCGCAGAGCTTCAGCGCCGTGCGGTAGAACTCCTCCTTGAGCAGCAGCGCCTGGGCCGAGCCGGAGCTCTCCTTGTCGCTCATGCCGAAGGCGTTGGAGCGCACCTCGTCGATGGTCATGGCGAAGAAGTGGACCTCCAGCCCGTACTGCTGCATGGCCCAGGTCTCCAGGGCCGCCAGCTTGCGCTTCAGGCCCTCCATCAGCCCGGCCAGGGCCTCCCGGTCCAGCGCGGCCTGGCCGTCGTCGCGCTCGGGCGGGGCGCAGCACACCCAGCAGTCGATGTCCGAGGATTCCTTCTGCGCCAGGGTGCCCAGGCTGCCGATGGCGTACACGGCGCTGATGCCCAGCTGCGCCGGGGGCCGGTGCGTGGGGCTGTGCCTGGGAAAGACCTTGGCCAGCAGCTCCACGTCCGCCGGGGTGGGGCCGCGCTCCAGGGCGCGGTCGGCCACGCAGCAGTGCGGCACGCCCGCCAGGCCCAGGGCCTTGTCAAATACGTCCGTGGCCAGGATGAGCGGGAGCAGGCGCAGGAACTGGCCCTGCTGCTCGCCCAGGCGCTCCAGGGCCAGGGCGCGGCGGCGGCGGTCCTGGGCGCGCATGGCGGCCAGGGTCTCGCGCACCTCCTCCACGCGCAGGAAGGCCTCCACGCAGGCCTGGGTGAATTCCGCCCCCCCTCCTTGGGACTGGCCTTGGAACAGGGCCTGGCGCAGGCCCGGCGCAAGGGTCTGCGCCTGCCTCGGCAGGGCCGCGAGCTCGGCCTCCCGGCTGGCGGCCTGGGCGTGGGGGTCGTCGGCGTGGCCGCCCTGCATGCGCAGGCCCAGCATGTCGCAGCGCGCCGTGCGCGACCCGGTGAGCTCGCAGCCCACCAGGGCCGAGGCGGTGAAGGCGCAGGCCTCGAACATGGGATTGCGGAAGGCGGTGCGCAGGAAATGGCCGCCGGAGAAGTCGCAGCGCGCGAACTCTCCGCCCAGCACGGCGCTGGTGCGCATGCGCAGGCCGGAGAAGGCCGTGGTCCGCGCCGAGGTGTGGGCGATGCGGCTTTCCTCGAAGCAGGCGCCCAGAAGCGAGCATTCCGAGAAGGAGCAGCCGTTCAGGCCGCATTTGTGCAGCGCCAGGCCCTGCATGTCGCAGCCCTCGAAGGCGCAGTTCTCGAACAGGCAGCCCGACAGCCGCGCCGCGGAAAAATCGCAGGCGCTGAAGGTCACGCCCCGGAAGGCGCAGTCGCCCAGGAGCGCGCCGGAGAAGGAACAGCCGGTGAGCCGGGCGCGGGCGATGCTCAGGCGCTCGAACCGCCCGCGCGAGAGGTCCACGCCGCTGAGCGTGCGCCCGTCCAGCGCGCCCTCCGGCAGCTGCGGGCCGGAAACGCTCTGGCCGGAAAGGTTCAGGTCGCGGAGCTGGCCGGGTTCGCGCAGCAGTTCGGCCAGGCCCTGCCTGGGCTGGGGATGGTTCATCCAGGGCGCGCCCGTGGGCTCCGGCAGCGGCTGGGGAGCCTGGGGCTCCGGCAGCTGCGGCTCCGGCAGCAGGGTGAGGCAGTGCTTCAGGGCCTCCAGCACGGGGGCCGGGGGCATGGCCGGGCGCGACTTGACGAAGCGGCGCAGGAAATTCGGGTCGCGCCGCGTCAGCGCGATGAACTGGGCCTCCAGGAGCGCCTGCCGGGCCTGTTCGGCCTGCCCGAAAAGGGCCTCGCGGCAGGTCTGCTCCCCGCGCAGG
This sequence comes from Pseudomonadota bacterium, assembly GCA_023438245.1. Classification (GTDB taxonomy): domain Bacteria; phylum Desulfobacterota; class Desulfovibrionia; order Desulfovibrionales; family Desulfovibrionaceae; genus Humidesulfovibrio. Next base: position 189 of record JAEXRD010000151.1, on the reverse strand, counting down.
GGCAGCAGCGGCAGCAGCCGGGCGGCCTGGGGGGCGGCCTGGCTGGCGGAAGAATGGCCGGCGGCCAGCATGTCGGCCAGCACCAGCCCCAGGGTCTCGGGCTCGCAGCGGGCCGCGGCGCGCAGCAGCGCCCCCGGCGTGTCCTGGTCGGCCAGGCGGCGCATTTCCAGCACCAGCGCGGTGTCGCGG
>JAEXRD010000131.1 GCA_023438245.1 Pseudomonadota bacterium | reverse complement strand
CCGTCGGACTGGGGCCGGGGCGCGCCGGGGTGCGGCGTGTAGGGCCGGGCGCCGCCGCCCGTGCTCTGGGCGGAGAACTCCGGCCTGCGCGCGGCCTGGGCCGCGACCTGGTTGGGATCGGGACGGGAAATGATGCGCACCTGCGGGGCGGCGGGAACCACCACCTCGCGCTTGGGCCTGCGCTGCTGGTCGCCGCCGGGGGCGGCCTCGCGCTGCTGGTCGCCGGACTGGGGAGCCGGGGCTGCCGGAGCGGCGGGCTTGTCGGACTGCTCGGCCTGCGGGGCGGGAGCGGCCTCGGCCTTGGCCTCGGGCTCCTGCCCGGCCTGCGCGGCGGGAGCCACGACCTTGGCCACGGGCTCGGTCGCCTCCGCCTTGGGCGCGGGCTCCACCACCTTGGTCACCACGCGGGTGACGACCTTGGCGGTCTCCTCGACCTTGGGAGTCGCGGACTCCACGGCGGGCTCGGGCTTGGCGGCCTCGGCGGGCTCGGGCTTGGCCAGTTCCTCGGGAGAAACGATGCGGGCCGTTGCGTGCGCCGCGGCCTTGGGGGCCTTGGCGGGCTTCACGGGCTCGGCGGGGGCCTCGGCAACGGGGGCGGGTTCGGCGGCCTTCACTGGCTCGGCGGGCTCGGGCTTGGCCAGCTCCTCGGGGGCCACGATCCGGGCCGTGGCGGGAGCGGCGGGCTCGGGCTTGGCCTCGGCCTTGGCGCGGGGCTTCACCGGAGCGGGGGCCTCCTCGGCCTTGGCCTCGGGCGCGCTCTCCGCAACGGGCTCGGCGGGAGCCTCGGCCACGGGAGCGGGCTTGGCCGCTTCCCGGGGAGCGGGTTCGGCCTCGCCGGGCTTGTTCTTGCGGCTGCGCACGATGACGCCGGGCTGCACCTCGCGTCGCACGACCTCGGTCTGGGGCGCGGGAGCGCCGCGCAGGGAGCGGCGGAGCTGGTCCGCCTCGTCGTCCTCCAGGGTGCTCATGAGGCTTTTGACCTGGATATCCATATCCCGCAGATGCTGCAGGATCTCCTTGTGACCGATGCCGAGCTCGGTCGCCAGGTCCTTCACCTTAAGCTTCATCGACATTCACCATCCCCCTGTTTGGGCTTCTTGCGTGCGGCCTTGCGCCGTGAAAACCTGTCCTGGCACTGCGGATCGCGGCAGACGTAGATTCCCCGACCCGGGAGCCTTTTCGCCGTGTCGGCCCGCAGGCCTTGTTCGCCTTCCCCGGCGCCATTCCCCTGGACGTAACGGTCCAGTTCCTCCTTGGCCAGCCGCCGCCTGCACACGCAGCACGTGCGCACCGGCCCCTGGGCCTGGACTGTGGGAATGACGCCCTCCATTACCTATTCTTCGTCGGCCTTCTCAACCTTCTCAGCGGGAGCGGCGGGAGCCAGCCCCAGAATGTTGATGGCCGCGCGCATGTCGCGGATCTTGTCCGGGTTCATGCCGGACACCTTCAAAAGTTCCTCGTCCGTGGCGGAAACGAGCTGGGCGGTGGTCTCCAGCCCGGCGGCCAGGAAGGCCTCCATGGCCACCTCGGCCACGCTGGCCAGCTGGTCCATGCCCTTCTTATCGGCATTGAGCTCGCCGTAGCGGCTCTCGGTGAAGATGTCGATCTTCCAGCCCAGCAGCTGCGCGGCCAGCTTGACGTTCTGGCCCTTGCGGCCGATGGCCAGCGAGAGCTGGTCGTCGGGCACCACGACCTCCAGGGTCTTCTCCTCGTCGTCCACCATGATGCGGCTGATGACGGCGGGGGAGAGCGCGTTCTGGGCGTACACGGCGATGTCCGGGCTCCAGACCACGATGTCGATGCGCTCGCCCTTGAGCTCCTGCACGATGTTCTGGATGCGCGAGCCGCGGATGCCCACGCAGGCGCCCACGGGATCGACGTCGCGGTCGCGGGAGCTGACGGCCACCTTGGCGCGCAGGCCGGGATCGCGGGCCACGCCCATGATCTTCACGGTGCCGTCGTAGACCTCGGGCACTTCGCGGGCGAAGAGCGCGCCCATGTAGTCGGGGTGGGAGCGGGAAACCACGATCTGCGGTCCGCGCGACTCCTTCTGAACCTCTATGATATAGGCCTGGATGCGGTCGCCGCGCTTGTAGCGCTCGCGGGCGATCTGCTCTTCCTTGGGCAGCAGGGCCTCGGTGCGGCCCAGGTTGATGATCCAGCCGGTGCGGTCGCGGCGCTGCACGATGCCGGAGACGATCTCGCCCTTGCGGTCGCGGTACTCCTCGTAGATGATCTCCTGCTCGGCGTCGCGCATGCGCTGGATGATGACCTGCTTGGCGCTCTGGGCGGCGATGCGGCCCAGGTCCTCGACCTTGACCTTGAAGCCCATCTCGTCGTCGAGCTGGACGTTGGGGTCGTGGGTGCGGGCCTCCTCCAGCTCGATCTCGCTCACGGGGTCGTTGATCTTCTCGACCACGACCTTGAACTGGTAGACCTGGATCTCGCCCAACTCCTCGTTGAAGTTGACCTCGATGTCCATCTGGTCGCCGTACTTGCGGGCGACGGAGGAACGCACGGCCTCCTCAAGGGTGTCGATGAGCAGGTCGCGGTCGATGCCGCGGTCCTTGCTGATCTGGTCTATGGCTTTCTTCAGTTCCGAGCTCATGGCGCTCCCTCCGGTGTGGCCGGTATGGCGGCGTTTTGTGTGGGGCCTGGCGGCCCGCCGCGTCAGATTCTGGCGTCCTCAAATGATTGCTGGGCCGCCGGGAGCCTCTCCCGGCCACCGGCCCGACATAAACAGCTGTCCGTGGTCCGTCTCCGGCCTCAGCCCTGGGGCTGGCCCGGCTTCTGGCTCACGGGAAATTCATGGACAAGATGGGCCTGCTTGACCAGCTCCCAGCGCACGCTCACCTCGCCCTTGTCCTCGGCGACGGTGAGGGTGTCCCCCTCCACGCGGGAGAGCCTGCCCCGAAGCTTCCTGCGCCCGTCCTGGGGCAGGTTCAGGCGCACCTCAACCTCGCGGCCAAGGTAGGCGGCAAGCTGCTGCGGGGAGAAGAAGCGGCGCTCCAGCCCGGGCGAGGAGACCTCCAGCACGTAGGCGCCGGGGATGATGTCCTCGGCGTCGAACAGGGCCCCCAGGTGGCGGCTGACCCTGGCGCAGTGATCCACGGTGACGCCCGTGGCCGTTTCGCCGGTCTCGCTGATTTCTTCGGTCTCGTTGGGCTCGCCGGGTTCAAGCTCCGGCAGGCCTTCCGGCGCGTCGATGTAGACGCGAAGGAGCATGCGGGAACCGGCCGAGGCGATCTCCACGCCCCAAAGGGCGAGACCGAGCGTCGCCACCGCCGGGGCGATGATGTCTGTGAGTCGTTGGGCGAGAGGAGTCTTCGTCATTCTATGCGGTGCGCGTCCTGTTTGGTTCCGGGCAATACAAATAAAAAAAGTGGACCAAAAGGCCCACCATCTCTCGAGGAACCGGCGAGGTTCAGGCGGTCGTATCCTTGAGGCCTTGGAGCGGGTGACGGGGATCGAACCCGCAACACCGAGCTTGGGAAGCTCGTACTCTACCATTGAGCTACACCCGCCCGCACGCCGTATGTAGTCGCGCCCATGTGGCTTGTCAACGAAAAAACGGGCGAATTTCTCGCGTGCCGGGCTCAGGGCCATACGTAGCAGACCCGCGCCGCCGGGGCAACCCGGTTCGATGGGTGGCCCGCTTGTTGCATGGTTCGGCGCAGCACAGGAGGATTCCATGCGCGAGAGCATGTACAGCGCGCTGTTCGGCGCCATGTCAAACGAGCACAGGTTGGACGCAATCGCCAACAATTTGGCGAACGTGAACACCACGGGCTACAAGAAGGACCAGCACGCCTTCCATGACACCTTCCAGCGGTTCGCCCACGACTACGTGACGGATACCCGTCAGCACCTGCAGGACCAGCACCTCTGGCCCAACCCCTACGTGCAGGCCCGGCCCAGGCTCTCCGGCCAGTACAACGACCTGAGCCAGGGCAGCCTCCAGTCCACGGGCAACCCGCTGGACGTGGCGCTGGTGGGCGACGGGTTCTTCAAGGTGCGCACCCCCGAGGGCAACTTCATGACGCGCTCGGGAAGCTTCACCATGGCCAGCGACGGACGCCTGCTCACCGAGCAGGGCTTCGAGGTGCTCGGCGGCGACAGCCCCATCACCATTCCGCCCGCCAACCGGGTCACCATCGACGCCAACGGGGCCATCTTCGCCGACGGCAACCAGGTGGGCGCCTTCGACCTGGTGAACGTCTCCGACCCCAAGGCCCTGGAGAAGACCGGCAAGAATCTGTTCCAGATCAGGAAGGGCAGCCGCGCCACGGAGGTGCCCACCGAGGGCCTCTCCGTGCAGCAGGGCTACCTGGAAAAGGCCAACGTCGAGATCGTGGGCGAGCTGGTGAACATGATGGAAGCCCAGCGCGCCTTTGAAATCTATCAGAAAATCATGACCACGACGGACAGCATGGAGTCCCTGGCCATCAACAAGGTCGGACAGGCCGGCTAGCCGCAACCCAGCCGCAAGCAGTAACTCAGGAGGAAACGAGCCATGATCCGCTCGCTTTGGACCGCCGCCACCGGCATGGTCGCCCAGCAGACCAACATCGACGTGATCTCCAACAACCTGGCCAACGTGAACACCACGGGCTTCAAGAAAAGCCGCGCCGAGTTCGAGGACCTCATGTACCAGTCGCTCTCCATCGCCGGAACGCTCAACGAGGGCGGCAACCGCCTGCCCACGGGCTTCCAGGTGGGCATGGGCGTGCGCCCGGTTTCCGTGCACAAGTTCTTCTCCCAGGGCAGCTTCCAGAACACCGGCAACTCCCTGGACATCGCCATCGAAGGCCAGGGCTTCTTCCGCCTGAACCAGAACGGCGACGACGTGTACACCCGCGCGGGCAACTTCAAGCTCGACAACAACGGGCGCATCGTCAACGCCAACGGCTACCCGCTCCAGCCGGAGTTCACCGTGCCCGCCGAGACGGTGAGCGTGGTGGTGACCGAGAAGGGCCACCTGGCCGCGCTGGACAAGGCCGGAAACGAGCTGGCCGGAACGGACATCACCATCTTCAACTTCGCCAACCCCGCGGGCCTGAAGGCTCTGGGCCGCAATCTCTTCTCCGAGACCGACGGCAGCGGCGCTGCCACCCAGGGAACCCCCGGCGACACCAACTTCGGCACGCTGGCCCAGGGCTTCCTGGAGACCTCCAACGTGGAGATGGTGGACGAAATGGTGGGCCTGATCATCGGCCAGAGGGCCTACGAGGTGAACTCCAAGGCCATGACCACCTCCGACGCCATCCTCCAGACCGCCATCAACGTGAAGCGCTAGGAGGACGTGGCATGAGGCGCGGAAAGCTGACCGGACGACGCGGGCGCATGGACCGCATGGCCAGGAAGGGCGCGGCTCGGGCCGCGTTCGCCGCCCTGGCCGTGGCCGTGGCGCTCCTCGCCGGGCTGCTGTTCCTGCCCGGGGCCGCCGCCGCGCAACAGGCGCAGGGCAGGCTGCCCGCGCAGGTGGCCCGCGCCGAGGGCTGGTGGCTGCAGGTCAAGAACGCCGCCGTTGCGGCCGGGCCCGCCGTGCTCCTGGGCGACATCGCCGAGCCGCGCGGGGAGCTCTCCGCCGCCGCCTGGAAGGAGCTGGCCGCGCGCCCGCTCTGGCCCGCGCCGGAGAAGGCCGGGCACCAGACCGCGCTGACCCGCGAGCGCCTGGCCGCCATGCTGCGCCACTACCTGCCCGGCGAGGCCGAGGCCTGCGTGCTGCCGCAGCAGATCATCGTGCAGCGCGGGGGCGGGGTGCAGGACGAGGAAAGCCTGCGGCGCATGGTCGTCGCTTTTTTGACGGAGCGCAGCCGCGAGCTGAACGGCGAGCTGGACATCACCGACCTGCACATCCCGGAGTACGTATTCTACCAGGGCCAGCGCGACACGCTCAACCTGGCCATGAACGGCCCGGCCAAGCCCGGCCGCGTCAACCTCATCATCGAGGTGAAGGGCGCGGACGGCAAGATCTCGCGCCGGTTCGCGGCCTCGGCCTTCCTGAACGTCTGGCGCGCCGTGGCCTGCTCGGCCAGGCCGCTCAACCGCCTGGACGTGGTGAGCCCGGACCGCGTGGTCTTCAAGCGCAAGAACCTGGCCTACTACCCCACGGCCTGGGACGGCACCGGCGGCCCCTGGCGCATGACCAGGAGCCTGGGCACAGAGCAGGTCATCGGCACCGATGCCCTTGAGCCCGTGCCGGTCATCGCCAAGGGCGCGAAAATAAATCTTCTTTTTGAAGGTCCGAACATCCGGCTGAGCGTGAAGGCCGAGGCCCTGGCCGACGGCGGCGTGGGCCAGCGTGTTCAGGTCCGCAATTTGCAAAGCAACAGGAAAGTCCTGGCCACCGTGCTGGACGAGAGCACCGTGGTGGTCCGCTAGGGCCGCTGCAACGCAAGGAATCAAGGGAGCGACACCATGAAGACCAACGCCAAGGCCGCCATCCTGACCCTGGGCCTGCTGGCCCTGACGGGAATGGCGGGGTGCGCAGCCGAGCAGCGTCCCATGAGCATGCCCATCCTGACCCAGCCCATCCCCGTGGAGGCCGAGCCGGTGAACAATCCCGCCTCGCTCTACGAGTCCGGCCAGTCCGACTTCCTGTTCGACGACAACCGGGCCAACAAGGTGGGCGACATCGTCATGGTCAAGGTGACGGAAACCAGCAACGGCAAGCACAAGGCCGACACCACCGCCCAGAAGGACAACACCAACGAGTACGGCATCACCGCCATGCCGCGCACCGGCCTGTGGGGCGCGCTGGGCAAGACCGTGCCCGGCGTCGCCGGAATCGCCAGCCCTTCTGTGTCCACCACCAGCTCCAGCGCCTTCAAGAGCACCGGCGAGACCAAGCAGGAGTCCACCGTCACCGCCACCGTGGCCACCCGCGTGGTGCAGATCCTGCCCGGCAGGGTCATGCAGGTGGAGGGCGCGCGCCAGATCCGCGTCAACGCCGAGACCCAGATCCTGGTGGTGCGCGGCCTGGTGCGCCAGAGCGACATCGACTCCAAGAACTCCGTGCCCTCCACCGCCCTGGCCGATGCCCGCATCGAGGTCTACGGGCAGGGCATGCTCTCGGACAAGCAGCGCGGCGGCTGGCTGTCGCGCATGCTGGACAACGTGTGGCCCTTCTAGGCCCTGTAAGCTCAAGGAGGAGCGCCCCATGATCCGCATGACCACCGGATACGACCGCCGCAGGGACCTGGCCCGCACCGTGGGTGTGGTGCTGTTGTGCCTGGGGCTCATGATCCTGGCGGGCATCGCCCCGGCGCATGCCGTGCGCCTCAAGGACATCGCCAACTTCAGCGGCGTGCGCAACAACGAGTTGGTGGGCTACGGCCTTGTGGTCGGCCTCTCCGGCACCGGCGACGGCAACACCAGCGAGTTCACCATGCGCAGCATGGCCAACATGCTGGAAAAGATGGGCGTTTCCGTCAATCCCGCCACCCTCAAGCCCAAGAACGTGGCCGCCGTCATGGTCACGGCCAAGATGCCCGCCTCGGCCCGGCCCGGCTCCGGCCTGGACGTGACCATCTCCAGCATGGGCGACGCCAAGAGCCTCTTGGGCGGCGTGCTGCTGCTCACTCCCTTGCGTGGCCTCGACGGCCGCGTGTACGCCGTGGCCCAGGGCTCGCTGACGCTGGGCGGCTACTCCGCCGAGGGCCAGGCCGCGCAGGCCCAGAAGAACATCACCACCGTGGCCCGCATTCCCAACGGCGCCACCGTGGAGCGCGAGGTGGGCTTCCAGTTCAACAAGCAGGAATTCCTCACCATCAATCTTTCCGGCCAGGACTTCGGCACCACCATGCAGGTGGTGGGGCGCATCAATTCCGCCGTGGGCGGGCAGTTCGCCAAGGCCCTGGACGGCTCCACCATCCAGCTGGCCATCCCCCCGAAGTTCCACGGCAACATGGTTCCGCTGGTGGCCAGCCTGGAAAACCTGGACATCTCGCCGGACTCCCGCGCCCGCGTGGTGGTGGACGAGAAGACCGGCACCGTGGTGCTGGGCGGCAACGTGCGCCTGAACAAGGTGGCCGTGGCCCACGGCAACCTCCAGATCGTGGTCTCCGAGACGCCCAACGTGAGCCAGCCCGGGGCCTTCTCCGGCGGCACCACCCAGGTCACCCCGCAGACCAACGTCAAGGTCAAGGAGCAGAACAACCGCCTGCTGCTCATGGAGGGCGCGACCCTGCAGGAGCTGGTGGACGGCCTGAACTCCGTGGGGGCCACCCCGCGCGACCTCATCAGCATCCTGCGCACCCTCAAGACCGCGGGCAGCCTGCACGCGGACCTGGAGGTGATCTAATGTCCGACGCCAGCGTCTCCTCCGCGCCTTCGTCTGCCGCGGGCGCATTGGCCGCCAAGCAGGCCAAGGACAGCGAGCTCGTCGCCCTGAAGCAGCAGGTGGACCGCCTGCGCTCGGACATCGCCCCGCGCCAGGGCATGCAGCAGAAGCTGCGCAAGGCCTGCACCGACTTCGAGGCCGTGTTCATCAGCAAGATGTGGGAGCAGATGCGCGCCACCGTGCCCAAGGAGGGCTACCTGCACTCGCCCCAGGAGGACATGTACCGCTCCATGTTCGACCGCGATTTCGCGGAGAAGATGGCCTCAGACGGCGGCATCGGCCTGGGCGACATGATGTACGCCCAGCTCAAGGACAAGCTCGCCAACACCATGAAGTCCACCAAGACCGACGGCGCGGCCACCGCTGACGCCGCCACGGCCGCCATCCAGGCGAGCGGCGACGGCGCGGCCCGGCAGGCCGTGAAGCCGCTGAGGCCCCTGCACGGCGGCTCGCAGTCCAGCCTGGACAAGAGCGCGGAGATCAAGCCCCTGCCCGACAAGAGCCAGGGCATCCAGCTTGACCGCAAGAAGCACGTCTCGCCCAAGACCTATCCCGCCAGCGCCGCCCCAGAACGGCCGGCCTCCGTGGCGGGCGAGGTCATGCCCGAGGTGGAGGCCCTGGCCCGGCGCATCGAGGAGGACTTCGCCCGGCGCAGCGCCACCGGAGCCTACGGCAAGGCGGGCGGCGAGAGCGCCGCCTCTGGCCGCAAACTTGCAGTCGTCGGGTGAGAACGCGCCGCTGGAGCATCGGGAACAGGCAGTAGGGCGGCGCAGAAAATGATGTCATGACGCATGGTTGAGCCAGTATTGGCCGCCAGCGCGGGCGCAGCCGAAAGGGAAGGGGAGACAGACATGATCCGCATGATCCGGGAAAACTTGACCCGCCAGACGCGCGCCCTGGAACTTTTGTCCGCCCTGCTTGAGGAAGAATTTTCCGAATTGACGCACCGCAACCCGCAGGACGTGAGCATCCTGGAGCTTTCCATCCAGGAACTCATGCGCCAGCTCGCGGCGGAGCGCATCTCCCTCCGGGCGCAGATTTCCGGCTCCTGGCCTGGCCGCACCCGCGTGGCCGAGATCGCGGGCGAGCTCTCCGACGAGGAGGCCCAGGAGCTCTCCGAGCTGCTGCTCGGCCTGGACCGCAGCGAGCAGAGCTGCGCCGTGCAGGCCGACAAGAACCGCTCCCTGGCCCTGGGGCTGTACGACCAGAGCCTGCAACTGCTCCAGGAGCTGCACCGCCGCGTGGAGCCGGGCAAGGCCGAAGTCTATTCGCGCCGGGGAACCTACGCCAAGTCCACCAGCCCCCAGGCCAGCTTCTTCCGCGGGAGATCGTAAATGTTCGGCGCCAACTCCATCCTCGACATCGGCCGCACGGGCCTGAACGCCGCCCAGGCGGGCATCTCCGTCACCTCGGAGAACATCGCCAACGTCGACACCGCGGGCTACAGCCGCCGCACGGTGCGCTTCGAGGAGGCCTACAACATCGACTACATGCCCGGCCAGGTGGGCACGGGCGTGTGGGCCGCGGAGATCCAGCGCCACTTCGACCAGTTCGTGGAGACCCAGTACTACAACCAGGCCACCATGCGCGACCGCTGGGAGCAGCTGTACTCCAGCCTGCAGGGCACCGAGAGCCTGTTCAACGAGTCCACGGGCTACGGGCTGTCCAACAGCATCACGAATTTCTTCAACTCCTGGCAGGACCTGACCCAGAAGCCCGAGGACGCCGGCAGCCGCACCGAAATCCTGGAGAACACCCGCACGCTCATCTCCACGCTGCACCAGGCCGACGCCGACCTCGTGCTCATGCAGCAGCAGGCCGACCTGGCCATCAACCAGCAGGTGGGCGAGGTCAATGATCTGCTGAAGCAGATCGCGGACCTGAACAAGCAGATCCGCGTGCACACCTCGGAGACCAACAGCGCCAACCAGCTCCTGGACAGCCGCTCGCAGCTCGTTCGCAAGCTGGCCGGCTACATGGACATCAATTACATCGACAAGGGCAACGGCAACCTGAGCATCACCACCAAGGCCGGGCAGACCCTGGTGGACAACGAGCAGGCCTTCACCCTGTCCTACGACGCGCCCATGGCCACCAACGCGCTCATGGGCAACTCCACCTTCGCCTCCCCCGTGGCCGGCAACGCCTCCATGGGCGGGGCGGTGTATTTCCAGGGCAACGACAACGTCGAGTACACCCTGGAGATCGTGAACAACGGCTCCGGCATGAACGTCACCAGCGGCGCCGGGGCGGCCTCGTTCCGCGTCTCCGTCGACGGCGGCAACACCTGGCTGAAGAACGAGGACGGCACCGACAAGCTGTTCTACGCCCGCCCGCAGGACGACATGGTCCAGGTGGGCAACATCAAGGTCTGGTTCGGCACCCAGGGCGACAGCGACACCGCGCCCACGGGCCTCTTCACCGCTGGCGACCGCTTCCTCATCACGCCCAAGCGCGCCCTGTACTGGAACGAGAACACCTCCACCAAGGAGAACATCACCCCCCAGACCAACGCCTCGGGCGTGGACAACACCAGCAGGCTCACCGGCGGCTCGCTTACGGCGCTGTTCAGCTTCAAGGACGACTACGCCGGAAAGTACCGCGAGCGCATGGACGCCCTGGCCAAGTCCACCATCTGGGAGGTCAACCGCATCCACAGCCAGGGCGCGGGGCTCTCTCCGCTCTCCGATGTGCTGGGCACCTACTCCGTGGCCGACGACACCCGCGCGCTGGGCAGCGGATCCTCGGGCCTGTACTTTGCCGACAAGCTCACCAGCGGCGCCACCAACATGTATTTCTACAACACCAGCACCGGGCTCCTGGCCAGCGGCGGCGCGCTGGACTTCGACCCGGCCACGCCGGGCCAGCAGAATTTCGACCCCGCCCAGCACAGCCTGAACGACGTGCGCGATGCCATCAACACCACCTACGGCACCTACGTCACCGCCAGCATCGTGAACCACAAGCTCTCCATCGTGGCCAAGAACGGGTACACCTTCGCCTTCGGCACCGATTCCGCTGGCCTCAACGCCGCCCTCGGCCTCAACACGTACTTCACCGGCACAAATTGCCGGGACATGGGCATCAACGACAAGGTCACCACCAACACGGACTACCTCAACGCGGGCCACGTCAACGGCGCGGGCGAGATGAACAAGGGCGACATCACCACGGCCAAGGGCATCGCCGAGCTGACCTCCACCAAGGTGAACATCAGCACCGTGCGCGAGGGCATCTCCAGCCAGACCATCGTGAAGTATTACGACAGCCTGGTGGCCACCGTGGGCACCGACACCGCCGCCGCCAAGTACAACTACGCCTACAAGCAGACCCTGGCCCAGGACCTGGACGACCGCCAGCAGGCGACCTCCGGCGTGAACCTGGACGAGGAGATGACAAGCCTCATCAAGTACCAGCACGCCTACACCGCGGCGGCCAAGCTCATCACCACCGCCGACCAGATGCTCCAGACCCTGCTTTCGCTCAAGTCGTAGGGTCGGCGCCAAGGAGGACAGGCCATGTTCCGCGTATCCAGCCAGATGGTGTATTCCCAGTCCCTGAACGGGATGAACTCCAAGCTTTCGCTGCTGACTGAGCTCAATCTCCAGTCCAGCACGCAGAAGCGCGTGAACAAGCCTTCGGACGACCCCACGGCCATGGCCAACATCCTGGACCACCGCGACACCCTGCGCGGCTTCGACCAGTACCTGGAGAACCTGAACACGGCCAAGGGCTGGCTCTCGCAGTCGGACACCACCCTGCTTTCGGTTTCCACGCTGCTCACGCGCGCCAAGGAACTGGCCGAGGAGGCCGCCACCGGCACGCTCTCCAGCGAGAACCGCCAGCAGCTGAGCTACGAGGCCCGGCAGATCTTCGAGCAGCTCGTGGGCCTGGCCAACACCAAGTACCAGGGCAAGAGCATCTACGCCGGCCAGAAGACCGACCAGAACGCCTTCAAGGAGGTGCTCTGGATGACCACCAACGACTCCACCCTGGCCGACCCGGCCACCAACAGCTTCCGCATCGAGGGCTTCAGCAAGCAGACGGTGCTGGTGCAGTTCGTGGATCCGGCGGGCGTGGCCGGGCCGGAAGCCGGAACGCGCAACATCAGCGCCTGCGGCGTGCGCTACAGCATCGACGGCGGCAAGACCTTCCTCACCGACGGCAGCGTGACCACCGTCAACGGCGAGGTGAAGGTCAACCTGCCCCAGAGCGGCACCTCCGTCACCTTCGCCCAGGACACCCAGGTCAAGGTCAACAGCCCCACCAACACCAACGACTCGCGCGGGGCCTGGCTGTGGCTGCGGCCCAGCGCCCAGTACAACGGCGACGACGCCGACATGGACAAGACCAAGGTCATCTGCACGGGCGCGGGCGCAAACCCGCTCACCGGCGTGGCCTCCGGCGCGTTCAACCAGAACACGCTGGTGCGCATCGACAACAAGGCCCCCGTGGCCCTGGACGGCAAGATCGAGTATTCCTACAGCCTGGACAACGGGCTGACCTGGGTCACCGGCAACTCCGTTGCCGCCGATGCCAGCGCCAGCAACGCCATGTTCAACATCGCCAGCGGCGGCATCCTCACGGTCAACTCCAACGGCGGCAACCTGCTCCAGCCCGGAAGCCAGTTCCTCATCAAGCCCCGCAGCGCCGCCATCGAGCTGCGGGTCAACGTCAGCGAGACCGTGCGCATCAACGACGTGGGCAAGGACATCTTCGGCGGCATCTACCAGGACCCCGACGCGGTGCTGGCCGCCGGGGGCGCCCGCGTGACCGTGGCCAGCAGCAACGCCGGCGCGGCCTTCGACTGGCACTCCGCCGTGTATACCAGCAACGGCGGCGTGGCCACCAAGAACATGTTCGAGACCATCGGCAACCTGGTGGCCTTCATGGAGACCAACAACCAGCAGGGCATCCAGCAGTGCCTGGAGAGCATCAAGCTCTCGCAGTCGCAGATACTGACCGCCGCGGCCAGCGTGGGCGGCCGGGAGAACAGGCTCACCGTCACCTCCACCATCCTGGAGAACCTCAAGGTCAACGAGAACGAGCAGCTCTCCAGCGAGGAGGACATCGACCTGGCCACGCTGATGACGCAGCTTTCGCTGCAGCAGACGGCCTACCAGGCCGTGCTCAAGAGCTCGTCCATGATCATGCAGATGAACCTGATGCAGTACATCTAGAAAGGCCCTGCCGGGCTGGACTTTGCGCCCGGCCTCGGATAGCTTCCACCCCACGCACCGGACCGGCCGGGCGCGGAGAACTCGACACCAGGAATTCGGGAGACGAATGCTCATCCTCACGCGGCGGCCCGGCGAAAGCCTCTACCTGGGCGACAACATCAAGCTCAAGATCCTGAGCATCCAGGGCAAGCAGATCAAGCTTGGGCTCGATGTGCCGGAGGACATGACCGTGTACCGCGAAGAGGTGTACCTCAAGATCAAGGAGCAGAACAGCCAGGCCCTCCAGGCCAGCGAATCCGATCTGCTCGCGGCGGCGTCGTTATGGCAGGACGAGTGAAAACCTACACGATTCGGACGAAGCTGGGCGAGCGCCAGATCGCGCGCGACAGCATCATCTACTTCCCGCACGGGCTCATCGGCCTGGACGACAAGCGCGAGTTCGTGCTGCTTGAGGTGCGCGAGAACTCGCCCTTCATGCTGCTGCAGTGCGTCACCGATCCCGGCCTGGGCCTGCTGGTGGCCGACCCGTATCCCTTCCTGCCCGACTACAACGTGAAGCTGGAGCAGGCTGAGAAGAAGATCCTGCGCGTGGAGAACATCCGGCAGATGGCCGTGCTGGTCACCGTGACCATTCCGCGCAACATGCCCGAGGAGACCACGCTGAACCTCTCCGGCCCCATCGTGGTGAACTCCAAGGCGCGCATAGGCCTGCAAAGCCCGCAGCACAACGCCAAGCACCCCTCGCACTTCCGCCTGGTGGACGCCCAGCGCGCCCTGCGCGGCGAGCCGGTTTCCGAGCCGGCCGGCGAGGACACCCCCCGCGAGCCGCTCAGCTAGCCCGCCAGCCAACGCGATTTTTACAGGCCCTCTCCGGAGGGCCTTTGTTTTGCTGAATATTTTGCGGCGCCCAGGAAAGCGAGAGCCCCCCGGGGCCGCGGGCCGGCCCGGGGGGGGGCTGGG
>JAEXRD010000112.1 GCA_023438245.1 Pseudomonadota bacterium | reverse complement strand
TACCAGCAGACCGGACCGGCCAGGAGGCCCGACCCGGTGACGAGGTCGACGGGGCTCGTGGGGACTCGCATGGCGTCTCGCACCTCACTGTGGGTCGAGCGGGTCGGGGGGGGGCCGGGCGGGGGCGGGCCCCCGCCCCGCAGCGCCTCGGCCACCGGCGGCATGGACTCCGGCGTGAACGACTGCTCGAAGGGCCGGGCCATGAACTCCGCCAGGGAATAGCCGGTGAGCACCTCGATGGACGGGGTGAGGAAGGTCCAGCGCATCCTCTCGTCCAGCGTCCAGATGACGTCCTCCACGTTCTCGGCCAGCAGGTTGTAGCGCTCGTTCGTGGCCCGCAGCGCCTCCTCAGTGGCCTTGCGGTCGGTGATGTCGATGTTCACGCCCAGAAGGCCCAAATGGGTCTCGCCATCGCGGATGGCGGCCACGATATTGTGGAAGGTTCGCGCCTCGCCGCCCGGAACGGACAAGGTCCGCTCCTCGGAAACGACCTCCCCGGCCAGGACGCGGCTGTTGTTCTCGCGCCACAGAGACTGGGTCTCGGCGCTGAAACGCTGGTCATCCACTTCCAGCCCGCTCAAATCCCCCCACAGGCGCACGCTCTCGTCGCTCTGCATGATGATATGTCCGGCGGTGTCGCGCGCCCAGAAGTCGAAGGGCAGGTTGCGCAGCATGGCCGAGAGCAGGGCATCCTTCCTGCGCAGCTCCTCCTCGGCGCGCTTCTGGTCGCTGATGTCCACGTGCTGGATGATGAGGTTGGTGGTGCGCCCGGCCTCGTCCTGCACGGCGGAGATGGTGAAGTCCAGCACGCAGCGCGCATGCTCGGCCAGGTCCAGGCCGCCGGTGCGCGCGGTGTCGTAGACCAGCTCGAAGCGCGCGCTGCCGCCCTGCTCGAACACCCGGCGGATGGCCGGCATGTGTCCCTGCTGGGTGGCCTGCTCGTCCTGGAAGATGTTGAAGCGGCCCATCACCTCTTCGTCGCGGATCTTGAGCCGCTCGCGCAGGGCGCGGTTGGTGCGGATGAGGGTTCCGTGCTCGTCGGAGATCCACAGGGACACCGGGCTCTGCTCGATGACGTGCTCCAGGAAGGCCCGGGAGCGCCTCAGCTCCTCCTCCAGCCGCTTGTGCTCCGTGGCGTCGGCCATAAGGAACTGCAGGGCAACGGGCGCGCCGTCCGCGCCGCGCAACAGCGTGCCATGCTGCTTGAGCCAGCGCCGCCCACCCCAGGCGTCGAGCACCTCGTACTCGTACTCCGGCCTCAGGATGCCTCTGCGGTTCTCATCCACCCACTCGGCGACCTTTTCGCGCCACTCGGGCAGCAGGGCGTTCATGATCACCGGCTCCTTGGCGTAGAACTGCTCCGGCCGGTAGCCCAGGATGCGCTCCACGCTTGGGCTCACATATTCATATTCCATGCTTGGCAGATGATACCGGAACACCACCTGGTCGTGCCAGCTCTCGGCCAGCTGGCGGTAGCGCTCCTTGCTGGCGGAAAGCTCCAGGGCCAGGCGCTTCTCCTCGGTGACGTCGAGCAGCAGAAACTGCACCACCAGAGGCTGGCCGTCAGCGCCGTGGATCAGCACGCCGCGCTGGCGCACCCAGCGCCTGCGGCCCCAGGCGTCGAACACCTCGTATTCATACTCCGGCCGGAGGGTGCCCGCGGCGGCCTCCTCCAGCCACAGCCGCGCCTGCTCCCGCCATTCCGGGGCCACGGCCCCCAGCACCTCGGGGTCGCCCTCGTAGAAGCGCCGGGGGGCGTAGCCGAACACGCGCTCCGCGCTGGGGCTCACGTACTCGTGCCGCCCGGTGCGCAGGTTGATGCGCATGACCACCTGGTCGGCCCAGCCCTCGGCCAGCTGGCGGTAGCGCTCCTCGCTCTGGCGCAGGGTCTCGCTGGCGGCCCGCTCGGCGGTGATGTCGCGGAAGGCGAACTGGACCACGATGTCCTGGCCGGGCTGCCGGGGGCGCAGCGAGCACACCTGATGAATCCAGATGGTGCGCCCGTCCTTGCGCACCAGCTCGAATTCGAAAGGCGGCCGCACCACGCCCCGGCGCAGTTCGTCGAGCCAGGCATGGGCCTCCTCCAGCCAGTGCGGGGCCACCACGGCCAGCCCCAGGCCGGGGTCGTCGTAGAATTCCTGCGGGGCGTAGCCCAGCACGCGCTCCATGCTCGGGCTCACGTACTCGTGCCGCCCGGCGGTGAGGTTCACCGTGAGCATGACCTGCTCGGGCCAGGCCTCCACCAACTGCCGATAGTGCTCCTCGCTCTGGCGCAGGGCCTCGCGGATGTCGGCCTCGTCGGTGGCGTCGCGGCTGTTGCCGAAGATCATGGTGGGGGAGCCGTCGGGGGCGCGCAGCACCCGGTAGTGGTCCTCCATGTGGCGCCAGGGGCCGCCTGGGGGGCCGGTGCGGTAACGGGCGGGATTCTCGGGCAGCTCCGCGTCGCTGCGCGAGGCCAGGATGCGGGCCATGATGCCCTGCACGCGCTCGCGGTCGTCGACGTGCACGTGGGCCAGGTAGTCGGCGAAATCGAAGCCGCGCTCCAGGAAATCCGGCCCCAGCCCCAGCCTGGCGGGGAAGGCCGGGGAGGCGTGGATCATGCGCACCGCGGGCAGCTCCACGGCGTAGAGGGCGTCGCGGGCCCCGTCCAGCATCAGCCGCAGGATGTCCAGCTCCGCCCCTGTTCCTGAGCGCTCCGCGCCCTTGTCCATGCCCGCCCTCCGCGCCTGTCCGGCCATGCCGGAACAGTAGCGCATCCGCCCGCGATTTGCATCCGCGAAAAAAAGCGCGCGCCCCGCAATTTCCTTCTTGACACTTTTGGGTCGGCGCGGATAGAAGGACCTTCCTTCGGGGGCCGTTAACTCAGTTGGTAGAGTATATCACTTTTAATGATAGAGTCGAAGGTTCGAGTCCTTCACGGCCCACCAAAGCTATGTCCGTCCCCATCGTCTAGTGGCCTAGGACACTGGCGGCTCACGCGGGCAACAGGGGTTCGAACCCCCTTGGGGACGCCAGCAGATTCAGCGGGTTACCGAAAGGTAACCCGCTTTTTCTTTGCCCGGGGGAAGGCTTTGGGAAACAGCTCCGGCTTCTCCCCCCATCTCTCCATCATTCCGGCCCTCCTTCCAACCTTTCCAAGGCGTCGCGCGCCCCGGCCCTGCCCAGGCCCAACCCCCTGAGGCAACCCTCCGTTGTCCTTGCGTTTCTAGCCTGTGCACCATCTGGATCAATCCGGGCCTTGCGCCCTCTCTCCGCGGTTGCGCAGCGCTGAGGTGCCGAACGACATGGAAGGGGACCACCTCGCCATGAGCTGTTGGCGGCACAAGAACGGCCCACCCGCCCGGCGCATGGGGGAACATGTCTCCCATGCCGCCATAAGGACGTGCTCCGCATTTGGGGGAGGGAGCCCCGGCCCGCAATTCGCCCCGCGAGCGCTTGCTATCATCCCCAAGCCGCTGCAGAAGTGGCACCTCCAAGGGCATGATTTGCAGCACTTTTTGCGGTGGCAGGTCTGGACAGAGCGGCCTGGCGGAGGCCTCCTCCAGCAGCGCCCCTCCCTCGGCAAGGCACAGGATGGACACGGTCTGGGGGTCAGTGTGCCCTGATGTTCTCCCGGAGTGGCCCCTCGTTTCAGGTTTTGTCCGCCCCAGAACGAGAGGCTCCCACCCCGGAGAGTCCGGCCTTGGGGAAGCCGGGGGCCACACCACGCTTTGCGTTTTCAGGAAACTTCGCTAATCTACGTAGCTGGCCCGGTCCGCATCGTGATCTGCTGGGCAGAAAGGGAGCTTCCATGGGTATTCATTCGCTGAGCGCCTCGGCCCTGGGGGCCTCCGCCCCGTCGTCCGTGGCCTGGCCCCCGGGCCAAACCCTCCTGCTCGGCATCGCCGTTGCGGCCAGCTGCCTGGCCTTGGCCGCGCTCTTCGCCCTGGCGGTCCTTCGCAGGCGCCACCGGGGGCAGCTCGGCGTGCTCAGGCAGGAACTGGACAAGTGCCTCCTTGAGCAGAAGAAGCTGCTGGAGCGCGACGCCGGGCTGCGCACCATCCTGGACCACACGAACACGGTCTTCTTCATCCTGGACCGGGACGGCAGGGTGATGCTCTCTGAGGGCAAGGGACTCGGCATGATCAAGCGCCCCCCGGGCGGGAGCGTGGGGATGCGGTTCCTCGACATGCACCCGGACCGGACGGATCTGCAGGAGTACTTCGAGAGGAGCTTCCGCGGGCAGACGGTGCAGGCGAACGTTCCGTTCTCGCGCGGCACGTTCCAGCTGCTGACCAGCCCGTTGACGAACGCCCAGGGAGACGTGGCGGGGCTGGCCGGCATCCTGCTCGACGTCACCGAGATCGAGCAGGCAAGAGTGCGCATGATGGAAAGCGAGGCCATGTTCCGCACGATCTTCGACAACGCCCCGTACTCCATGGTCGTCCAGCGTGTTTCCGACGGCGCGTGCCTGGAGGCCAACCGGGCCTTCCTCACCGGCATGGGCATCACGCGCGAGGGACTGGCGGAGTTCGACATCGGCAGCCTCACGGAGCTTGCCGAGGAGGACGCCCGTGCTTTGCGGCGCCGCATCGCAGAGCAGGGCGGCCTGCACGGGCAGGAGGCGGTGGCCCGCCGACCCGATGGCGGCACCTCCCACCTGCTCTACTCCTCGGTGCCCCTCTCCTACGCTGGCGAGCCCAGCCTGCTGAGCATGACCGTGGACATCACCGAACAGAAAAAAGCCTCGCAAGCCCTGAGGGAAAGCGAGGAACGGCTCAGCGCCATCTTCAACAACGCCCCGCTCGGCATCTTTCTCTCCACGTTCGGCGAGCGCATCGAGGAGGTGAACCCCGAGCTGGTGCGCATGCTCGGCTACGACAGCCGTGAGGAACTCCTCGGCGTGGAGCCGCGCACCCTGTATGCGCAAATGGACATGCGCGACGAGGTGCTGAGCGAACTGCTGGCCGCTCCCGGCGGAGTGCGGCGGGAACTGCTGCTGCGCCGCAAGGACGGCAGCACGCTCCCCGCCGTGGTCAGCGCCTCGCTTGCGTTTGACGCCGCGGGACGGCCGACCCGGATGCACGGCGTCGTTGAGGACCTTACCAAGCGCAAGGAGCACGAGCGCGAACTCCAGTTCTGGACGCAGCGCTTCGAGATCGTAAATACCGCGGCGAAGCACATCTTTTACGACTATGACCTGCTGTCGAGCACCATGCAGTGGATCGGGGCGGTGCGCGAGGTGCTCGGCTACGAGCGGCAGGAGCTGGATGGCCCGATACAGATATGGGAAGGCCTGCTGCACCCGGACGATGCGCGGGAGGTCTTGCCCTGGTTGGCCGTGGTCTGCGAGAGTGGCGAGAAGTTCGACATGGAGTACCGCCTTCGCCACAAGGACGGCCACCATGTGTATGTGCACGACAGCGGCATCTTCGTCCCCGGCGACGACGGCCGGCCGGCGCAGATGCTGGGCATCCTGCAGGACATAAGCGCCCGCAAGCAGGCGGAGCTGGCCCTGGCCGCCAGTGAGAAGATGTACCGCACCCTCTTCGAGTCCGCCCAGGACACCATCCTGGTGATGGACGGCCCGACCATAGTGGACTGCAATCCAAGCGCATCCTCGCTCATCGGCAGCCCGCGCGAAGACCTGATCGGCGGCACGCCAGCCGATTTCTCCCCGCCGGTGCAGGCCAACGGAGAAGACACCTCGGGCATGATGATGCGCATGCTCGCCCAGGCCGAGGCCGGGGAATCGCCGCGCTTCGAGTGGCTTTGCCGGAGGGCCGACGGCGGCATTGTGCAGGTGGAAACCTCGCTGGCGCCCATGCGCCTGGGCGATGCCCGCTATCTCCTGGCCTTCACGCGGGACATCTCCGCCCGCAAGGAGACGGAAGACAGCCTGCGGCTCTCCGAGGAGAAATTCTCAAAGATTTTCAGCCTTGCGCCGTACAGCATCTCCATCGCCCGCCTGAGGGACAGCTGCATCCTGGATGTGAACGACGCCTTCGTGTCGCTGACCGGGTACTCGCGGGATGAGGCGGTGGGCAGCAGCGGCGAGGCCCTGGGCCTGTGGCACGATCCCGAAAGCCGGAAGGTCTTTCTGGAGCGGCTGCGGCGCGACGGAACCGTGGCGGACTACGAATTCGTGCTGCGCCGCAAGGACGGCGTCCTCCGCAACGCCCTGAACTCATGCCAAGGCCTGGAAATCAACGGGGAAGCCTGCACGCTGAACATCGTCCGCGACATCACCGAAACAAAACTGGTGCAACAGGTCATGGTCCAGACGGAGAAG
The DNA here is from genome assembly GCA_023438245.1 of Pseudomonadota bacterium. Taxonomy (GTDB): domain Bacteria; phylum Desulfobacterota; class Desulfovibrionia; order Desulfovibrionales; family Desulfovibrionaceae; genus Humidesulfovibrio. Next base: position 11,453 of record JAEXRD010000112.1, on the reverse strand, counting down.
ATGATGTCGCTCGGCGGCCTGGCCGCCGGAATGGCGCACGAAATCAACAACCCGCTTGGCATCATCGTCCAGTCCGTGCAGGGGATGCAGCGTCGCCTCGACCCGGCGCTGCCTGCGAACCAGGCCGAGGCCCAGGCGCTGAACATCAACCTGGAGTCCGTGCAGGAGTATATGCGCCGCAGGAACATCCTGCGCTACATCGAGGGAGTCACGGAGGCCTGTACACGGGCCACGGGCATTGTGCGGAGCATGCTCAACTTCAGCCGCAAGAGCGACTCCGGCATCGCAAGCCAAGACCTGGCCCCCATAATACGGCAAGCCATCGCCCTGGCGGAGAAGGACTACGACCTCAAGAAGAAGTACGACTTCCGCCGGGTCGAGGTGCGCCTGGAGCTCTCCGAGGACCTGCCTCACGTCCCGTGCGCCCCGTCCGAGATCGAGCAGGTTCTCCTCAACCTTTTGCGCAACGCCGCCCAGGCCATGTTCGAGGCTGAGGTCAAGGCTCCGCAGATCACGGTGCGCACGGCCAGGGAAGATGCCGAGGCCCTCATCGAGGTGGAGGACAACGGCCCGGGGATTCCCGCCGAGCAGCTCAACCGGGTGTTCGAGCCCTTCTATACGACCAAGGGCGTGGGCGAAGGCACAGGCCTGGGCTTGTCCGTGTCCTACTTCATCATCACCAACACCCACCGGGGCCGCATGAGCGTGGCCAGCACGCCCGGCCAGGGCACGCGCTTCAACATCCGCCTGCCCCTTGAGCGGGCCAGGTCCAAGCCTTCCGCCTAGAAAACGAAAACCCCCGCCGGACCGTTGTCCGGCGGGGGCAAAAGCAGCATGGACGCTGCGGTTCTAGGCGCCGCTCTTCATCTTCTCGATGAGCGCGCGCAGGGTCTGCGCCTGGCTGGCAAGCTCGCCCACGGCCTGGGCCGACTGGTTCATGGCGCTGGCGGTTTCGCCGGAGATGCGGTTGATGTCCTCGATGCTCCTGTTGATTTCCTCGCTGGCGGCGGACTGCTGCTCGCTGGCGGCGGCGATGGAGCGCACCTGGTCCGTGGCGGTCTCCACCATGGCCACGATTTCGCGCAGGGCCGTGCCGGACTGGTTGGCCAGGCTGGTGGCCTGCTCGATGGTGACCACGGAGTTCTCCACGTTCTCCAGGTTCTTGCGCGCGCCGAGCTGGATGCCGCCGATGGCCTCGCCCACCTCCTTGGTGGCGGCCATGGTCTTCTCCGCCAGCTTGCGCACCTCGTCGGCCACAACGGCGAAGCCGCGCCCGGCGTCGCCCGCGCGGGCGGCCTCGATGGCGGCGGTGAGCGCCAGCAGGTTGGTCTGGTCGGCGATGTCGGAAATGACGTTCATGACCTGGCCGATGCCCTCGGCCTGCTTGCCCAGGGCCGCCATGTCCTCCTTGAGGACCACGGAGTTCTTCTGAACCGCCGTGATGCTCTCCACGGCCTGCTCCACGACCTTGGCCCCGTCGGCGGCCTTGCCGCGTGCGCTGCCGGAGGAATCGGCGGCCTCGGAGGCGTTCTTGGCCACCTCCAGCACGGTGGCGTTCATCTCCTCCATGGCGGTGGCGGTCTCGGCCACGCGCTGGGACTGGACCTCGGAACCGCGGCTGGACTGTTCGATCTGGGCGGAGAGCTCCTCGCTGGCGGAGCTGACGACCTCGACGATCTTCTCCAACTGGTGGGCGGCGGCGATCATGCCCTCGGCCTTGGCGCGCTCGGCCTTGGCCTTGGCCTCGTTGGCCTCGTCCGTGGCGATCCGGGCCAGCCGGGCCTGCTCGGCGGCCTCGGCGGTCTTCTGGTCGGCCTCGGCGATCTTGCCCTTCATGGTCTTAACCATGTCCTGCATGACGGCGTAGACGCCGCCCTGCCGCTTCTGCGCGCGGAAGGCCACGTCCAGGTCGCCCCCGGCGATCTTGCCCGCCACCTCGGCCAGGTAGCCGGGATCCTCGCCCAGCTGGGCGGAAACATTGGCGGTGAGCAGTATCCCGAGGCCGATGGAGGTGATGAAGGAAAGGCCCAGGACAACGAGCATCATGTTCGTGGCCGCATCGGCGGTCTTGGTGTTGCTGTCCGCGGTGGCCTTGGCCTGGGCGAGATTCTCGCTCATGAGCTTGTCGATGCCGTCCTGGTAGTCCCTCGCGACGACGCGTCCCTCGGTTGCGAGCAGTTCCGCGGCTTCGACCATCTTCCCTTCGCCCGCCTCGGCCAGCACCTTGTCGATCACCACGGAGAACCGCTGGCGGTCTTCCATGGTCTTCTTGAACATGGACCGCTCCTGGTCACTGCTCAGGCTCTTCTCAAACTTGGCCAAGTGCTCGTCATTGGCGGCCCGGAACTGCCTGATGCGACCTGCGTATTCGTTGAAGATCGACTTGTCCTTGGAGTGCACGGCCTCCATGGCGTTGGCGCGGATGCGCTGCAGATTGATGGCGACGTTGGCTATGCTGCCGATGGGCACCGTGTTCTGCTCGTAGAGCATGGTGTCGTTGTCGTCGATCTCGTGCATCTTCATGCTGCCGTATATGCCCACCACGAGGGTGAGCAGGGAGACGGCGAGAAAGCTGGTCAGCAGCTTGGTGCGAAGCTTCAGGTTGCGCAGGGCGTTCATGGTATCTCCTCGGGCTGGAATGATTCGTGTGGTTGAGCGCCGAGAGGCCCGGCGCGGCGCGTTTGACGCTATTGGGCGTTTGACGCCTGCCCGTGCAGGCTTTCCAACTCTTCAACGCTGAGCACCTGTTCGGAGTCGAGCAGGATGAGCAGGCGTCCATCGCGCTCGCCCCCCAGGCGGCCCACGCCGCGGATGTACTGGGAGTCCACGCCGGAAACCACGGCGGGCGCGGCGTCCACCATGGAGAACGGCAGGCGCAGCACCTCGGACACGGAATCCACCAGGCAGCCCATGACGCCGCTTTCCAGGGCGAAAACCACGATGCGCGTCTGCTGGTCGGGCTCCCTGGACGCAAGCCCGAAGCGCTTGCGCATGTCGATGATGGGGATGACCTTGCCGCGCAGGTTCAGGATGCCCTCCACAAAGGCGGGGGCGCTGGGAACCTTGGTTATGCCGGTGTGGCGGATGATCTCCTGCACGGAGAGGATGTCCACCCCGTACTCCTCCTCGGCCACCCTGAAGGTGACGAGCTGGAGCAGGGAGTCCGTGACACCGGTGGTTGTCGCTTCGTTCATGCCGCCTCCTCCCGGGCCCGCTGGCCCCGGTCCAGAAATTGTTGCAGGGTCAGCAGGCTGGCCTCGAAACGGTCGCGGAAGTCCACGCCCGCCTCGTGGCCGTCCAGCCAGGCCACCTCGCAGGGGATTCCCCCGACGGGCGCGTCCGCCGGGACGCAGTCGATGGTCAGCAGGCAGCACTCGCCGAAACGCAGGAGGCTTCCGGCCTCGGCCGAGAGCCGCAGCCGCGCCCTGTGCGCGCCGATGGAGATGAGTTCGGTCCTGTGCTCGGCGGTGCCCGTCAGGCGGCAGGACTGGTTGTTGCCATAGGCCAAGAGGCTGAAAGGCGGACTTGTGCGTGTCATGATTTTTTCCTTCAGGATGATTGCCCGGACAGGACCTGTCCGAACGCGGCGACGCACGTGGGGCAGAAGTGCGTCCCTGCGTTGTTGAAGATGTAGCCTGCCGCATCGCTGGCACCCAGCCCGGCCCGGTAGGGGCGGTCGGAGCTGAGGGCCTCGTAGACGTCCGCCACGGCGAGGATGCGGGCCTCCAGGAGGATGGCCTCTCCGGCCAGCCCCTCGGGATATCCCGTGCCGTCGTAGCGCTCGTGGTGCTGGAGCACCGCCATGGCCACCGGGCCCTCGAAGGGGATGTCGCGCAGGATGCGGTAGCCGCATGAGACGTGGCTGCGGATCTGCTCGAACTCGTCGGGATCGAGGACGCTTCGCTTGTTCAGGATCTCTTGTGCCACGCCGATCTTGCCGATGTCGTGCAGGCGTCCGGCCAGCATGAGCGTCTCGATTTCCTGGCTTCCCAGGCCCATCGCCACGCCGATGTCCACGGAAATCCTGGCGACGCGCTCGTTGTGCCCGGCGGTGTAGGGGTCTTTCTCGCGCAGCGCCAGACTGAGGGAGCCGATGCTGGTCTTGATGGCCGCCTCCAGGCGCTGAACCGTGTCCTGGTGGTTGCGAATCCAGCTCTGCTGCTCGCGCTCCAGCTCCTGGTTCCTGCTCTCAAGGCCCTTCAGGTAGCGGGCGGCGTTCTTCCGCTCCCGCGCCTTGTTCAGCACCCTCTCCATGGTCTGGGTCAGGTCGGGCATGTTGGTCAGGGGCTTGGTCAGATAGTCCCAGGCCCCCAGGCGCAAGGTCCTCACGGCCTCGTCTATGGAGCCCGTGCCGGAGATGATGACCACCGGCGTGTCCGGCGCTTCTTCCGCCAGGTGTTTCACGACCAGGAAGCCGTCCCCGCCTGGCATCCGCAGGTCCGAGAGCACGATGTCCGGGCGGTGCCAGCGGAACAGGGCAAGCCCTTCGGCTCCGCTGGCGGCCTCCAGCACCTCGTGGCCCATGTCTTTCAAGTAGTCGCAGGTGGCCAGCCGCAACAGGTGTTCGTCATCGATGCATAATACCTTCGCCATACCGGGCCCTCCTTCGGGTGGGAGTGCCGTGGATACTCAAGAGTCGTGCCAGCTCCGGGATTTTGTTTAAAACATAAGCATTGCAGGATGTTGCGCGCTACTGCGCAGTCTGCGTAGTGGGTGGGCGCTCCTGCTTTCTTGAGCAGGCCCGCGGCTCATCGGAGATTGTGCATGGAAAACCAGCAGGTTGTGCTGGAATCAAGAAATCCTGATCGGGTCAGGAAAGCCTGATCAGGGTGGCTAGGAGCGCTTCAAACGCTCGCTCAGGGCCTGGGGGCTGATGCCCAGCAGGGCGGCGGCGGTCTTTTGCACGCCCCCGGCGCGGCGCATGGCCTCGGCGACAAGGGTGTCGGCCGCGGCGCGCAGGCTGGGCAGGACGGGCAGGTCGGCAAAGGGATTCTGGGGCGCGGTGCGGCAGTCGTGCGCATCCGCAACCCCGGCCAGCACCGGGAAGGCCTCCGGCCCAAGGGGGCTGTCGGGGCAGCGCCCCAGGGCGTCATGGGCCATGGCTTTCAGCTCGCGCACGTTGCCGGGGAAATGGTAGGCCTTGAGCCGTGCCAGCAGGGAGGGCGGGCATTCCGGCGCGGACCGCCCAAGGGGGGCGCAGGCCTCGGCCAGGAAGTGCCCCAGGAGCAGGGGGATGTCCTCGGGCCGCTCCGTCAGCGGGGGCAGGGTCACGGCATGGGTGGCCAGCCGGTAGAAGAAATCACTGCGGAATCCGCGATCGCCGCGCAGATCCTCGATCCGCCTGTTCGTGGCGGCAAGGACCCGTGCCCGCAGCGGCTTGAGGGCGTCGCTGCCCAGGGGGTGGTATTCGCGCTCCTGCAGCACGCGCAGCAGGCGCACCTGCGCCTGCTGGCCAAGGTCGCCGACCTCGTCCAGGAACAGCGTGCCCCCCGCCGCCTTCTCCATAAGGCCCTCCCGCGGGCGGTCAGCCCCGGTGAAGGCTCCGCGCACATGCCCGAAAAGCGTGTCCGAGAATGCCTGCTCGTCCAGTCCGGCGACGTTTACGGCCACGAAGGGCCCGGAGCGGCGGCTGGAGCGGTGCAGGGCGCGGGCCAGCAATTCCTTGCCCACGCCGGTCTCCCCGGTGATGAGCACCGGCTCCGGGCTTTGGGCCACGGCCTCGCAGTAGCGGAAGATGTCCCGCATGCGCGTGCTGGCGGTGATCAGTTCGGCGAAATCCTCCGGCCGTTGCGGGCCCTCGGCCAGAAAGGAGCGTGACAGGCTCGCATTGCCCCGGCGGAGCATGACACGTTCCAGGGCACGGTCAACGGCATGGTCCAGCAAGGCCAAGTCCGTGATGGGCTTCTCCAGATAGTCAAAGGCCCCTGCGCGCAGTGTCCGGATGACATCCTGCATCTGCCCCTGGCCGGAGACGATGATCACCGGGACCTCGAGGTCCTCCTGGCGGATTGCGGCGAGGACCTCATGCCCGTCCATGGGGGCCATGCGCAGATCAAGCGTGACGAGGTCAGGGCTCCTGGTGCGGAAAAGCTCCAGCCCGGCCTGGCCGTCACCCGCCTCCAGCACCTCGAAGCCGCGGTCGCGCAGGTGGTCGCCGAGGGTGAGCCGCAGCATGGGCTCGTCCTCGATGATCAGGATGCTTGTCGGTGTCGGTTCGCTCATTGTGTGCAACCTATGCGCTTGAGGATGTGCGCAAGGCCTAACGGCGCCACGCTCCTGCATCACGTCTCGGGGATGGCGCGCAACCGGGGGGTCCACTTCATGCCATCGCTACCTACTACTGTTTTTCCGTCGAGAATTAAAGTCAAAAGGAGCCTCTGCCGCGCACCGCCTGTTCCCCGGGGTCCTCCATGAGAGTCGGTGCAGCGTCGCCAGCTTCAAGCGGCCTCTCGGCCAGCAAATCCAAGGCTCGGCCTTGGGGCGGGCAAAAGCTGCCTCGGGGTTCAGGCGCGGGGGGCGCGCTCCAGCGCGGCCTGCAGCTCGTCGAGCTGCACGGGCTTGCTCAGGTAGTCGTTCATGCCCGCGCCCAGGAACTTCTCCCGGTCGCCGGAGAGGGCATAGGCCGTGAGCGCGATGATCCACACCCCGGAGCGCTCCCCGGGCCCGGGCAGGGCGCGGATCATGCGGGTGGCCTCCAGCCCGTTGACCTCGGGCATCTGGATGTCCATGAGCACGCAGTCCCAGCGGCCGGAGGCCACGGCCTCCACGGCCTCGCGCCCGTTGGGGACGGCCACCACGCTGTGGCCCAGGCGCTCCAGCATGGTGCCGGTGGCCAGGCGGCTGATGGGTTCGTCCTCGGCCAGCAGGATGCGCTTGGAGGCGGACAGCGCGGGCTGCGCGCGGCCGCTCGCCGCGTCCTCCTCCGCAGGCGGCAGCAGCAGGGGCAGGCGTACGTAGATGGCCGTGCCCTCGCCCTCGGTGCTGTCCACGGTGATCTCCCCGCCCATGAGCTCCGTGATGCGCTTGACGATGGCCAGGCCCAGGCCCGCGCCCTCGTACTGGCGGGTGTAGGAGGCGTCGTTCTGGGTGAAGCGCTGGAACACGTGCCCGATCTTGGCGTCGGGAATGCCCACCCCGGTGTCGCTGACGCAGAGGTACAGGTTCACGCGGCGCGGGTCGTCGGCGCGGGGCCTGCACCAGGCCTCGAAGCGCACCGAGCCCTGGCGCGTGAACTTGATGGCGTTGCCCACAAGGTTGAACAGGATCTGGCGGATGCGCGACTCGTCGCCCAGCAGGCGGGCCGGGGCGTCCGGGTCGATGGCGCAGCTCACGCTGAGCTGCTTGGCCTTGCGCGTCACCTGGAAGATCTGCAGCACGGACTCGAACACCCTGTCCAGGCTGAAGGGCTCGCTGGTAAAGCTGATGCGCCCGGCCTCCATGCGCGAGAAGTCCAGGATGTCGTTCAAAAGCGAGAGCAGCCGGGTGGACGCCTCCAGGGCCATGTCGGCGTAGAGGGCGCGCTCGTCCGGCGCGGCGCCGCCCTTGAGCAGCTGGAGCATGCCCAGCACGCCGTTGAGCGGGGTGCGGATCTCGTGGCTCATGTTGGCCAGGAACTCGCTCTTGGCTCGGCTGGCCTCCTCCGCGGCCCGCGCGGCCTCCAGCATGGCCTGCTCGGCCTGCTTGCGCTCGGTGATGTCGATGAAGCTGCTCACGACGTTGTCGCCGGTGACGATGCCCGCGATGAGGGCGTGGCGCTCCCCGCCGCCCTTGCAGGCGATGCGGACCTCCAGCGGCGGGATGTCGCCGTCGCGGCCCGCCAGCAGGGCCAGGGACTGGTCCCAGGTGCCGGACATGGCCCGGCGGTAGTTCTCGTCCGGGTAGGCCCTGCGCCGCCACTCCTGCAGGGTGGGGATGTCCTCCAGCGTGTAGCCGAAGGTGGCCACGAAGCGCTGGTTCAGGTCCAGGATGCGCCCGGACCTGTCCATGACGCCCATGGCCACGGGCGAGCTGTGGAACAGGTTGCGGAAGCGGTCCTCGCTGGCGCGCAGGGCCTCGGCCGCGGTGCGCTGGTCGTCGATGTCCATGCAGTGGCCGATGTAGCCCACGAACACCCCGGCGGAATCGTAGCGCGGCATGCCCAGGTCCAGCACCCAGCGGTAGCGGCCGCGGGCGTCGCGCAGCCGGTATTCCCGGCTGAAGGGCTCGCGCCGGTCGAAGGCCCGCACGTAGGTGGCCAGGCAGCCGCCCCGGTCGTCGGGGTGCACGCCCCCGGTCCAGCCCTCGCCCAGTTCCTGCTCCAGGCTGCGCCCGGTGAAATTCAGCCAGGGCTTGTTGAAATAGGTGCACAGCTTGTCCGTGCCGGAGGTCCAGATGAGCGCCTGGCCCCCGTCGGCCAGGGTCTGGTAGTGCACGGCGCTGTCGCGCAGCTCCTTCTTGATGCGCTTCTCCTCGGTCTGGTCGCGGATGACCAGCACCACGCCCAGGATGTTCCCCTGGTCGTCGCGGATGGGCGCGGCGCTGTCGGCGATGGGCCGCTGGCCCCCGCTCCTGCTCAGCACCAGGGTGTCGTTGGCCAGGCCCACCGTGGCCCCGGTGGCCAGCACCTGGTCCACGGGGCTTTGCAGCGGCTCGCGCGAGCCCTCGCGCCGGATGACGAACACCTCCTCCAGCCGCCTGCCCCTGGCCTCGGCGTCGGGCCAGCCGGTCATGGCCTCGGCCACGGGGTTCATAAGCTCCACCCGGCCCGTCCTGTCGGTGACGATGACCCCGTCGCCGATGCTCAGGAGCGTGGTGGCGTGGCGCTTGGCCAGCTCGTCGCGCTGGACCTCGGAGCGCCTGCGCGCCCGCCCGGCCAGGTACACATGCACGCTGAGGAGCCCCAGCAGCAGGGCCGACCCGGCCAGCGCGGCCAGGAGCTTGACGCGGAAGCGCGCGCTGATGGCCAGCAGGGCGTCGCGCGTGAGGGAGTCGAGACGCTCGGCCTGGAGCTCCAGCTCGTGCTGGGCCAGCAGCATGGCCATCGTGCCTTCCGGCGACGTGCCCGGCCCGGCCCGCCAGCCCGCCAGGGCGCCCTGGAAATCCTGGATGTCCCGGCGCAGGGCCTGCACCTCCGCCTCGCGTCCCTTGGCCATCTCCCCGGCGGACTTGTCCAGCGAGGCCAGGGCCTGCCGGATGAGCGCCAGGCCGTGCTCCCGCCGGTAGGGCGAGCCGCGCTCCCCGGCCAGGGAGACCATGAGGAAGCCCTTGGAAAGCTCGATGCGCGCCAGCCGCAGGGAGTCCAGCCGCCTGGCCATCTGGTCCATCTCGCTCTGGTGCTCCTGGTTCAGCCAGGAAATGAGCACGCAGACCAGCACCGAGAGCAGGATGGTGCTCCAGGTCTCCAGCCGCCTGCCCCGCACGGCCAGGCCCACGCGCCGATGAAGATCCGCGAAGGTCATTGCCCCGCCACCTCCCGGGCCGTGGTGCTTCCGGGGTACTCCTCGGGCTGGAAGCCGAACGCGGCCATGAGCCGGGGATACTCCGGCCCGGCCAGCACCTCGGCCTGGGCGGCGTTCCAGGCGCGCAGCAGCTCCCCTTCGCCCTTGCGCAGGGCAAAGGCCCCGTAGCCGCTCCGGCCGGAGAACACGGTGGGCGGCTGCACGAAGGGCCGGGCCAGCTCCGCGCGGTCCGCCTCGCCGCTGGCGCACAGCCACACCAGCGTGGGCGAGGACAGCGCCAGCCCGTCGGCCTCGCCGGATGCCACCGCGGCCACGCCGGACTGGGCGTCGGGCACCAGCACCAGCCGCCTGCCGGACAGGCCCAGGGCGGAGAGCATGGCCTGCTCCACCGAGCCGGAAAGCACGGCGATGCGGGCCTTCTGGCTCTTCTGGACGTCCTGGTAGGAATGCAGGTTCAGGGGATTGCCCCGGGCCACCAGCAGCGCCTGGCGCACGTGGAACACCGGCTCGGAGAAGGCCACGCGCCGGGCGCGCTGCGGGGTGATGAACATGCCCGCGGCCACCACGTCCACGCGGCCTTCCTCCAGCTCCGCCAGCAGCGCGCCGAACTCCGCCAGCCGCCACTGCACGCGCTCCACGCCCAGGCGCCGCGCGATGATCCGGGCCAGCTCCGGCGAAAGCCCCGTGACCTCGCCCGCGGCGTCCAGGAAGGCGTGCGGGGCCTCCACCGCATAGCCCACGCGCAGCACGCCCGCCTGGCGCACCGCCTCCAGCGAGCGGTCGCGGTACTGCCAGCGGAAGCCCACGAGGACGGCCAGGCACAGCAGGATGGCGGCAACGACGATCCGGTTTTTTGTCACGGCTGCACCGGGCTGGGGGGTTGAACGGCTAACTACGGACAACCGGCCGCGGGCCGGATGCCTTTCGGGGGAAGAATAGCCCCGACTATACACCCTTTCTTCGATGCAGGTCAACGATCATGCAAAAAAAAGGGCACTCTTCCCGCGCGGGGCGCGGCGCAATTTCACGCCCCCGTCACAGGCCGGACACCCGCCCGCCCCGCACCCCGCGTAGCGTGCCCCTCCAAGGCGCGAACCCGCGCCCGCAGGTCCACACCTACCAGAACAGGGGGATGCCCATGCCCGAGCCCGCCACACAGGCCCAAGGTCCGTTCCAGCTCCCCAGGCCCACCGGCGCACCGCTCAAGACCGCATTTCTCGCCGCCCTGAGAAAACCCCTCACGTCCGTGCTCTGCCTGGACCGGCTCAACGCCATGTACCTCGACTCCAGCGCCAGGGCCCCGGCAAACGAAATCCCGCAGGACTTCCTGGCCCGCGCCCTGGCCGAGCTGGGCGTGGACTGCCTGACGCCCGGCGCGGACATGTCGAACATCCCCGTGTCCGGCCCGCTCCTGGTGGTGTCCAACCACCCCTTCGGCGTGGTGGAGGGGCTGGCCCTGGCCCGCGCCCTCACCCGGGTGCGGCCCGACGTGAAGATCCTGGCCAACCACCTGCTGGCCGCCATACCGGAGATGCGCCCGCTGCTCATCGAGCTGGACCCCTTCGGCGGTTCCGGCGCAACGGGCCGCAACGTGGCGGGCCTGCGCGCGGCCCTGGCCTGGCTCAAGAAGGGCGGCGCGCTCATCGCCTTCCCCGCGGGCGAGGTCTCCAGCCTGGCCGTGGGCAGGCGCATGGTGGCCGACCCGCCCTGGCACAGCGGCATGGCCGCCCTGGCCCGCAGGATGGCCGCGCCGGTGCTGCCCGCGTTCTTCCATGGCCGCAACAGCAACTGGTTCCAGGCCGCCGGGCTGGTGCACCCGCGCCTGCGCACGCTGCTCTTGCCGCGCGAGAACCTGAAGCGCCGGGGCCAGACCCTGCGCCTGTCCCTGGGCTCGCTCATCCCGGCCGCGCGCCTGGCGCACATGACCGACGAGGAGGCCTCCGCCTACCTGCGCTTCCGCTGCCACCTGCTGCGCGGGCGCAGGCCCGAAGGCCAGGCCGCGCCCCAGGCCCCGGC
>JAEXRD010000041.1 GCA_023438245.1 Pseudomonadota bacterium | reverse complement strand
GTGTTGCGCCCCCCCCCGCTCAAAACCCCCCGCTCGCATGTTCGCCAGGCCCAGCCCGACGCCGGGCCAGCGCTGGCCACTCGAATCGATAGTCGGATCGTCACACCCCGGCGCGGGGGCGCAGGGGGGACATTGGGCAGGGCTCCAGGCCGCCTTACTTCTGGCAGGTCTCGCAGAACGTGCTGGTGCGCCCGGCCACCTTGGCGCTGGCCATGGCGCGCCCGCAGGTCACGCAGGGCTGGCCCTCGCGCCCGTAGGCCCGGAAGCTGTTCTGGAAGGCCCCGGCGTCGCCGTGGGCGGTGCGGTAGTCGCGGATGGAACTGCCGTTCTCGGCGATGGCCTGGGCCAGCACGGCCTGGATGGCCCCGTGGAGCCTGGTCAGCCGCGCGGGCGTGACGGCGCAGGCCGGGGCGTCGGGCCGGATTCCGGCGCGGAACAGGGCCTCGTCGGCGTAGATGTTGCCGATGCCCGCAATGACGCGCTGGTCCAGCAGCAGGGCCTTGATGCGCGAGCGGCTTCCGGCGATGCGCGCGCGGAAATCGGAGGCCGAGAGCGTCAGCGGCTCCGGGCCGAGGTCGCGGTAGAAGGGCCAGGACTCGATTTGGCCCTCCTGCCCGGCTGGCGCGAAGGCGTGCATGGAGCCGAAGCGCCGCACGTCGGCGAAGGACAGGATGAGCTCGCCCGAGAGGTGTAGAAGGACTCGCGGGCGCTCGGGAATCTCGCCGGGCCGGTAGGTCATGAGCCGCCCGGTCATGCGCAGGTGCACGGCCAGGATCGAGCCGTCGTCCAGATGCAGCAGGAGCAGCTTGGCGCGCCTGCCCACGCGGGCGATGGTCCGGCCCGTGGCCAGGGCGGCGAAGGCCTCGGCGTCGGGCTGGAGCGCCGTGGGGTCCGGCGTTTCCACGCGCAGGATGATGCGGCCCACGATCTCCGGGGCCAGGCCGCGCGCGATGGTTTCGACCTCGGGAAGTTCGGGCATGGCGGCTCCCTATTGCTGGCCGAGGGGGCCCAGGTCGATGCTCAGCCGCTCGTCGCCGCGCAGCACCTCCAGGGTCAAGTGGGCCTTGTCCTTGAAGGCGTCGCTGCCCGCCAGGTGCAGGGCGTTCAGCGAGCGCACCCGGTAGCTTCCGGCGCGGGCCAGCACGGCGCCGGGCCGCAGGCCCGCGCGGTCGGCGCGGGACTCGCGCCGCACCTCGGTGACCACGTACTCGAACCCCTCGCCGCGCGGGCGGGACTCCAGGGCCATGCCCATGCGGCTGTCGAAGCGCTCCGGACAGTAGGCGCGCACATGCGCGTCGGAAGGCTCGAAGTCCAGCCCGCGCCAGGGCGACACGAGCAGGATCTCCGCGCCGGGGTCGTAGGCGGCGATGCGCCGGGCGATGCCCAGCCCGCCCTCCACGTGCGCGGTCCCTGCCAGAACCACAACGGGGCGGGCCGTCGCCCGCCGGGCCTCCACGGCCTTCTCGGCCATGGCGCTGTCCCACACGCTCTGGATGAGCTGGAAGCGGGCCACTTGGCGCGGGTCGCTGGCGCTCCGGCCTTGCGGATGCCCGCCCATGACCTCGCGCAGGAAGGCCTGCTGCTCCGGGGCCGGGCCGATGATTGTTTTCGGGAGCTGGGCGCGGTCCTCGGGGGAGAGCGCCGCCACCGGGTCCTTGCCGTCCGCCGGGCTGTGCTCCAGCGCGGCCTTGGACAACCTGCGCACCACGCCGGGCGGCACGTTGAGGCCGTAGGTCGGCAGCTGCCAGTCCGCGATGGCCCGGAACACCGGCAGGTAGCGCTCGAAGGGGTGGCCCCAGTTGATGGCCCAGTCCAGGCGCTGCTGCAGCTCCTCGGCCGGGAACCTGCCCGCGGCGAAGTCCGCCAGCACGGGGTTGAGCGCCGGGTTGGCCATCTCCAGCCCGATGACCGGCTTGGTCTGCGCGTGGGCCAGGATGGTGATGACGCGGGCCTCGCTTAAGTGGTCGCAGGCGTTGCCGTGGCTCTCGCCCACCAGGATGTAGGCGGCTTTTGCCGCGCGCTTGCGCAGGGCCTCGGCGTCCATTCGGTCGCCGGAGTCCGACAGGAACTCGCCGGGCGCGGGCAGGAAGCTCACGGCCATCTTCTCGTGGGTGGGCGCGGGCCGGGCGCAGGCGCCCAGAAGCAGCGCGACGAGGAGAAGCGGCAGGGCCGAAAGGGGCGCGCCCCGGCCCCTGCGAAGGGCAGGGACCAGGGCGCGGGTGGATTCGGAAGCAGGCATGACGCCTCCAGTTTGGGGCAAGGGACCGGGACTAGTCCCAGTTGCGCTTGTCCTCGATGGGCCGGATCTGCGGGGGCAGGGTGCCGGGGGCCAGGATCTTGAGGGTGGGGCGCAGCTTGATCTTCTCGCGGAAGGTGTGCAGCAGCTCCTCCTCGCGCTTGAAGGCTCCGGCCTCGATGGACAGCACCATCTCGTCGATGCCGCCGGGGTTGGTAACCTCGATCTGCCAGCGCTTGATCTCCTCGAACTTGGCCATGACCTGCTCAACCTGGTGAGGGTACACGAACATGCCCTTGATGCGGGCGGTGGTGTCCACGCGGCCCACGATGTTGCCCAGGCGCGGGCTGGTGCGGCCGCACTGGCAGGGCGCGCGGTCGATGTAGCCCAGGTCGCCGGTGGCCAGGCGGATGAGCGGGTAGGTCTTGTTGAAGGCCGTGACCACGATCTCGCCCACCTCGCCGTCCTTGAGCGGGATGCCGGTGTCGGGGTGGCAGATCTCCACGAAGGCGCGGTTAGACAGGTGCAGCCCGCACTTGTGGAAGCATTCGTAGCCGATGCAGCCCACGTCGGCGGTGCCGTAGCCCTGGCGCATGACGCAGTCGAACTTCTTCTCCAGCTGGGTGCGCATCTTCTCGGAGAATTTCTCGCCCGTGACGAAGGCCACTTCCATGAACAGGTCCTTGCGCAGGGAAAGGCCCATTTCCTCGGCCTTCTGGGCCAGGTGCAGCAGGTAGCTGGGCGTGCCGATGTAGCCGGTGACGCGCAGCTTCTGCATGATGTCGATCTGGCTGGCGGTGTTGCCCGGCCCGGCGGGGATGACGGCGCAGCCCAGGTTCTTGAGCGGCTCCTCGAACATCAGTCCGGCCGGGGCCATGTGGTAGGGCAGGGTGATCTGGGCCACGTCGCCGGGGCGGAAGCCCACGGCGTAGAAGCCCTCGGTCCAGCCCCAGTAGTCGTCCATGCGGTCTTCGGGATCAAAAATGGGGCCGGGGGACAGGAACACGCGGCGCAGCTCGCCCAGGTCCTTGGTCAGTAGGCCGCCCAGGCGCGGGCCCATGCTCTGCAGGAAGATGAGTTCCTTCTTCTTGAGGATGGGGATGTGCTTCAGGTCCGACAGGGCCTTGAACTTGTCCACGTTGAACTGGGCGCGGTCGAAGCGCTTCTTCACGTCCTCGGAGTAGCGGTAGGCGTAGGAGAGCAGGTCTTTCAGCTGGAGCTGGTAATATTGGCGGCGTTCGCTCTCGTCGAGCACCTCGCGGCGGCTGTAGATGCCTTCGGTGCGGTCTTTGCGGGTCATGTGTGTCCTCCTAAAAATGACGAACGACGAAGCCCCCGAACATGCGGGCGCTATTCGCCGAATAGCGCAGCATACAAATTCGGGGGCCGAAAATCAAGTCTTGGCTATGCGGGCCAGAACAGCCAGACGATGGGCGCCAGCGCCAGCCGGTACCAGGCGAAGGGCCTCAGGGTCATGTTCTGCAGCAGGGTGATGAAGCCCTTCACCGCGGCCCAGCCGAACACGAAGCTGGCCACGAAGCCGATGGCCAGGAAGGTGAAGTCCCCGGCCTCGAACAGCCGCCAGCTCTTGAGCAGGTCGTAGCCCACGGCGGCGCACATCACCGGCACGGCGGCCAGGAAGGAGTATTCCGCCGCGGTCTTGCGGTCGGCCCCCAGCAGCATGCCGCCCACGATGGTGGCCCCGGCGCGCGAGAAGCCCGGCCACAGCGACAGGCACTGGAACAGGCCGATGCCCAGGGCCAGGCGCGGGGTCACGGCGTCCAGCGTGGCGGCCTGAGTGGCGCGGCGGGCCTTCTTGGCCCGGTATTCGGCGTAGAGCAGCAGCAGCGCCCCGGCGAACAGCGCCATGGCCACGGTGCGCGGGCCGAACAGGTGCTCCTTGATGGCCTTGTGGGCCACGAAGCCCAGGGCCAGGGCGGGCAGGCTGGTCAAAAAGAGCATGAGGACGCCGCGCGGGCCGGAGAAGGGCCGGGTGGGGTCGGTCTTGAGCAGCCCCAGGAAGCGCTGGCGGTACAGCACCACCACCGCCAGGATGGCTCCCAGCTGGATGGCGATCTCGAAGGTGTCGGCCTTGGGGCCGGTGAAGTCCAGCAGGTGCCCGGCCAGGATGAGGTGGCCGGTGCTGGAGACGGGCAGGAATTCGGTGAGGCCTTCCACAAGGCCCATGAGGACGGCGATATACCAGGGCGCCATGACGCGTCGGGTGCTCCTTGAAGGCGGAAATATGGGCTGGGGACGAAAAAAAAGGTGTGCGCCGCTGGCCGGTTCACCCGGCTGGCTCCGGCCCTTGCAGTCGGGACCTCGAAGCTCTTAGGCGGCGCACATTTTCTTTGGTGCGAGGGGCGGCTCAATCCGCCAGATTTTTTGAGCTTTGCACACTGGCTGACCTTCCCTCCGTTTGCGTTGCCGGTCATATGTTCTGGAACCCTCGGACCCCTGCGGGCCGCTCCAGGTCCCTTACAAGGACAAGATAAGCACCGCGCGCGCGTTGTAAAGCCCCGGGCCGCGAAATATTGACTTTCCCCCGGCCCCGTCGCACCATCCGGCCATGAGCCTGAGTCTTGCCTTCATAGAGGCCATCGCCGAGGAGCGCATCCGCTCGGCCCAGGAGCGCGGGGAGTTCGACAACCTGCCCGGCGCGGGCCAGCCGCTCAACCTGGACGACGACGCCCATGTGCCCGAGGAGCTACGCATGGCCTGGCGCGTGCTGAAGAACGCGGGCTGCCTGCCCCCGGAGCTGGAGGCCGAGCGCGAGATCAACAGCGCCATCGAGCTCTTGTCGGCCATGACCGACGAGGGCGAGCGCTACCGCCAGATGCAGCGCCTGAACCTCATGATCACCAAGCTCAACGAGACCCGGCGCAGGCCCATCCTGCTGGAAAAACACGAACTCTACTACGAGCGCATCGTGGCCAGGGTTCCGATCAACACCCCCAAGGAGTAGCCCCGTGAAGCTCTACCGTTTCCTCACCGGCCCCGACGACAAGCACTTCTGCCTGCGCGTGAGCGAGGCCCTGAACCAGGGCTGGGAGCTGCACGGCGGCCCCGTGCTGACCTTCGACTCCGCGCGCGGGATGGTCATCGCCGGGCAGGCGGTGGTCAAGGAGTCCCCGGGCGAGTTCCGGCCGGACATGGACCTGTCCAAGGGCTAGGCGGGCTGGGCATCGTGCGCCGGATATCCATTCCAATTTGCCTTAGCCTGGCGCTGCTTGCCGGGGGCTGCTCCGGCCCCTCGAAAGCCGACCGCGCCGAGGAGGAGGCCCTGCGCGCCCGCGTGGACAAGCTGGAGCGCGAGGACGCCGCCGAGCGCCAGCGCATGGCCGGGGAGATCGCCGCCCTGCGCCGGCAACTGGAATCCCTGCGCCAGGAGCTGGACGGCCAGGGCCAAGTATCCGGCCAGTCGGCGGGCCAGTCGTCGGGCCAATCGGGGGGCCAGGGAAACGAAAGCCAGCCCGCGAAGAAATCCCCGCGCCAGGCGCTCAAGCAGGGCTTCCACGACATGGTCAGCGGCGCGCGCCGCACCCTGGACCGCCTGGGCCGCGAGCTCGACGAGTCCCTGGCCCGGAAGAAGGGGGAGGGGGCCAGGCCTGCGCCCGCTCCGGTCCCTGTGAAGCCCGAAGGACCCATGAAGCCCGAAGGGTCCGTGAAGCCCGAAGGGCCCGTGAAGCCCGAAGGGCCAGCCGGATCGGGTACGCAGATTTAGCCCCGGCCCGAGCCCGGGCGCTCAAGACGGTGGACGAGGACGCCGCCCTTGGGGCATAGTGCCCCCCAACCCCGTTCCCGGCCCCCGGCATCGGGGAAGGCTTCCGACGTCCCGCCCCATGGTTTTGCAGCAAGGAGAGCCCATGCGCGCCCAATCCCTCCGCCCGCTCCAGATCCTCGCGCCCGCGCTGGCGCTCCTGCTCGCCCTGGGCCTGGCCCTGTGCCTGCCCGCCCCCGCCCTGGCCGCCTCCCCCTACGTGCAGGGCCTGGAGCTGTACCGCCAGGGCAAGTACCAGGAGGCCGAAAAGGTGCTGCGCGCGGCCCTGCCCGCGCCGCCGCCGCTGCCTTCCCCGCCCGTTCCGGGCGCCACGCCTCCGCCTCCCCCGCCGCCGCCGCCGCCCACGCGGGAGGAGGCCCACGTGCGCTCCGTGCTGGGCTTCACGCTGCTTAGGCGCAACCAGCTGGCCGAGGCCGAGGAGCAGTTCGACCTGGCCCGCCGCGTGCCTCCCGGGGAGTACGGCCCCTCCACCCGGCCCGTGGCCACGGTGGGCATGGGCTGGGCCTCCTTCGCGCGCGGCAAGACCTCCCAGGCCGTGGAGCTCTTTGGCGAGGCCCTGGGGTACGTCAACGGCAACGGCAAGCCCGCACTGCCGGACATGCTGGCCGAGTCCGTGCCCGCCTGCGCGCGCATGGGGCTGGGGCTCATCGCCCTGGGCCGGGGCAAGCCCGTGGAGGCCGCCCGCATCCTGGAGGAGGCGGGCAAGGGCCCGGATGTGCTCTCCTCGCCCAAGGAGCTGTTCCTGGCCCTGGGCGACGCCCGCGCCCAGAACGGCGAGGCCAGGCTGGCCGTGGCCGCCTGGGAGATGGTGGCCAAGAAGAAGTCGAATTTCCCCGGCGACGCCCCCCGCGACGAGCTGGCGCGCTACAAGATCGCTCGGCTGCTGGAGCAGGGCGGCAACCTGCCCAAGGCCCAGGCCCTGTTCGAGGAACTGGCCGACGGCAAGCACTACAAGCCCGAGGGGCTGCTGGGCCAGGCGCGCACCCTGCTGGCCCAGGGCAGGCCCGGCACCGCCATGCCGGTGCTGAGGAAGCTCGTGGCCCTGGACCCGGCGCTGGCCGAGTCGCTGGGCAGGCAGGTGGCCGAGACCCCGGAGCTGCGCCCGCTGCTGAAGGACTGGGGCCTGGCCTACTTCCACCGCGCCGAATACATGGAGGCCCTGTCCAAGCTCTCCGGCTATCTGGACGACGTGGACCCCAAGGATTACGCGAGCCTCATGGGCCTGGGCTGGAGCCACCTGCGCGTGGGCCAGGGCATCCAGGCCTGGCAGGCCTTCACCGAGGCCGCCCAGGCCAAGGGCGCCGACCCCGCCGAGCCGCTGGCGGGCGTGGGCGCGGCGGCCCTGGTGCTGGGCCGCGTGGACGAGGCCCGCGACATCCTGGGCAAGGCCCTGGCCGCGGACCGCAAGAACGCCCTGGCGCTGAACACCCTGGGCCACCTGGAGCTGGCGGCGGGCAACCAGCAGAAGGCCCTGGAGCACTTCCGGGCCTCGCTCTCCGTGCGCGACGACTACGTGGACAGCCGCATGGCCGTGGCCCGCGTGCTGTTCGACCAGGCCCAGTACGACGCGGCGGCGGCGGAGTATTTCCGCCTGGCCACGCAGCAGAAGCGCGCCGTGGCGGCCTGGAACGGCCTGGGCTGGGCGCGCCTGCGCCTGGGCCAGACCGAGGACGCGCTCAAGGCCTTTGCCGAGGCCCGGCGCATCAACCCGTCGCTGCCCGCCGCGCCCTACGGCATGGGCCTCGCGCTGGCGCGGCTGAACCGGCCCGAGGCCGCGGCCCAGCGCCTGGCCGAGGCCATCTACCTGAACCCCGATTTCTCGGCCACGCCCGAGGTGCTGGAGCTCATGCGCTCGCGCCCGGAGTTCGGCGAGCTGTTCCTGGAAATGGGCGAGGCCTACGCCCGCAAGCTCTACCCCACCGCCGCCGCGCCCTACCTGGAGGAATACCTGCGGCAGAATCCCAACAGCCGCCCGGGCCGCCGCGCCCTGGCCTGGGCCAGCTTCTGGGCCGGGCAGGAGGACAAGGCCCACGCCCTGTTCCAGACGCTCATCACTGTAAACAAGGACGACGCCGACGCGCACCTGGGCGACGGCCTGGCCCTGCTCTCCCGCGGGCACCTGGAAATGGCCGAGCCGCACCTGAGGGACGCCGTGCGGCTTGACGCCACCAACGGGCTGGCCTGGAGGGCCCTGGCCCTGCTCCAGGCCCGGCAGGGCCGCGGCCAGGACGCCGCGCGCACCACCGCCGCCGCGCCCAAAAGCCGCCAGGAGCGCCTGGACCGCATGAGCGCCGCGGGTTTCGCCGCGCTGGGAGAGAACCGCCTGGGCGACGCCATGGCCGACTTCCGCCGCGCCGTGGCCCTGGATTCCAGCCTGGCCGCGCCGCACTACGGCCTGGCCTTCACGCTCATGGCCATGGGCGAGCCGCGCCTTGCGCGCGAGGAGCTGCTGGCGGGCATGAACCTGGACCCCGCCTACCTGGACGAGCAGGAGCTGTCCGATTTCCTCTCCCGCCACAGCGACCTGAGCGCGCTGGCCGGGGACCTCATCTGGAGCCAGCTGTACGCCCTGAACCTGCCCGCGGCCCGCGCCGGGTTCGAGCGCATCCTCACCGGCGATCCCGCCAACCAGGAGGCCCTGTTCGGGCTGGGGGCCACGGCCTACCTGCAGGCCGACTGGGCCCTGGCCGAGAACTGCTTCGACAAGCTCCTGCCGCGCGCGCCGCTCACCAGCCGCTCCTGGGACAAGTGGAGCCACCTCATGGACAAGCTGGGCTGGAGCGCCTTCCACCAGAAGAAGTGGGACAAGACCCTGCACGCCTTCGACTGGCTGCGCACCTACCACCCGGAGACGGCCTACGCCGCGCCGCTGGGCGGCATGGGCTGGGCGCTCTTGATGAAGGGCAAGCCCGACCAGGCCCAGGCGCTGTTCACCCGCTCGCTGACCATTTTTTCGCGCAATCTCACCGCCATGCGCGGCATGACGGCGCTGAAGAAGGCCCCGGAGACCGACGAGCAGGATGCCGACCTGGACGACGATCCGCCGCCGCCGCCCAAGAAGAAGGGCGCGAAGGGCAAGAAGAAGGCCGCCGCGCAGGACGAGGCCCCGGCCCCGGCCAAGAAAAAGAAGAAGGCCGAGGCGGCCTCCGAACAAAGCGCCGAGCCGGAGAAGCCTGCCAAGAAGTCCAAGAAGAAGGCCTCCGAGGACTCCGCCCCGGCCGAGAAGAAGTCCAAGAAGAAGGCTGCCGAGGAACCTGCCCCGGCCGAGAAGCCGTCCAAGAAAAAGAAGAAGTCCGGGGAGTAGCGGCCCCTGGCCCTTGCCTCCCCGGCACGGCGCGAGTAGGAGTCCGGCATGACGATCCTCGACCTCTCCTGGCCCGTGGCCCCGGGCATGCCCATGTATCCCGGCGACCCGCCCATGAGCCTGGCGCGCATGGGCAGCATCGAGGCCCAGGGCTGGCTCTCGCACCTGGCCAGCCTGCCCGCGCACAGCGGCACCCACATGGACGCCCCGGCACACGTCATCGCTGGCGGCACGGCCCTGGCCGAGCTGCCGCTCTCCCGCTTCGCCGGGCCGGGCGCGGTGCTGGACCTGCGCCAGCGCGCCGCCGGGCCCTTCGGGCCAATCGCCGAGGAAGACCTGGCCCCGCTGCTGCCGAAGATCCTCCCCGGCGCTTCCTACCTGCTGCTCCGCACCGGCGTGGAGCAGTTCTGGCACGAGCCGGAGCGCTACTACGCCTCCGGCGGGCTGACGGCGGGCGCGGCGCGGCTGCTGGCTTCCATCGCCGGGCTTTCCGGCATCGGGCTGGACTGCGGCAGCGCCGATGAGTCTGGCGCGGCGGGTGTGGCGGGCCTGCCCGCGCACCACGCGCTGCTGGGGGCCGGGGTGCTCATCGTGGAGAACCTGCGCGGCCTGGGGCAGCTTCCGGCCCACGGCTTCACCTTCCTGGCGCTGCCCATCCTGGGGCTGGACGGCTCGCCGGTGCGCGCCGCCGCGATTGTTCCCGAAGGGGCGGGATGACCGGCATCTACCTGAAGCTGGTGGCCTCCATGGCGCTGTGGGGCGGCACCTGGGTCTCGGGCCGCGTGCTGGCCCAGAGCCTGCACCCGTTCTCGGCGGCCTTCCTGCGCTTCCTGTTCGCCAGCGTGTTCCTGTATTTCTTCTCCTGCCGGGCCGAGGGCCACTGGCCCCGCTTTCCGCGCGCGCAGTGGAAGGGCGTGCTGTTCCTGGCGCTCACCGGGGTGCTGTTCTACAACTATTTCTTCTTCGCCGGGCTGTCGCACATCGGGGCCGGGCGCGCCGCGCTCATCGTGGCCTGCGTGCCCTCCACCGTGGCGCTGTACTCCGCGCTGTTCCTGCGCGCCCCCCTCACCGCGCTCAAGAGCCTGGGCATCGCGCTGTCGCTGTCCGGCGTGGCGGTGATCCTCTCCCACGGCGACGTGCCCGCGCTGCTGAGCCAGGGCGTGGGCACCGGGGAGGCGTTCATCCTGTGCTGCGTGGTGCTCTGGGCGGCCTACTCCCTGGGCGGGGCCAGCGTCATGCGCAAGGTCAGCGCGCTCTCCGCCGTCACCTGGTCGTGCATCCTGGGCACCGCGCTGCTGCTGCCTCCGGCGCTGGGCGCGGGCATGCTCCGGCAGGCCGCCGAGGCCGGATGGCTGGTCTGGGGCAACCTGCTCTACCTGGGCGTGGCGGCCACGGGCCTGGCCTACACCTGGTACTACGACGGCATTCTGGCCATCGGCGCGTCGCGCGCCAGCATCTTCATCAACCTGGTGCCGGTGTTCGCCGCCGTGCTTTCCGCCGCGCTGCTGGGCGAGAGCCTGGACCTCTCGGTGATCCTCGGCGGCGCCATGGTCATCACCGGCGTCACCCTGGCCAACCGTCCGGCCAAGGCCCGGGCCGAGGCTCCCCAGCCGCCGGAAGCGCGTTGAGCAGGGCGGGAAAATCCCCGGCCCCCCTTGACTTTTTCGGCTCTTCTGCTGATTGTGAAAACCGTCACGAGGGGGACGCGCCTGTGCCCGAGAGGGGGGCGGGGCGTGGCCCTTTCCTGCGCCCCGGCGACCGGGGCGCGAAACCGCCGGGGGCGATGAGCCATGCTGACCGGGCCTGAGGCCGAAGTCCTGCGCGTGCGCCAGCGCGAGCTGCACGCCATGCGCGACAGAAGCCGCCTGTACTTCGACCGCAAGGACTACGAGCTGCTCAAGATCGTGGCCGATGTGGTGGAGCGCGAGGACGCCCCGGCCTACAAGAAGCTGCTGGCCCCCTACATGCACCCCCACGGCATCAAGGAGATGGCCGCCACGCGCGGCCTGCGCATCGCCTACGCCGTGGTGCACCTCCTTGGCTCGCTGGAGACCGGCAAGGCCGAGGACCGGCTTTCGGCCCTGCGCGGCCTGCGCGAGGAGGTGCTGACCACCTCCGAGACCGGCATGCGCCACAACACCGCCCGCGTGCTGGTGCAGCTGATGAAGGAGCTGGTGCGCGCCCGGGGCGACGAGCAGGCCCAGCTCATGCTGGCCCACGACTTCCGCGAGGCCTGCTCCGGCAAGCCCAGGGTCATCCGCCGCCACCTCTCGCGCTACCACCTGCTGGAAATGCCCGAGGACGGCAGCCAGATCGCCTTCGACCACCACGTGCACGACGCCAACACCAAGGGCCGCAAGTCCAGCACGCACCTGGTCATGGACGCCTGGATCAAGGGCATCAAGATCCTGACGGTGATCTACTACAACCACGTCCCGCGCGAGGTGGCCGCCGAACTGCTGGAGGCCGCGCACACCATGGGCGTCAAGGTGCGCATCGGCATCGAGCTGACCCCGCGCTTCCGGGGCCGCTACCTCAAGCTCATCTGGATTCCCGGGGGCTTCGCCAACACGGCTGAGTTCCTGGATTTCCTGGACCTGCCCGCCACCCGCGCCTTCTTCGACGAGTCGCGCAGGGTCAGCCTGTACCACCAGCGCTACGTCAGCGAGGCCTTCGCGGCCTTCAACGCCGGGCACCGGCTCACGCTCTCCCGCGAGCTGGGCCTGGAGATCGAGCCGCTCTCGGCTGCCGAGTTCAGCCGCTTCGTGGGCGCGGGCCAGCCCTCGCTGGAGCACCTGGGCAAGTTCATCCACGACCAGCTGCTGCCCAGGATGCAGAAGCGCGCGGCCTTCCTGCGCCATGAGCTGGAGACCGCCAGCCCGCCCGAGCAGGAGGAGATCCGCCAGCAGCTCTCGCGCTTCAAGGGCCTGGACACCGACGCCGTCATCGAGCGCTTCCTGAGGCCGGACAAGAACCCCGGCATCCAGGATCCGGGCATCCCGCGCACCGGGCCGGACGTGCCGCCGCTGCTGTTGCTGCCGCCGCAGGACATCTGCCAGCGGGTGCTCTCCATCCACGCCACCGGGCGGCTGACCCTGAGCCTGGGCAACATGCGCGTGGAGGACGTGCTGGAGGTGCTCTACGACTGCAAGGGCGCCATCACCCACCTGGAGGTGGTGAACCTGAAGGACCGCGCCCTGGGCCGGGAGATCGACCTGGTGCGCATCGTGGCCCTGCAGGAGGCGCTCAATACCGCCAACGTGGTGCTGCTCAAGCGCCAGATCCGGGCCATCATCGACGCCGTGCCCGTGGCCTCCCGGCGCGACAAGCTGGGCGAAATCCTCTACGACATCTCCTCGCTGCAGTCCTTCTACCGCAAGAAGCCGCTGGGCACGGCCATCGGCACGGACTCCACGGGCCAGTCCAGCCGCCTGCCGGGCATGGGCTTCGTGGTGGTGGACACCCTGCCGCGCAGCGCCCGGCGCGAGCTGTTGCGCCAGCCCGGCGCGCGCCAGAAGCTGCTGCACATCGACGCCTCGGCCCTGCGCCAGGTGGCCGACCAGCCCGACGACGACCGCGAGCCGGACGTGACCCGGCTGCACGCGCTGATGCGCGAGATTCCGCTTCTGGCCCCGCTGGTGCGGCGCAAGGCCGTGTCCTGGTGGGTGGAGCGCTTCAAGCACACGCCCGGCATCCCCGGCAACATCGCGCGCATGGGCGGTGTGCAGCCGGAGCACGGGCCGGAATGCGGCCTGGACCTGGCGCCCCCGCCCAAGCCCGTGCACCGCAGCTTCCTGCATCCGCGCTACCTGAGCAGCCCGCTCAAGATCGCGGTGAAGATCCTCACCGGGTTCATCCCGGCCATGCTGACCTTCGCGCTGACCAAGGACTGGTGGGTGCTGGCCTGGTTCGGCGCGGCCATCTGGTTCGGCATCACGGGGGTGCGCAACGTCATCCAGATGGTGCTGGGCAGCGGCGGGGTGGAGCGCAGCTCGCTGGTGCGCTGGAACGACCTGGTGAGCTGGAACCGGCTGGCGGACTCGCTCCTGTACACCGGCTTCTCCGTGCCGCTCCTGGACTACCTGGTCAAGACGCTCTTTTTGAACAAGGGCCTGGGCATCAGCGTGGCCACCAACCAGCTGGCGCTCTACGCCGTCATGGGCCTGGCCAACGGGCTGTACATCAGCAGCCACAACATCCTGCGCGGGCTGCCCAAGGCCGCCGTGCTGGGCAACCTGTTCCGCTCGGTGCTCTCCATCCCCGTGGCGCTGGTGTACAGCGAGGCGGTGATCCTGGCGCTCATGGCCAGCGGGCACGAGGACGCCGCCCGCGCCGTGGAGCCCTGGGCCGCCGTCATTTCCAAGCTGGCCAGCGACTGCGTGGCCGGGCTCATCGAGGGCCTGGCCGACCGCGCCCAGTTCCGCCGCATGCGCCTGTGGGACTACAAGAGCAAGCTGCACCAGGTGTTCGACACCTTCGAGCAGCTGGAACTGCTCTTTCCCCAGGAGGACGTGCTGGCGCTCTTGGAGCAGCCCAAGCAGTTCATGCTCACCCTGTCCTACGAGCACCGCGGCCTGGAGAACATCACCATCGTCAACGCCCTGGACCTGCAGTACTTCTGGATGTACCAGCCGCGCGCCCGCGAGGTCTTCGCCACCTTCCTGCGCGACATGAGCCCGGAGGAGCGGCGCGTGCTGCTCATGAGCCAGTACGTGCTGCTGCGCGAGCGCGAGATCAGCCAGCTGTTCCTGGACGGGCTGGTGGGCAAGAACTTCAGCCGCGCCCTGGCCTTCTACCTGGAGCGCCACCGCGAGTACCTGGAGGATGTCCAGGACCTGGCCTTCCGCCTGGCCCCGCCCGAGGACCAGGGCCCGGGAGGCGGGGGCGGGGGGCCGGGTGCGGACGAGGATGAGGACGAGGGCCACGGCGGCGAGCGCCGCGCGCCAGCGCCCGCTCCCGGCGCTTCTCCCGCTCCGGCTCCGGCCGGCGCCTGATCCCGTCCCGGCGCGGCGGACCCAGGGCCGCGCGCTTTACGGCGCGGGCGTTTGGGGGTAAGGACAGGCAGACCCGGACGCCCGGCACACGACCCCACTTCGCTTCGGAGGAGACACGGTGCTCCCACGCATCATCAAATATTTCGCGCTCGCGCTGGCCCTGCTGGGGGCCTACCTGGGCACCTTCTTCATCACCCCGGACATCGGCGAGCTGGCGAAGAAGAACCCCGGCAAGACCGCCTTCATGCAGTGGCGCGAGGAGCAGTGGGCCAAGGAAGGCAAGAAGAAGGCCATCACCCAGCGCTGGGTGCCCATGTCCCAGGTCTCGCCCATGCTGCTCAAGGCCGTGCTCATCGGCGAGGACGACAAGTTCTACCAGCACGAGGGCTTCGACTACGAGGCCCTGGAGCAGGCCTTCGAGAAGAACATGAAGGAGGGCCGCTTCGCCGCCGGTGCCAGCACCATCAGCCAGCAGCTCACCAAGAACCTGTTCCTCTCGCCGGAGAAAAGCATCACCCGCAAGCTCAAGGAGGCCATCCTGACCTGGCGCATGGAGCACACGCTGTCCAAGCGCCGCATCCTGGAGCTGTACGTCAACGTGGCCGAGTGGGGCGACGGCATCTTCGGCATCGAGGCCGCCGCGCGCCACCATTTCCACAAGCCGGCCAGCGCGCTCACCAGCATGGAGGCCGCGCGCCTGGCCGCGGTGCTGCCCAATCCCATCCGCTTCAACCCCACGGGCGACCAGAAGTACGTCACCTTCCGGTCGAACCTCATCCACAGCATCATGGTGCGCCGGGGCGTGGCCATCGCCGACTTCCAGGAGGTGATGGAGACCAAGGACGCCCCCGGCGTGGAAACCACGGCCCCGGCCCTGCCCGGTTCCGGCGAGGCCCCGTCCCCTGCCCCCGCAGGCGGGGGCGCAGCGGAAGACAAGCCCGCCCCGGCCACCGCATCGGGCCCGGACAAGCCCGCCGAGCAGGCCCCCGCGCCCGCGCAACCGGCCCAGCAGTAATCGCAACAAGGAGATTTTTGCCGCAATGCGTCCCATGATCATGCTCACCGCCCTGCTCGCGGGCGCGCTCATGCCCGTGCAGGCCGGAGTCAACGCCCGGCTGCGGGGCTTTTTGGGCGACCCGCTGCTGGCCTCGCTGGTCAGCTTCGCCGTGGGCACCGTGGCCCTGCTCGTGGTCATCGTGGCCACCCGCGTGCCCCTGCCCACCGCCGCCATGGCCTCCGCCGCGCCGTGGTGGAGCTGGCTGGGCGGCACGCTGGGGGCCTTCTTCGTGGCCGTCACCGTCATCCTGGCCTTCAAGCTGGGGGCAACCGGCCTCATGGCCTGGATCATCGCCGGGCAGCTGGTGGCCTCGCTGCTGCTGGACCACACCGGAGCCATCGGCTTCGCCGTGCGCGAGATTTCCTGGCAGCGCCTGCTCGGCGTGGCCCTGCTCATGTGCGGGGCCGTGCTCGTCAACGAATACTAAGGAGCGGATTCCCCCCGTGAGCCTAGCCAAAGACACCGCGGCCATCTGCCGCATGGTCAAGATCGAGCACTCGGTGTTCGCCCTGCCGTTCGCCTTCACCGGGGCCTTCCTGGCCCAGAAGACCATCCTGCCGCCCGGCGGCGACTGGGTGGCCCCCTCGTGGCGGGTGCTGCTGCCGCTGACCATCGCCATGGTGGCCGTGCGCTCCTTCGCCATGGCCTACAACCGCCTGGCCGACCTGGACATCGACAGCGAGAACCCGCGCACGCTCTCCCGCCCGCTGGTCACCGGCGAGCTCTCCGTGGCCTTCACCAAGCGCTTCCTGCTCATGTGCGCGCTCATCTTCACCAGCGCCTGCGCGGCCCTGAACACCACCTGCCTGCTGCTCTCGCCGGTGGCCCTGGCCTGGAGCGCCTTCTACAGCCACACCAAGCGCTTCACCCAGTTCTGCCACTACGCCCTGGGCAGCGTGCTGGGCCTGGCCCCGGTGGCAGGGTGGCTGGCCGTGCGGCCCGACCACCTGGGCTTTCCGGCGGTGATCCTGTTCTGCGCCGTGGCCCTGTGGGTGGCCGGGTTCGACATCCTCTACGCCTGCCAGGACGCCGAGTTCGACCGGCGCATGGGCCTGTTCTCCATGCCCGCGCGCCAGGGCGTGCCCATGTCGCTGTTCACCTCGTCCTGGACCCACGCCTCCGCGGCCATGCTCTTTCCCATGGCCGGATACGCGGGCGGGCTGGGCATCCTGTTCGTGGCCGTGTCGCTGGTGGTGGGCGGCATCCTGGTGTGGGAGCACAAGCTCATCAAGGCCGATGACCTCTCGCGGGTCAACGTGGCCTTCTTTACGCTCAACGGCGTCATCGCGGTGTTCGTGTTCCTGGGGGCCTGGGCCGACCTGTTCCTTGGCTCGCCCTGGATGTTCCAACGGTAGGGGCTGTCTCCAAGGGCGTCTTTCGCCCCCTGGCTTCGTCATGAGCCGGTGGCGGCCCAGGGCTGTACCGCATGCGTACTATCCCTGGTCCGCCACCGTCCCATTCCTCGCCAGGGAACGAAATCCATCCCTTGGAAACAGCCCCGGCAAGAAAAGAGTGAGGACAAGCGCATGGCCGAGATCGTGTTCGCAGGCGACCCCGCCCAGTGGGGCGAGCGCATGGCCGAGTGGGCGCAGCTGCACCTGCTGACCCAGGCCGCTCTGGCGCAGCTGGCCCTGGCGCTCGTCGTTTTCGCCGCCGCCTGGGCCCTGGTGCGCTCGCTCAAACTTTCCGGCCCGACACAGCCCCTCACCGGCTGGCGCGCCGACAAGCTCATCGAGCCGCTGCTGCGCGAGCTGCGCCACTGCGCCTGGGCGGGCATCTCGGGGCTGCTGCTGCTCATGGCCGACGCCGCGGCCCGGCACTTCAAGCTGCCGCACCAGGTGCTCTCCATCGCGGTGTCGGTCTCCCTGGCCTGGGTGCTGGCCCACGGGGCCGGGGCGCTCATCAGAAGCCGCTTCCTGGGACGGATGGTGGCGCTCGTCGTGTGGATCGCCGCCGTGCTGCACGCCCTGGGCGTGGTGGACCAGGCCCTGGAATTCCTGGATGAGCTGGGCTTCGCCGTGGGCAAAAGCCACGTGTCGCTCCTGCTCATCCTCAAGGGGCTGGCGCTGTTCGTGGTGCTCATGCAGGCCGCCCGGCTCCTGGCCAGCATCACCGACGACAAGCTCACCCACGCCGACGGCCTCTCGCCCTCGGCGCAGGTGCTCTTCGCCAAGGGCGCGCGCTTCGGCCTCTATGCCCTGGCCGTCACCATCACGCTCTCCAGCGTGGGCGTGGACCTCACCAGCCTCACGGTGTTCAGCGGCGCGGTGGGCGTGGGCATCGGCTTCGGCCTGCAGAAGATCTTCGGCAACCTCGTGTCCGGCGTCATCCTGCTGGTGGACAAGTCGCTCAAGCCCGGCGACGTCATCGAGATGGGCGGGGTGCAGGGCCGCATCGCCCAGATCAACGCCCGCTACTCGGCCATCGAGACCCTGGACGGCAAGGCCTACCTCATCCCCAACGAGAGCCTCATCACCAACGAGGTCATCAACTTAAGCTACGGCAACTCGCGCCTGCTGCTGCGGGCCGAGGTGGGCGTGGCCTACGACGGCGACCCGCGCAAGGCCATGGAGCTGATGGAGCAGGCCGCGGCGGCCACCCCCCGCGTGCTGGCCGATCCCGCGCCCAAGGCCATGATCACCGCCTTCGCGGACTCCAGCATCAACCTGGCCGTGGGCTTCTGGATCGAGGACCCGCAGAACGGCAGCGGCAACGTGCGCGGCGCGGTGCTGCTGGCCATCTGGGACGCCTTCCAGCAGCACGGCGTGGCCATCCCCTTCCCGCAGCGCGAGGTGCGCGTGCTGAAGGAGGCGGGAGAGTAGGGCGAATCGGGGGCGGGAG
>JAEXRD010000037.1 GCA_023438245.1 Pseudomonadota bacterium | reverse complement strand
CGCCCGCCCGCGCGTGCCCCGTCGCCCCCCCCCCGCCCCCCCGCCCGGGGGGGGGGGCCCTTCGTTATTGCCGAGTCAGGAGGCGTCTTAAGCCAGCTGGGCCAGCAGGGTCTCCTTGATGGAGGTGATGGAGCCCTCGCCGTTGAGCTCGATGTACTTACAGGCGCCCTTGGCGGCCAGGGCCTTGTAGAAGTAGGCAGCGGCCAGGGTGCCGGTGGTGGCGTCGTAGTAGATGTCGTGGCGCTTGTCGATGGCCACTTCATCCTGGTCGTCGGCGCGGGCGGTCAGGGCGCCGCCGCAGACGCGGCACACGTCGCCGTTGGGCTTGATGGCGTCGATGAAGATGTTGTTGGGGTGGTTGTTGTCATTGGCGCACAGGCGGCGGCCCATGATGCGGTTCTTGGCGACCTGGCGGGGCAGCAGGATCTCAATGACGAAGTCGAGCTTCTCGCCGTCCTTCTGCAGGGCTTCCCAAAGCTTCTCGGCCTGGACCAGGGAGCGGGGGAAGCCGTCCAGCAGCCAGCCGCCGGCGCTGGAGCTCTTCAGCACGTCGAGCACCATGGGGATGGTGATGTCGTCGGGCACCAGCTCACCGCGGTTGATGTACTCCTTGGCCTTCATGCCCAGCTCGGTGCCGCCGCCGATGTGCTTGCGGAAGATGGCGCCGGACTCGATGTGGTCCAGGTTGTACTTGGCCTTCACCAGGGCGCCCTGGGTGCCTTTGCCGCTGCCGTTGGGTCCGAAGATCAGAATATTCATGGTGCCTCCTGATAGAATTGCTCTTTGCTTGTGCAAAAGATTCACAAGCTCTTATCCGCACTCTTTTTTCCTGTCAATGACCCGGAAGCGCACGCCCGACCTCATGATGCGGGCTTCCTTGTCGCCGGGGAAGCGCAGGGCCTTGCCCGTGGCCCGCTCGAGCCAGAGCCCATCCAGCCGGAAGAGCCCGTCGCCCAAGGGTTGCCCAGGCCCGAGAAGCTCCAGCGCCTGCTTGAAGGCGCGTAGCCTGGTGGCGCTGGAAACGGCGTCCAGAATGTTTGCGGGAAGCAGCAGGGTTCCGTCTGCGGCCCGCTGCGGAGCAAGCGCGGCCAGCTCCCCGCGCCAGTGCGCCTCGTCCGTTCTGGCCTGTCGCCATAGCCGGGCTGCGCTCATGAGAAAGTTCGGATTTTCACGCAGCAAGCCGGGCAGGACCTCGTGGCGCACGCGGTTGCGGGTGCACACGGGCAGGGCGTTGGTGTGGTCGTCGCGCCAGCTTTGGCCCAGCGCGCGCAGGAAGGCCTCCAGGTCGGCCCGCGGGGTGAGCAGCAGGGGCCGCAGCAGCCTCCGCGCAGGGTCGCAGCCCGCCATGCCGCCCAGCGCGGGCCAGCCAGCGCCCCGGCCCAGGCGCAGCAGCTGGTCCTCGGCCAGATCGTTCAGCTGGTGCGCCAGCAGGATGACCTCGGCGTCCACGTCACGCCGGATGCGTTCCAAAAAATCGTAGCGCGCCAGCCGACCGGCCTCCTCGAGCCCAAGGCCACGCTCGGCGGCCAGGGCGGAGACGTCGCTGCGTCCGGTGGTGGCGGAAAGGCCCAGGCTCGTGCACAATTCGCGCACGAACTCGGCGTCCTGGCTCGATTCCGGCCTCAGGCCGTGGTCCAGGTGCGCCACGTGCAGCCGCCCGCCATGCATGGGCGCGAGCAAGGCGCAGAGGCGCAGCAGCGCGGTGGAATCCGCGCCGCCGGAGACGGCCACGAGGCAGGATTTGGCGGGAAAGTCGCAGCCCAGCTCACGCGCGGCGAAGGTTCTCACCCCCAGGCAGAACCGCGCCCATTCGGGCGGTAAATCCTGCAGGCGCGCGGGCAGCTTGGCGGCCATGCTACACGGAGATGTCCAGCTCGCGCAGGAAGGTGTCGAGCCAGTCCATGACATGGGCGCGCTGTGCGGCGGTGGCGTAGGAGACGCAGGAGCAGCGCAGCTTGCCCTGGGCGCGCACCAGAAGCTCCAGCTTGGCCAGTCCGGAATCCTCGTCGGCCATGAGCTCCAGGGCGAAGATGTGCGGACCGCACTCGGTCTGGTGGGCGTGCTGCTCAGCATCGAGCAGGTCCTGGGGAATAGGGATGTAGTAGATGCCGTCCAGCGAGCCGGACAGGCCCTTGTCCTTGAGCTTGTTGCCGATCTTGGCAACGTCGGCCGGGGTGAGGTCTTCGATGAGATAGGAGCGCATGGCTTGGCCCTTCTTGCTATTTGTGGTCGCGCAGCTCCGCGCCGTCGCAGAGGCCGTTGTCGTCGTCCTGGTAGGCGTCCATGGGGTCGCTGGACTTGCGGTCCAGGTGCGCGTCCTCGCTCACGGTGTCCTCGTCCAGGTTGAAGATGCGCCGGGTGACGTCGATGAAGCGTTCCGCCGTGCCTTCCTCGCGCGTGCGGCGCTTGAGGAAGGTGATGGGCTCGTGCAGCACCTTGCGGCCCACGGAGCGCACCAGCACCTCCAGGGCCTCGCGCGTGGCGTCGTCCACGTCGCCCAGGCGCTTGAGGGTCTTGGCCAGCTCGCGCTCGGCCACGCTCTCGGCCCGGCCAAGCAGGTCGGTGATGGTGGGCTGCAGCGCCAGGGACTGGAGCCACAGGGCGAAGGCCTGGGTCTCGTGCTCCACGATGGCGCGGGCCTTCACCGCTTCGCCCTGGCGGTTGGCCATGTTTTCCTCCACGACTTCCTTCAGGTCGTCGATGTCGTAGAGGTAGACGTTGTCCAGGCTGTTCACGTCGGGGTCGATGTCGCGCGGCACGGCGATGTCGATGAAGAACATGGGGCGGTTGCGCCGCTTCTTCAGCACTTCCTTGATGTCCTTGGCCCGGATGATGGCCGTGGGCGAGCCGGTGGAGCTGATGACGATGTCCACGTCACGCAGGCGCTCGGCCAGGTCCTCGAAGAAAATGGCCTCGCCCTTCATGGTCCGGGCCAGTTCCTGCGCCCTGGAATAGGTGCGGTTGCAGATGAACAGCTTGTCGATGCCCAGGGTGAGCAGGTGCGTGGCGGCCAGTTCGGCCATCTCGCCCGCGCCGATGAGCATGGCGCTCTTGCCGGTCAGGTCACCGAAGATCTTCTTGGCCAGCTCCACCGCGGCGTAGCTGATGGAAACGGCGCTACTGGCGATGGCCGTCTCGGTGCGCACGCGTTTGGCCACGGAGAAGGCCTTGTGCAGCAGGCGGTTGGTGATGACCTTGGCCGTGCCGTGCTCCACGGCCTTGCGGTAGGCGCTCTTGAGCTGACCCAGGATCTGAGGTTCGCCCATGACCATGGAGTCCAGGCTTGCGGCCACGCAGAACAGGTGGGTCACGGCGTCCAGGCCCTCGTGGGCGTAGGTGTGCTGGCGCAGGGCCTCAACCGGCCCCTGGCAACAGCTGGCCCAGTGGCGGCGCACGGCCTCGGGAATGTCCACGCCCTGGCCCAAGCCCTGGCTGGTGGCCTCGTCGGCGATGGCCAGGATCTCCACGCGGTTGCAGGTGGAAAGCGCCATGACCTCGCGCAGGCGGCAGGAGCCGAGCAGGCCCGTCTCAAAGCCCGTGAGGCTGGTGAGGGCGAACTTTTCCCGAATGTCCACTCCGGCGGAGCGGTGGTTCAGTCCGATGAGGTAGATCTTCTTGTCCATAGGCTAGGGCTTGAATCCGTGGAACGTTGTGGGGACGAGGAAGTTGATGCCCAGCATGGACACCACGGTGAGCAGGAACACCACGATGGCCATGACCGCGGGCTTGCGGCCGCGCCAGCCCAGCGCCACGCGCTGGTGGAACAGGTAGGCGAAGAGCAGCAGCACGATGAGCGCCAGCAGCTCCTTGGGATCCATGGAGAATACGCGCTTGGCCGCCAGCCAGGCCCACACGAAGCCCGAGGCCAGGCCCAGGGTGTACAGCGGAAAGCCCACCAGACTGGCCACGTGGTTGACCTTGTCGAAGGTGTCCAGCGAGGGCATGTCCTGTTGGAATTTCTTCAGCCCGCTCTTGGTCTTGATGCGCTTTTCCAGGTGCAGGAAGGCCACGCCCGCGCCGAAGGCCATGGCCAGCAGGGCCATGCTGGCGAAGAGCGTGCCGATGTGCATGAAGAAGAACAGGCCGGTGAGCATGGGCGGCAGCTTGGCCTGCACCCCCACGCTGGCGTCGGAGGTGGCGGTGAACACCAGCGTCAGCGGCATGGCCACCATGGCCAGGAACTTGAGCCCCAGCCTCCACCACAGGGCCAGGAAGATGGCCATGATGCCCCAGCCCAGCATGGAGAAGAGCAGGCGGCCGGTGGTCAGTGCCTGGGAGATGTCCAGCGTGCCCAGCAGCACGGCCAGGTCGATGGTCTGCAGGGCGAAGCCCAGCCCGGCCAGGGCCAGGGCCACGTTCTTGAGGGGGTCCTGGCGCAGGGCCGAGCCCAGCGCAAAGAGCAGCGAGCCCAGGAAATAGGCGGCGATGAGGACGGTGGGAGTGATCTCAGACAAGGCCATCCAGAATCTCCGTGATCGAGCCGTGAAGGTCAGAAGGCAGAACCCGGCGCAGCTCCTCGCCGGCCAGGACGGTGTCGCGCCGCTCCAGGGCGTCCAGCAGGCGGGAGTCCACCAGCGCCCGGAACACGTCGCTGTTGTGCTCCGTTTCCTCGCCCAAGGCAAGGACAAGCGCGCGCACCCGGCCCAGGAGCGTGATGAAGCGGCCGTAGCGTTCGCCGAAATGGTTTTCCAACTCCTGGCGCAGGCGCTTGGACAGCGCCGGGCTGTGGCCGCCGGTGGAGATGGCCAGGGTCAGCTCGCCCTGGCGCACCGTTGCGGGCACAGTGAAGGTGCTCAGCTCGGGGTCGTCGGCCACGTTGCACAGGATGCCGCGCTCCCGGCAGAGCCTGCCGATGCGTTCGTTGAGCGTTCGGTCGCTGGTGCAGCAGAAGGCCAGGAACACGCCGTCCAGGTCCGCGTCCGCGAAGGGCCGGGCCTCGAAACGTACATTGGGCCCGAATTCAGCGGGTTGCGAGTCCAACACATGGATGTCGCCGGCGCCGAAGGCGGTGAGCGTGTCGACCTTGCGCCTGCCCACGCGACCGGCCCCCACCACGAGGCAGGTCCGGCCCTCCAGACTCACGAACATGGGATAGGCGCGCATGAGCGGCTTCATAGCAAATGTGCGGGCCATCTGTAAAATGGCAATTGCCGCTTTCTTGCCAGATTCGCCCGGCCTGGGGTAGGGTCGGCTCACCCTACGTCAGGATGTGCCCCACACGTGAACCGCGCCCTCGTCCTCCAGCTTGCCCGCTTCGGCGACCTCGTGCAGTCCAAGCGGCTCCTGCTCTCGCTCCGGGCGGAAGGCGCGGAGGTGCACCTGTGCCTGGACGAATCCCTGGCCGGGCTGGCGCGGCGCGTCTATCCCTTCGCCGTGCTGCACCCCATCTGCGCGCACGGCACCGGGCTTGCGGGCAAGTCGCCGCAGGAGCAGGCCGGGGCGCTGCTTACGCGCAACCTGGGCGCGTTCCGCGAGCTCAAGGCGCTTGCCCCGGACGCCGTGTACAACCTCAATTTCTCGCCGCTCAATTTCCGCGTGGCCGGGCTGTTCGAGCCCGACACCGTGCGCGGACACCGCTGGGTGGGCGGCCAGGAGGTGGTCGGCCCCTGGGCCCGGCTGGCCATGCGCTGGTCCGGCATGCGGCGGCTGGGCATAAACATCGCGGATTTCTGGGCCTGGCACCACCTCGACCCCGTGGCCGCGGCCGAGGTGAACCCTCCGGCACAGAGCAGGGGAGGGGGCCTGGGCGTGGTCATGGCCGGGCGCGAATCCCGGCGCTCTCTGCCGCCCAGTGTGCTGGCCGGGCTCATCGGCGCGCTGCGCGGCAGGCTGGGCTCGTCGAAAGTGACGCTCATCGGCACCGAGGCCGAGGACAAGGCCGCCCGCGCGCTCATCCGCGAGCTTCCGGCCCGGCAGACTGACGGCGTGGAGAACCTCTGCGGCCGCACCGGTCTTGCCGAGCTGTGCGACGTCGTGGGTGGGCTGGACCTGCTGCTGACCCCGGACACCGGCACCATGCATCTGGCCGCGCACCTGGGCGTGCCGGTGCTGGCCACGTTCCTGTCCTCGGCCTGGTGCTTCGAAACCGGGCCCTACGGACAGGGCCACCGGGTGCTCCAGGCCGAGCGCGACTGCCTGCCCTGCCTGGAATCCCGGCCCTGCCCGACGAACGTGGAATGCCTGCAGCCCTTCGCCGAGCCCCTGCTGGCGCGCTACCTTTCCACGGGCAACGCAGCGCACCTGCCGCCGGGCCTGCTGGATCTGGACGCCAGCTTCGACGCCCTGGGCGCCACCTTCACCGCCAGGTCCGGAACCGACCCGCACGATGAGCTCAGGAGGCGCTTCCGAGCCTTCCTGCTGCGCCATCTGCGGCGCGAGGAAGGGCTTTCCGGCGGTCCGGAGGGCGATTTCGCCCAGCGCCTGTACTCGGAAATGGACTGGCTGACCGCTGAGGGGGGCGCACTGCCTCAAGGGGACGCTTTTGATTTAGTGTGAATCGAATAAGTATGTTAAAGAATTTCTAGACTTTTACTAGATTCAATTTGACCACGTCGGCCGGCTTTTGCGGGTCAGAATCAGGTTGGAAGGAGCTGCCGGTGAAAATCCTTGTGGTGTTGCCGCTGTATGGCGGGTCGTTGCCTGTGGGCCGGTACTGCGCCGATGCGCTGGCCGAGCTGGGGCACATGGTGGAGGTCTTCGAGGCCCCGGACTTCCACGCCAGCTACAAGGCCCTGGAGCGCTTGCGCGTCACCACCGACCGCCTGCAGCACCTGGAAAGCTCCTACCTGCAGGTCGTCTCCCAGGCTGTGCTGGCCAAGGTGGAGACCTTCCAGCCCGATCTGGTGCTGGCCATGGCCCAGGCCCCGCTGTCCATCCAGTCCCTGAAGCGCCTGCGCCGCGATGGGGTGCCCACGGCCATGTGGTTCGTGGAGGACTTCAAGCTTTTCCCGTATTGGCAGGCTTTCGCCCCGCACTACGATTTCTTCGCCGTCATCCAGAGAGAGCCTTTCCTGAGTGAACTCGCAAAGATAGGCGCAGCCAACACGCTGTACCTGCCCATGGCCGCCCATCCGAAAGTTCATAAACAACTTGAACTTTCTGCTGCGGAACAGCGCAAGTTCGGCTCGGACGTGTCCTTCATGGGCGCGGGGTATCCCAACCGCCGCGTGGCCCTGCGCGAGTTCATAGGCCTGGACTTCAAGCTCTGGGGCACGGAATGGGAGGGCGACACCGCGCTGGCCCCGTACGTCCAGATGGGCGGGGCCAGGGTCTCCAGCGAGGATTGCGTGCGGATCTTCAACGCCACCAAGGTCAACATCAACCTACACTCCAGCATCCAGGCCCAGGAGCTGGTCACCGGCGGGGACTTCATCAATCCGCGCACCTTCGAGGTGGCGGCCTGCGGCGCGTTCCAGGTGGTGGACCGGCGCGGTCTCATGGCCGAGTGCTTCGCCGAAGACGAACTGGCCACCTTCGAGGACATGGCCGGGTTCCGCGAGCTGGTGCGCCACTTCCTGGCCCATCCGGACGAGCGCCTGGAATATGCCCGGCGCGGCCAGGCGCGCGTGCTGCGTGACCACACCTACGCCGCGCGCATGCGGACCCTGCTCGATTTCGTGGCCCAGCGCCTGCCCGGCTGGCCTGCCAGGAGGGAGGGCGCGGCCCCGGCCCTTGAGGGCGTGCCTGCCGAACTCGCCGCCGACATCGCCGCGCTGCTTTCGCGCCTGGGCCTGCCCGCCGACGCCTCCTTCGAGGATCTGGTCTGGGCCGTGCGCCAGCAGCAGGGCAAGCTCGGCGAGCTGGACGCGGCGGTGCTGTTCCTGGATGAGTGGCGCAAGCTCTACGGCAGGAAGGGCGGCGGGCAGTAGGCCCGACTTTGCAGTGGGCTAAGGCTTGCGGACGGCGCGCTTGCGCGAGGCCAGCCACACGCCCATCTTGGCCTCGGCCCCCTCGTTTTTCGGGAAATAGTAGGTCGCCTTGGCCTTGGCCAGGTCGTGCGGCAGGTATTCCTGCTCCACCCAGGAGCCGGGGAAGGCATGCGGGTACTTGTAGCCCCGGCCATAGCCCCATTCCTTTTGCAGCGTGGTGCTGGCGTTGCGCAGGTGCAGGGGCACCGGGCGCATGCCGTTCTCGCGCACTTCCTTGAGCGCGTTGAGGTAGGCCGCGTAGCTGGCGTTGTTCTTGGGCGCCAGGGCCAGGTACACCACGGTCTCGGCTAGCGGGATGAAGCCCTCGGGCATGCCAACGAACTCCACGGCCTGCTGGCAGGCCACGGCCAGCGGCAGGGCCTGCGGATCACCCAGGCCGATGTCCTCGGAGGCGGAAAGAATCAGCCTGCGGCACACGAAGCGCGGGTCCTCGCCGCTCTCCAGCAGGCAGGCCAGGTAGTACAGCGCGGCGTCCACGTCGCTGCCGCGGATGCTCTTGATGAGCGCGGAGGCCAGCTCGTAGTGCGAGTCGCCGTCGCGGTCGCCGCGGATGATGACCTCTGGCAGGGCCTGGCGCAGGGACTCGATGTCCAGCTTGTCCTTGGGCAGGCTGGCCACGTGCTCCACCAGGTTGAGCAGGGCGCGGCCGTCCCCGGCGCTCATGCCAGCCAGCAGGTCGAAGACCTCGTCCGGCCACTCCAGCCCCAGGGCCTGCGCCCCGCGCCGGGCCATGCGGATGAGCTCCTCGCGCGTGAGCGCCCGGAAGCGCAGCACGTGCAGCCGGGAGAGCAGCTGGCGCGTGACGCTGAAGGAGGGGTTCTCCGTGGTGGTGGCCAGAAGCGTGATTTCGCCCGTTTCCAGGATGGGCAGGAAGAAGTCCTGCTGAGCCTTGGAAAAGCGGTGGATTTCGTCGAGGATGAGCACTTCCGCGCCCTCAAGGCGCTTGCGCAGGGCGGCCAATCCGGCCTCGGGCGCGCTGACGCGGATCCAGCGCTTGCCGTTGGCCTTGGCCATGAGCATGGCCAGGGTGGACTTGCCGCAGCCCGGCGGGCCGAAGAACAGCAGGCTGGGCAGCCG
This sequence comes from Pseudomonadota bacterium, assembly GCA_023438245.1. Taxonomy (GTDB): domain Bacteria; phylum Desulfobacterota; class Desulfovibrionia; order Desulfovibrionales; family Desulfovibrionaceae; genus Humidesulfovibrio. Next base: position 12,534 of record JAEXRD010000037.1, on the reverse strand, counting down.
GGGGCCGCTGGCAAAGGCCGCGATGCGTTCCAGCAGATGCCCCTGGCCCACGAACTCGTCCAGGGTCTTGGGCCGGATCTTGTCGGCCAGCGGCTGCTTGTCGGCGATTTCGATGCGCATGTCAGTTCCCGTAGGCCCCGGTTGAAATCCTGTCCTGGTGCGCCAGTCCCAGGCAGAGCAGGGCGGCGGTCTCCCAGCGCAGGGGGCGCGGCCCAAGGCTGGCGGGCGTCGCCCCGGCGTCCCGGAAGTGCCGGGCCTCCTCCTCGTCCAATCCGCCCTCGGGCCCCACAATAGCCAAATGCAGGCCCGAGCGGAAGCTCCCCGGGCGCAAAATCGCGCCGGGCTCCGCCCCCTCCCAGAGCAGGGTGACGCTGGCGAAATTCGAAAATTCCTTGCCGAGGCCGCCGCTACCGCCCGCGACGCAGCGCAGTTCCGGCAGCCAGGAGGCTCCGCACTGCTTGGCCGCCTGCACCAGCTTGTCTTCCCAGGTGTCCTTGGGGGCGTCCGGCACATCGCCCTGGCTGCGCGCCCCGCGCCAGAACCACAGCCCGGCGGCGTCCAGCTCCACGCCCTTTTCCAGCAGCCAATCCCGGCGCGAGGACTTGCTCCAGCCCAGGGCCAGCACCAGCCCGGAGGCCGGACGCTGCTCCGAGACGATCTCGACCGCTTCCAGCAGTGCGCAATTCTTGCCCTTTGCCGTCTGAAGCGCGAAGCGACCGTGCCTGCCCTGGCCGTCGAACAGGCGCACGACCTCGCCGGGTTTGGCGCGCAGAACCCCCAGCAGGTGCCGGGCCTCGGGGCCGTCGAGCGTCACGGTCTGGCCGGGTTGGACGGAGACTGGCCACTGGCTGGCCGGGAGGTGGAAGGAGTTCAGGCGGGACATAAAAATGAGGGGCCGGACCTCGTGAGGAAGTCCGGCCCCGGTTCGGCTAGATCTCGTGGGCCACGAGGCTTTCGAAGGTTTCGCGGCGGCGGGCCACGGTGACCTGATCGCCGTCCACCAGCAGCTCGCAGGCGCGCGGGCGCGAGTTGTAGTTGGAGCTCATGGTGAAGCCGTAGGCCCCGGCGGAGTAAACGGCCAGGCGCTCGCCCTGGCGCACCTCGGCCAGCTGGCGGTCCTTGGCCAGGAAGTCGCCGGACTCGCAGATGGGGCCGACCACGTCGCAGTCGAAGGGCGCGCGGCCCTGCTGCTCCACCTCGTCGATGCGGTGGAACGAGCCGTACAGCGAGGGGCGCACCAGGTCGTTCATGGCCGCGTCCACGATGACGAAGTTCTTGCTCGGGGTCTGCTTGACGTACTGCACCTCGGCCACCAGGATGCCCGCGTTGCCCACGATGACGCGGCCCGGCTCCAGCACGATGGACAGCGGCAGGCCCTTGAGGCTCTTGGTCAGCGCCGCGCCGAAGTCCGCCGGGTGGGGCGGCTCCTCGTCGTTGTAGGGAATGCCCAGGCCGCCGCCCAGGTCCAGGTACTTGATGTCCAGGTTCAGGCTCTTGAGCTGCTCGTAGAAGCCCAGGAGCTTGTCCAGGGCCTCCAGGAAGGGCTCGATGGTGGTGAGCTGGCTGCCGATGTGGCAGTCCATGCCCACGGGCTCGATGGCGGGCAGATCGCGGGCCAGCTTGTAGGCCTCCAGCGAGTGGTCGATGTTCAGCCCGAACTTGTTCTTCTTCATGCCGGTGGAAATGTAGGGGTGGGTCTTGGGGTCCACGTCCGGGTTGATGCGGAAGCTGACCTTCGCCACCTTGCCCATGTCGCGGGCCACGTCGTTGATGCGCACCAGCTCCTGCATGGACTCCACGTTGAACATGAGGATGCCCGCGGCCAGCGCCTGGCGGATCTCCTCGGGCTTCTTGCCCACGCCGGAGTACACGATCTTGCTGGCCGGAACACCGGCCAGGAGCGCGCGGTACAGCTCGCCGCCGGCCACGATGTCCATGCCCGCGCCCATGCTGGCCAGGAGCTTGAGGATGGCCAGGTTGGAGTTGGCCTTCACCGAGTAGCAGGTCAGGTGCGGAATGGACTCGAAGGCCGAGTCGAAGGCCTGGAAGTGCCGCCTGAGCGTGGCGGCGGAGTAGATGTACATCGGGGTGCCGAAGCGGTCCGCAAGCTCCTTCACGCTCAGGTCCTCGGCATGAAGGGTGCCGTTCTTGTGCTGGAAATGATGCATGGGTGTCTCTGCTCCTGTTTGCTGCCCGTTATTTTGGCGCCGCCAGCATGAGTTCCGACAGCACTGTGTCCAGACTTGCGAAGACGTTGAAGCCCACGGCCTGCACCCGGTAGGTTTTCTGCGGGTCGAGGTCGCAGACCGTAAGCACGATGCGGTTCATGTCGCGGCGATAGGCCGCGTCGCCGGGGGTGAAGGAGCGCAACAGACGCGGGGCGAAGGGGCAGGTCTCGCAGCCGTCGCCAGGGCCGTTGCCCACGGGCTCCAGCATGACCTTCACCGTGTCGATGTTCTGCCAGGCCCCGGCTGCCTCCAGGTCCACGATGATGCACCCGCCGCTTCGCAGCACGGCGGTCGAGCGCCAGCGGAACCGGTCCTCGGTCTTGACGGGCGAGGGCCATTCGCGCTTGCCGCAGGCGGTCAGCGCAAGGCAGGCGAGCAGAAGGACAGTCAGCAGCCGGAAGGTGTTCCGCATGTGGCTCAAGCGTCCGAATCGACGCGCTTTTTCCATTCGTGCAGCAGGGTTATCGCTGCGAGTGGGGTCATTTCCTCGACATTCAAGCGGCGCAGTTCCGCAAGCACCACATGCTCCTTGGCCGGAGCCTGCTCCACGGGCTTGGCGGGCATGCCGGGCAGAAGCGTCTGACGGGCGGCAATGGCCGCGCCCGTCGCGCCTGGGCCGCCTGCGCCAGTCTGCGATTTTTCCTCGAGACTTGCAAGCACTTCGCGGGCGCGCTGGACCACGGGCTGGGGCACGCCGGCCAGCCGGGCCACCTCGATGCCGTAGCTCTTGTCCGCCGGGCCGGGCACCAGCTTGCGCAGGAACACGATGTCGCCCTTGTACTCGCGCACGGCGATGTTCAGGTTGCGCAGGCCGGGGATCTGGCCCTCCAGCCCGGTGAGCTCGTGGTAGTGCGTGGCGAACAGCGTGCGGATGCCGCCGCGCCCGCGCCGGGAAAGCTCCTCCACCACGGCCCAGGCCAGGGCCAGGCCGTCGAAGGTGCTGGTGCCGCGCCCGATCTCGTCGAGGATGACCAGACTCTTGGAGGAGGCCTGGCGCAGGATGCGCGCGGTCTCCATCATCTCCACCATGAACGTGCTCTGGCCGCGGGCCAGGTTGTCCGAGGCGCCCACGCGGGAGAACACGCGGTCCACCAGCCCGATGTTGGCCTCACGCGCGGGCACGAAGGAGCCCATCTGGGCCAGGATGGCGATGAGCGCGGTCTGGCGCAGGACAGTGGACTTGCCCGCCATGTTCGGGCCGGTGATGAGCAGGATGCGCCGGGCGTGGTCCATGCGCAGGTCGTTGGGGATGTAGTTGCCCGCGCCGGTGGCCGCCTCCACCACGGGATGCCTGCCCTGGCTCACCTCCATCTCGATGCCCTCGTGCAGGGTGGGGCGGCACCAGTCGTGCACGCGCGCGCACTCGGCCAGGCCCTGCCAGTAGTCCAGGGCGGCCACGCACCCGGCCATGAACATGATGCGTGCGCGCAGGCCCGCCAGGTGTTCGCGCAGCTCGCCGAACAGGCGGTATTCCAGGCTTTTGCGGTCGTCGGAGGCCGAGACGAGCTTGTCCTCCAGGTCTTTCAGCTCCTGGGTGATGTAGCGCTCGCAGTTCACCAGCGTCTGCCTGCGCAGGAAATGCTCGGGCACCTCGTGCTGGAAGGCCTTGGAGACCTCCATGTAGTAGCCGAAGACCCGGTTGTAGCCGAGCTTGAGCTTGGGGATGCCCGCGTTCTCCTTCTCGCGCTCCAGCATCTCCTGGATGCGCGCCTCGCCGTGCTCGGTGAGGGAGATCAGCTCGTCCAGTTCGGCATGGAAGCCGGGCTTGAACATGCCGCCGTCCAGCACGGCCAGGGGCGGGGCGTCCACCAGGGCGCGCTGCAGCAGCTCCGTGACTTCTTCCAGGCCATCCCAGTTCTTCAGCAGGCTGGAAAGCTCCTGGGGCGCTTCGGAGGCTTGGTCGCGGGCCTCCTCCAGACGTTTGCGCAGGGCGGGCAGCATGCGCAGGCTCTCGCGCAGGGCCACCATGTCGCGCGGGGTGGCCCGGCCCAGGCTGATGCGCGTGGCCAGGCGCTCCAGGTCCTGCACTTGGTCCAGGCTGGCGCGCAGGCCGGAACGCAGGCCGTCGTTCGCCGCCAGCCAGGCCACCATCTCCTGCGAGCGCAGGATGGGGGCCAGCTCGCGCCAGGGCTGGCGCAGGCGCGATTCCAGCAGCCGTCCGCCCATGGGGGTCAGCGTGCGGTCGAGCACATGCCAGAGCGTGCCCGGTCCGGTTTTGCCGTCGAGCCTGCGGAAAATCTCGAGATTTCGCTCCGTCACCTCGTCCAGGATGAGGTGGCGGGAGAGGTCCAGGGGCCGGAATTCGCCCAGCGGCGGGGCGTCGGTCTTCTGGGTCTGGCGCAGGTAGGCCAGCAGCGCGCCCAGGGCGCGCACCAGCTCGGGCTTGTCGTCCAGGCCCAGGGCCGCGAGGTCGGGCGCGGCCTGGGCGGCCAGCACTGCGCGCGAGGCGGCGGTGAAGTCGTACTGCGCGGGCTGGAGCACGGGCGTGACCTGCGCGGCCAGGTCGCCCTGCTCCTGGGGCACCTTACGCCCGGCGGGCAGCAGCAGCTCGCGCGGGGCGATCTTGACCGCCCACTGCCACAGCTCGGTCTCGCGGCGGGAGTAGAGGCCCGACCATTCGCCCGTGGAGATGTCGGCCCAGGCCAGGCCGCCCGCGCCCTTGTCGGCGTCCCAGAACAGGCTGGCCAGGTAGTTGTGGGCCTTGGCCGTCAGGCTCAGGTCCTCCACGATGGTGCCGGGGGTGAGCACGCGGGTCACGGCGCGCTTCACCAGCCCCTTGGCCTGCCGGGGGTCCTCGATCTGGTCGCAGACCGCGATCTTGTAGCCCTTTTCCAGCAGCTGGGCCAGGTAGCCGTCGGCGCTGTGGTGCGGCACGCCGCACATGGGGATCTTCACTTCGGAGTTGGGGTTGCGCGTGGTGAGCGTGATGCCCAGCTCGCGCGCGGCCACCTCGGCGTCGTCGTGGAACATCTCGTAGAAGTCGCCCATGCGGAAGAACAGCAGGGCGTCGGGGTGCTCGGCCTTGACCTGCATGTACTGCTCGAACATGGGGGTGAGCTTGGGGGCGGGAGAAACAGGCTGGGTCATGCGTCGAACCTACGAGAATTCCTGGCGGAAAAGGATGCTGTGCCACGAGCGGCAGCGCGGGCAGGTGAAGAAAGTCTTGTCCCAGCGGAAGCCGCAGACCTGGCACACGAAGCGCTTGGACTTGCGCGCGTGGCTGAGGAAATAGGCCAGCTGGTCGCGCAAAAACGGCGTCAGCTCCTGGTCCACCAGCACCAGCGTCACCAGCTCCAGCCGCGCCAGCCAGAAGTCGGCGTTGAGCACCAGGGCCTTCTCCAGCCAGTGCTTGGCGCTGGCCAGGTCGGCCTCGAAGAGATGCAGCTTGGCGCAGTAGTAGCAGAGCAGGGCGTCCGGCGGCAGGTGGGAGAGCACCTCCACGCAGGTGCGCACCAGCATGGAGATGGCCTGCTGGCTGAGCGCCTTGCGGCCCGGCTCGGCTGCGTCCGTGGGGGGCTGGTCGCTGCGCGCGGCGGAGAGCGCCTCCAGCAGCCCTTCCAGCAGCAGGAAGCGCTGCGGCGCTGGAATGCCGGTGCAGGCCTCGCGCAGGGCCGTGGAGAGCGGGCCGGGCTCGGCGTTCAGGGCGTGGTTCACCACCGTGGCCAGCCAGGCCTCGGGCGAGGCGGGGAAAATTTCCAGCGCCTGGGCCAGCAGCTTGCGGCCCTTGTCATCCTCGCCCTGGCGGAAGTGGCGGCTGGCCTGGAGCGAGAGGAAGTGCGCCCGGGCCATGGCCCGGCCCACGCGGCCATAGTGCTCGGAGGCGGTGATGTAGTCCCCGCTGTCGGCGGCCAGCCGGGCCAGCTCCAGCTCGATTTCCTCGCCGCCGCCGCGCAGGCCCTGGGCCTGCTCGAAGGCCTGCCGGGCCTTGTCCAGCATGCCGCCGCGCCGGAAGTCGCGCCCCAGCTCGAAATAGCCGCGGGCCTTGAGCGCGCGGTCCAGCCCGGGCCGCTCGATGAGGCTGGTGCGCACCTGGATGGCGCGCTCGATGTCGCCCTGGGAGCGGTAGAGGTTGCCCAGGGCCAGGTAGATCTCCACGGACTGCGGATTGTTGCGCACCGCCTTGGAGAGCTCCTCGATGGCCGCGCGCGTGTCCTGGTGCGTCATGGGCTCGGCGGGCTTGAGCGCGTCGCCGGTTGCGCCGGGCGCACCGATCTTGCGGGCGAGCTTGAACAGGGCGCTCCAGGGCACGGGCTACTCCGCGGGAGAGGAGGTCGTTCCGAAGCCGCCGGGAGGCATGTTGCCGGGCTGGTTCAGCGGCAGGGTGCGCAGGGCCAGGGCCTCGTCCTCCAGGGCGGCGTGGGACTTCTTGAGGTTCTTGAGCTCCAGGCCCAGGCGGATGCGGTCCACCAGCAGGAAGGCCAGGCTGACCAGCACGCCCGCCAGGAAGGCCCCCAGCGCCAGGGCATAGACCGGAATGGGAATGGAGACGTAGCTCTTGGCCACGAGGTTCAGCTCCAGCACCACGGTCTGGGAGAGCGGCTGGGTGTTCTGCACGAAAAAGACCATGCAGGCGGCGAACGCCAGAACGGTGAGGACGAGCTTGAGGTAGCGCATGGGGCCTCCTTACGCCAGAGCGTCGAAGCGCGGCTTGAGCTTCTGGTAGGTTGAGCGCAAATGCTCGGGGATGACGCGGGTTTCGCTGAACACGGCCATGAACGAGGAGTCGCCGTTCCAGCGCGGCACGATCTGGTAATGGATGTGCGCGGCGATGCCCGACCCGGCGGCCTCGCCCAGGTTCAGGCCGGCGTTGATGCCGTGGGGCCGGAAGGTCTCCTGCAGAATCCGGACGCAGTGGTTCAGCAGGTCGGCGTTCTCGTGCAGCTCCTCCGGGGCCAGCTCGGTGATGCAGCTGACGTGGCGGTAGGGCGTGACCATGAGATGCGCGTTGTTGTAGGGGTACTTGTTCATGATGACGAAGTTGTGCCTGCCCCGGTAGAGGATCAGGCGCTCCTCGTCCTCGCCGGTGTGCTCGGGAATGCAGAACACGCACTCGCCGGGCTTGGGTCCGAGGATGTACTCCAGCCGCCAGGGGGCCCACAGGACATTCATGCTCGCATCACTTCCTTGACATGGTTGGCAGGGGCGGGAATGGGTTCAACCGCCCCGCATTTCTTCGCAATCCTACACTCTGGAGGCGGCGAGGGCAAGCTGGCCCGCCCCCGGCCTCCCCGTCACAGGAAGAACAGGAAGGTATCCACCACGAACAGGGGCACCAGGATGCCGCTGGACCAGGCCATGTAGCCGAAGAAACTGGGCATCTTCACGCCCTGGGACTCGGCGATGGAGCGCACCATGAAGTTGGGCGCGTTGCCGATGTAGCTGTTGGCGCCCATGAACACCGAGCCGCAGGAAATGGCCGCAAGCGTTGCGGGGAGCTGGTTCATGAGCACCTGGGCGTCGCCCCCGGCGGTGTTGAAGAACACCAGGTAGGTGGGCGCGTTGTCCAGGAAGCTGGAGAGGATGCCCGAGAGCCAGAAGTACATGTGGTTCACCGGAGCGCCCTCGTGGCTCACCAGGGAGATGACCGGGCTGAGCGCGCCGTTCTGCCCGGCCTTGAGCACGGCTATGGCCGGGATCATGCTCACGAAGATGCCGAAGAAGAGCTTGCCCACCTCGACGATGGGGTCCCAGGAGAATTCGTTGTCCAGCCGTGTCTGGCGTGGCGTAGCCAGCCACGAAATTCCCGCCAGGGCCAGCAGGCTGCCGTCGCGGGCCAGGTCCTGCAGGGCCACGCGCATCTGGCCCACCGGAAAATCGACGTCCGGTTTCCACAGACCGCTCATGAGCACCGCGCCCACAACTCCGCACAACAGGAGCAGGTTCAGCACGCCCTCGATGCGGATGGGCTCGCGCACGGCCTCAGGCGCCTTCACGCGACCCTCCTTCTTCAGCAGCCGCTTCTCAACCACGTAGTACAGCGCCAGCAGGATTGCGCTGTTGAAGAGCATGATGTGTGTCATGTGCCGCGTGGTCCAGAAGAAGTCCACGCCCTTGAGGAAGCCCAGGAACAGCGGCGGGTCGCCCAGCGGCGTGAGCGAGCCGCCGATGTTGGACACCAGGAAGATGAAGAACACCACGGTGTGTATCTTGTAGGTGCGGTCCTGGTTGGCGCGCAGCAGGGGCCGGATGAGCAGCATGGAGGCCCCGGTGGTGCCCATGAGGCTGGCCAGCAGGGTGCCGATGGCCAGGATTCCGGTGTTCACCGCCGGACTGCCCTCCACGTCGCCAGCCACGCGCACCCCCCCGGAGATGGTGAACAGGGCGAAGAGCAGAATAAGGAAAGGTATGTATTCCAGGATGATGGTGTGCTGAAGCTCGTAGAGCGCCAGCCCGGCCCCGAACTGCACGGCGCAGGGAACCAGGAAGCACAGGCCCCAGAACACGGCGATCTTGCCGTAGTGGTGGTGCCAGAGGCTGGGCAGGACCAGCGGCAGAAGCGCAATGGACAGCAGCATGCAGGCGAACGGCAGCACCCACCAGACTGTGAGCGCCCCTCCGTCCAGGTGCGCCCCGCCGGAGGCGCAGGCCAGGCTGGGGGCGGCAAGGCCCAGGGCGAGCAGGGCGGCGAGGAATGCTGCGGCTCGTTTGTGCATGGGACGGTCCTTTGGCGTTGGGGTTGCTCCAGCGCTACCTGGCGGCTGGCTTGGTGAAGACGAAGGCTTCCTTCTGGATGAAATTCTTGTCGATTCCGCACTCGTCCAGGACGGAGAGCATGGCTTCCTGCATGGGCGGCGGCCCGCAGATGTAGAACGAGGCGTCGCTCCAGCTCAGGTGGCGTCCCACCATGGCGCAGTCCAGCCTGCCGGATTCGTAGGACACCGCGTTGGCGCCGGAGGTCTGGGGCATGTCCCCGGGCCGCACCCGCGTGAGCACATGGACAACGCGGAGGTTCAGCGAGGCGGACAGCGCCTCCAGCTCCTCAGCCGCAAAGGCGTCGTCCAGGGTCTTGTTGGACCAGAACAGCAGCACCTCGTTTGTGGCGGATGCCTCCTTGAAGTGTCTGAGAACGCTGAGGAACGGCGTGATGCCCACGCCTCCGGCGATCATGACCACATGGGGGCGCTCGTCGATGTCCGAACAGAACTTGCCGAAGGGACCGGCGCACTGGATGGGCGTTCCGGGCTCCAGGTCGGGAATCATGGAGGTGAAGGCCCCGGATTTCTTGATGGTCATGCGCAGGGCGTCGTCGCCGGGCGCGCTGGAAAGCGTGAAGGGATGCGCCTCGCTCCAGGCCCCGTCGCGGAACACGCGGATGGCGGCGAACTGCCCGGCCTTGCGCCCCTTGAAACGCTCCATGCCGGGTCCGGCAAAGACGATGGAGGTCGTGTCGTGGTTTTCCGGCGCAATCCTGACCACGGACAGGTCCTTGTCCTCGTCGCGCATCATTCCTCCGGTGGCTGCGATCACGCCAAGATCACCGGCCCGGCTTGACGAATTGGCTTGCCGGGCTGCACGGCACAGCGTCGGGCAGGGCCGCTTCGCTGGTTGTCACTGGTTTCGTACCTCTTCGATGAGCCTCTTGGCAAGTTCCAGCTGCCGCTCGCGCGTGACGGCCTCGCCGTCGATGGCCGATGCGCGCACGGCCTTGAGGATCTTGGCGAATCCCGGCCCGTGCGTCAGGCCAAGCTGCTTGAGGTCGCCGCCACGGATCTTCAGCTCTCCGGTCCGTGGCCGGTTGAGGTACTGGGAGATGCTGCGGCGCAGGCCTTCGCGCCTGCTGCGGGCCATGAGGAACAGCACGCCCTCAACGCTCAGCGGGTCCAGGGCGAAGTACAGCTCGCTCAGTGGCGACAGGTCCTCGCGCCACTTCATGAGCAGGGCCAGGGCCTCGGCGATGTGGTCGCGCAGGATCAGCAGGTCGGCCTTGTCGCGCTCCGGGAAGCGCAGCCGCTCGCAGACCTGGGTGAACTGCTGGCGGTCGCTGCCCACGGTGAGGCCCAGCAGATACAGCCGGAAGGGCTGAGCCTTGGGCTCCAGGTAGAGCAGGGCGTACCAGTTGTGGACCTTGTGCAGTTCCATGATGACGCGGGTCTTCTCATCGTCCAGCGCAAGCACGGGATGGATGGCGGTGAGCAGCTTGAGTTCCTGCATGCGTTCCAGGCTGGCCAGCACGTTGTCCTCTTCCATGATGTGCTTGAGCTCGTGGGCCAGGCGGCCGCCGGAGACCTTGGCGAACAGGTCGAGCTGGAGCGCGTTCTTGATGAGCTTGAGCGTCTGGGTGCCGATGCGGAAGGAGAAGCGCTGCTCGAAGCGGATGGCCCGCAGGATGCGCGTAGGGTCCTCCACGAAGCTCAGCGAGTGCATGACGCGCAGCACCTTTTCCTTGATGTCGCGCTGGGCGCCGAAGAAGTCCACCAGCTGGCCGAAGCTGCCGGGGTTGAGGTGCAGCGCCAGCGCGTTCACCGTGAAGTCGCGGCGGTACAGGTCCATCTTGATGGAAGACAGCTCCACCGTGGGCAGCGCCGTGGGGTATTCGTAGTACTCCAGCCGGGCCGTGGCCACGTCGATGCGCATGCCGTCGGGGAAGAGCACAACGGCGGTCTTGAACTTCAGGTGGGGCTTCATGCGGCCCTGGCGCAGGCTGGCCAGCTCCCTGGCGAAGTGGATGCCGTCGCCCTCCACCACCAGGTCGATGTCCAGGTTGGGGCGCGAGAGCAGGATGTCGCGCACGAAGCCGCCAACGGCGTAGACCTTGTAGCCGAGCTGCTCGGCCAGGTGCCCGGCCTGCTCCAGCAGCGCCACGATGGAGCCGGGCAGGTTGGTGCGCATCACCGGCCGGATGTTTCGCTCGTGCTTGCGGTCGGGCAGCAGGGTTTCGGGGATGCGCGCCGGCTGCTCCACAAGCAGGTTGACCAGGTCCGTGCGCGTGATCACGCCCACCAGCTCATCATTATCAACCACCGGCAGCAGGCGCTGGCGCTTGCCGATGACATGCTCGATGACCTTGTAGAGGTCGGTGTCGGGCGTGACCTTGGCGGCCTCGGCCACCATGTACTCGGCCACCTGAATGCCAGCCAGGCCATGGGACACGGCCTTATCCGCCAGCTTGTGCTCCAGAACGCCCACGCAGCGCATGCTTCCTGCCTGCACCACGGGCACGCCCTTGAGCCCGAAGCGCATCATGGTCTCGGCGGCCTCGGCCATGGTCCGCGTGGACTCGATGAACACCGGCGGTTTGCTCATGAGCGTCTCGGCGGTGATCTGCGGGTTGATGTGCGAGTACAGCAGGGCCACGAGTTCATCATGGACCTCGTTCAGGGTCTTGTCCTTCACCGTTGCCGAGGCAGCATAGCCATGCCCGCCGCCACCGAAGAAGGAGCAGATCTGCCCCACGTTGACGTCCGGAGTGCGCGATCGGGCGACGATATGGATGCGATCGCCCATGCGCCCGAGGGCGAACAGCACGCGAATGTTCTCCATGTCGATGAACTTGTGGACGAGATATGCGAAGTCGCTGACGAACTGCTCGGTGCTGATGGTGGAGACGACGACCTCGATCCCGTGAAACTCATGGGTGGACGCTGATTCCAGCAGTTCGCTCAAGATCTTTACCTGCTCCGATGACAAGTCGCGCGCGAGCAGATCGGCGATCACTCCCAGGTCCATTCCGTGGCGACGCAGCCATGCGCCTGCCTCGAAGTCCTCCGTCACCGTGGACGTGAAGCTGAAGGAGCCGGTGTCCTCGAAGATGCCCAGGCCCAGCACGGTGGCCTCCTCGACAGTCGGCTCAATGCCGCGGGCGATCATCTCGTGAACCAGGATGGTGGTTGTGGAGCCCCAGGTCTTCACCAGGGTGAAGTCAGCGGGCAGGTCCTCCTCGGTGTCCGGGTGGTGGTCGTAGGTGTGGATGACCAGGCCGGGCTTGTCCAACAGCGGCTTGATGTGCTCCACGCGCGAGCGCTGGCGCGTGTCCACCACCACCAGCAGCTCCACGTCCGAGGGGTCGATGTCCTTGAAGGCCCTGAAATTGAACAGGTACGTGGTGCTCTGGATGTAGAAATTGCGGAGGTTCTTCTCCTGGCTGCCGGGGAAGATGAGCACGGCGTCCTCGTACAGCCTGCTCGCCGCGATCATGGCCGCCAGGGCGTCGAAGTCGGCGTTGGCGTGGGCGGTGATGACCGTCTTGGGCCGCGGGCGCGGCGGAGTGTTCATGCGTCGCTCCTGGGGGCGTCGTTGCGGGCGGGGCTGGCCGAGCGCGGGTGGTATTGCTCGTGGATGCGCAGCAGGCGGCCGGACTGGATGTGGG
>JAEXRD010000010.1 GCA_023438245.1 Pseudomonadota bacterium | reverse complement strand
TGGAGGGCGGCCGGGGCATCCCGGTGCTGCTGCGGCAGTACCTCAAGCTCGGCGGGCGCATCGCCGCCTTCAACCTGGACCCGGACTTCGGCCACTGCCTGGACGGGCTCATCAGCGTGGACCTGGCCGCCACCGACCAGCGCACCCTGGCCCGGTTCATGGGCGCGGAGGCGGCGCGGCGGTTTCAGGCCTGCCACACCGGGGCCTGCCACGCCGCCGGAAACGCCGAGCCGGAAAAACCGGCGGGGACCGAAGGCCCAGGCCGCGCCGCGTAGCCGGATCCGGAGGGCTAGCGGGCGAAGGGATCCTGCCGCAGGAAGGCCTCGTCAAAGGGCCGCTGCACATGCTGGCGGATCTGGTCGCGGATGGCCCGCACCTGCTCCAACTGCTCCTCCGGCGTGCCGGTCACGCTGGCCGGGTCGGGGAAGGGCCAGTGCCAGCGCCGGGTCAGGCCGGGGAAGATGGGGCAGCGGCCCTCGCCCTCGGCGTCGCACACGGTGATGACATAGTCGTAGATGCGCCCGGCCCGGAACAGGTCGAACACGCTACGGGGCTTCTTGCCGGAGAGATCGATGCCGACCTCGGCCATGGCCGCCACCACCAGCGGGTTGACCTGGGCCGCGGGCTCCAGCCCGGCGCTCTCCACCTCGAAGCTGTCCCCCGCGAACTGGCGCAGGAAGGCCTCGGCCATCTGGCTGCGCGCGCTGTTGTGGGTACAGATGAACAGGACCCTGAGCTTGTCCATGCGGTGCTCCTCATGTGCTGTCTTGGCCGCGCTCCGGCGGCCTGTTCCCAGTGCATAGGGCAGTCACGTTGCGGCAGCGTGACGACCGTGTGAGCGTCCTGCGCACGCCGCCACGCCGCGCCATCCGGCGCGCCGCCATCTTCACCCGCCCGTCACGGCCCGGTCACACATCCGGGCGGGCCGTGGGCTATTTTCCGCACATACACCAGCCCACGGAGGCCCCATGAGCAGCAGCGACAAGAAGATCGAGATCATTGTCCGCAGCGAGGAGCTGAAAAGCCTGCTGAAAAGCCTGGCCGCCAGCCTCCGGCACTCCATCGCCCCCGACGCCCTGCGCGCCTTCGCCTGCGACATCGAGCAGGCCCAGAAGCTCGAACTGGTGCTGAAGCAGCAGGGAGGCATGGCCGAGCTGAAGCTCAAGGTCAAGGGCCTGCCCACCCCGGCGGAGGCCTTCGAGGAGTCCCAGGTCCTGGCCGCCAGCGGGGGGGAGTCCTACAAGTCCATCAAGAAGCGCATGAAGACCTCCTTCAAGTTCCTGGGCCACAGCATCGCCGCCCAGGTGCTGCCCCCGGGGGAGATCGTGCAGGGCTTCGTGGCCGATTCCAGGGCCATGTGCGAGCACCCCGACCGGGGCGGCGGCGACTACGCCCGCTACGCCGAGATCCTGGGCCAGTTCGAGCAGGCCTTTTCCCAGGGCGACCGCCTGGCCCTGGCCACCCTGTACGCCGAGCTGTCCGCCTCCAAGAAGGCCTGCCACGGCCAGCACAAGTAGGGAGCGGCGGAACATGAGCAGAGCCAAGGCTGCAGCCTGCGCCGCACCGGCCGCCGAGAAGCCCGCCCGCATCTCCGAGGCCCCCACCCAGGAGGACGAGCGCGACTTCCTGGCCCTGGTGGCGCGCGAGCTGACCCCGGAGGAACGCGAGGCCATCGCCACCCCCGCCGAGGTGCACCCCCGGCAGGAACGCGTGCTGGCCGTGCACTGGCACCCCGAGTTCGTGCCCATGGACCTCATCCGGCAGCGCATCGAGGCCACCTTCCCGGCCCGGGCGCAGGAGCTCGTCATTCCCACCCAGCACAACGAGATCATGAGCTACGGCGACTACGCCGGGGTGGAGGTGGACTGCTACTCCAGCGGCTTCAACCAAAAAGTCCAGCTGCTCATCCACTTCCGGGCCGACCGCCTGGACCGCGCCGGGGTGCTTGAGAGCATGCTGCGCCACACCTTCCGCTACCGCCAGAGCCAGCTCTTCGACTTTCTGGACGTGCTGACCGGGCGCGACGAGCTGCGCCTGAGCGCCGTGGCCCGCGACACCGGCGCGGCGGAGGAGACCATCCTGTTCGCCCGGGCGCATGCCCGCAAGCTCCTTGCGCTCATCGAGAAGCACGCCGGGGGCCTGCCGCCCGACGCCCTGAAGAACAAGCTGGTGCGCGGCTTCCTGGACGCCCAGCGGCCCAGGTACGGCGACCGCCTGGTGGCCCGGGTGCAGGCCTTCGCCCAGGCGGCCAAGCTGGCGGTGAAGGCGGACTTCCCCATGCAGTACTTCTACCGGGCCTCGGAGGTCATCGAGGAGGCGCGCGGCTTCGGCGCGGGCATCGTCATCCCCCACCCGGAGCAGTTCTGGCCGGTGCTGCTGGCCGACTACGACGTGGACGGCTACGAGGTCTGGAATCCCCAGAGCCAGCGCTACACCGAGTTTCTCATCGACACCCTGGCGCGCAAGAACCGCCGGGGCTGGGCCGGGCGCAACCTGCTGGTGTTCATGGGCGACGACACGCACATGGGCGAGAAGCTGAGGAATCCGGACCCTTCCTCGGACAAGGCGCGCCGCGAGGTGGGCGTGCAGCCCGCCTGGGACGACCTGAACATCCGCAAGCGGCTGCTGGCCTCGGGCATGGACCGGGCCTGCGTCATCCGCGAATACACCGCCCGGCTCGACGGCTAGGGCGACAACAAAGGAGCCGCATCATGGCGCACGACGGCAAGTTCGAATTCGACAGCGTGCAGGACGAAAAGAGCATCCAGGCCTTCCTGGCCGCGCTCACCGAGGGCTTCGGCAAGGGCCGCGTGACCCTGCGCAGCGACGCCGAGGAGATCGTGCTCACCCCCTCGCCGCTCATGTCCTTCTCGGTGAAGGCCAAGCGCAAGGACGGCGAGAGCAAGCTCACCCTCAAGATCACCTGGAAGGACTCCCGCGGGCAGATCGCGGCGGCCGAGCGCGCAATCCAGGTGGAGTCGTAGGCCCGCCGTGCTGACCTTCGAAGGGCTTGAGGAGAACTTCACCTTCATGGTGGCCGAGGTGGAGCGCCAGGTGCGCGCCACCAAGAGCTTCCTCGACGCGCCCAGCCACGAGCTCTACGACCGCATCGTGGGCCGCGACGACTACATCGACAACCTCAAGACCGTCATCGAGAACAAGTGCTACGGCCACTTCCACGAGGGCGGCGGCACAAGCGCCGGGGTGAACGGGGGCGGCCCTGGCGGAGGATTGGACCGCGCCGTGGCCAAGCGCGTGCGCGCCGTGCAGGTCATCTGCGTGAACCTGGAGCGCGTGGCCGACTTCTGCGTCAACATCGTGCAGCAGACCAACTACCTCACCGACCACGAGTTCCTGCGCGCCTACGGCTACGGCGAGATGTTCGACGAGACGCTTTCCTGCCTGGGCCGGGTGCTGCCCGCCTTCCAGAAGGCCGACATCTCCGGCGCGCTCTCGGTGTGCCGGGCCGAATACGAGCTGGACCGCCAGTACAAGGTCAGCTTCGACCGCATCATGGGCGAGCTGCGCACCGGCAAGAACGTGCAGAACCTCATCACCGTGCTGTTCATCTTCCGCTACCTGGAACGCATCGGCGACGCGCTTTTGAACATCGGCGAGGCGCTGATCTTCTCCATCCTGGGCGAGCGCATCAAGATCGAGCAGTTCGAGGCCCTGCAGCAGACGCTGACCAAGACCGGCTACGCCGGGGGCCTCACGGGCGTGGACTTCAAGGCCATCTGGGGCACGCGCAGCGGCTGCCGCATCGGCAAGGTGGACAGCAGGCGCGCGGGCACGGGCCCCGGCCAGGCCTCCGGCGGGGCCGCGGCCGACGGCTCCCTTCCGAGCGCAATGGGCGTGGACCCCCTGGGCAGCATCTACAAGGAGGGCGCGCGGGCCAAGATCCTGGCCGAGAAGGCGGGCCTTGAGCTGTGGTCGCGCACCTATCCCGGCCTGGTGGCCGACGTGTACGGCTTCCACGAGGAGGGCGACAAGGCCTCGCTGCTGGTGGAGTTCCTGCCCGGCTGCAACCTGGACGAGGTGATCCTGGCCTCGGCCCAGGACGTGCTGGACAACGCCCTGTTCGTGCTCACCAGCACGCTCCAGGACATCTGGGAAACCACGCGCACCCCCGGGCCGGTCCCGGCGAACTTCATGGCCCAGCTCTCCGCCCGCCTGCCGGAGGTGCTCCAGATCCACCCCGGCTTCGACCGGCCCGTGACCAGCGTGTGCGGCCACGAGGCCCCCTCCACCCGCGAGCTGCTGGAACTCTGCCGCGAGGCGGAAAAGGAGCTGGCCGCGCCCTTCTCCGTGCTCATCCACGGCGACTTCAACGTGAACAACCTGGTGTACGACCACAGGACCCAGCGCCTGCACTACCTGGACGTGCACCGCTCCAGGCCCTCGGACTACGTGCAGGACGTGAGCGTGTTCCTGGTCTCCAACTTCCGCATGCCGGTGTTCGAGGCCCACCTGCGCGAGCGCATCCAGCGCGTCATGGCCGAGCTGCTCGGCTTTGCGCGGCGCTTCGCCCGCCAGAATGGGGACGAGACCTTCGAGGCCCGCATGGGCCTGGCGCTGGCGCGCTCGCTGTTCACCTCCACGCGCTTCGAGCTCAACCCCACGTTCTCGCGCACCATGTGCCAGCGCGCCCACTACCTGCTGGAGCGCGTGGCCGCGCACCGGGGCAGGCCCTGGACGGACTTCCGCCTGCCGGACTTCGCGCTTTTGGACTGAACCTGAATGGACGGAACAATGACGAACACATCAAGCCGTGAAGTCCCGCCCCTGGCCGTTGTGGGCGTGCGCGGGGGCTGGTCCTCCGAGCTTTTGGCCCTGCGCGCCGCCGAGGCCTGCGGGGGCGAGCCGCTCATCATCGAGATGGATCGCGTGAGCCTGGACCTGGCCACGGGCCGGGCCATGTACGAGGGCCTGGACCTCTCGCGCTGCCGGGGCCTGCTGCTGAAAAAGCTGGGGGCCGCGTACTCCCCCGGCCTGCTGGACCGCCTGGAGCTGCTGCGCCTGCTGGAGGGCCGGGGCGTGCGCATTTTCTCCCGCCCGCGCGCGGTCATGGGCCTCATCGACCGGCTGGCCTGCACCGCCACCCTGGCCCTGGGGGGCATTCCCATGCCGCCAACCACGGTGACGGAAGACATCGAGGCCGCCCTGGAGGCCGTCGCGGGCTACGGCGCGGCGGTGCTCAAGCCGCTTTTCTCCACCAAGGCCCGGGGCATGGCCCTGGTGCGGCCCGGAAACGGCCTGCGCGACACGCTCACCGAGTACAAGCGCGCCTACGGCCTGTTCTACATCCAGCAGGCCGTGGAGCTGGGCCAGCAGGACCTGGGCGTGGTGTTCCTGGGCGGCCGCTACCTGACCACCTACGCCCGCCGCCGGGGCGAGGGCTCGTGGAACACCACCACGGCCTCGGGCGGGCGCTACGTGCCCTTCGATCCCGCGCCGGAGGTCATCGAGCTGGCCCGGCGCGCCCAGGAGCTTTTCGGGCTGGATTTCACCTGCGTGGACGTGGCGCTCACGCCCACCGGCCCCGTGGTCTTCGAGGTCTCGGCCTTCGGCGGCTTCCGGGGCATCCAGGAGGCGCGCGGCCTGGACGCCGCGGCGCTGTACGCGGACTACGCCATGAGGAGGTTGGAGGAATGAGCAGGCACGGCTACGTCATGGGCACCCTGGCATCCATGCTGGGCGCGGAAACCCCGGCCCCGCACTCCCTGTTCCTGGACCTGGGCGACTGCCGCCTGGAGGTGCGCTCCAATTCCGAGGCGCTGCTCGCCGAGCTGGACGCCTACTTCGGCGGCTTCGTGGCCCCGCCCGGCCCGGCCCAGGTCACGCTCACCGCGCTTCAGGCCCCGGAGCCGGGCATCCCGCTGGAGCTGACCCGCAAGGAGCCGGACCCCGGCAAGGAGAAGGTCAAGGAGGAGTACGCCGACGTGCCCGGCGGCAGGCTGGTGCGCAAGCGCCTCACGGGCATGGTGTTCCTCTTCGGCCACGGCTGCAACCTGGCCGTGGGCCCCTGCCTGGAGAACGCCAACCAGGTGGTGAACTTCGTCAACAACCGCTACATCGAGCACAAGCTGCACCAGGGCTGCCTCTTGGGCCACAGCGCCGCCGTGGCCCGCCTGGCCCCGGAGGCCGGCACCGGCGGGCGCCTGCGCGGGCTGGCCCTGTGCGGGTTCTCCGGCGCGGGCAAGAGCACCCTGGCCATGCACGTCATGAGCCGGGGCGCGCTGTTCGTCAGCAACGACCGCCTGCTGGTGGAGCCGGAGAGCGGCAATGGCGGCGGCCTGCGCATGTCCGGCGTGCCCAAGCTGCCGCGTATCAACCCCGGCACCGCGCTGAACAACCCGGACCTGGCCCGCGTGGTGCCCGGCGAGGAGCGCCGCCGGTTCCTGGAACTGGACGAGGACGAGCTGTGGGGCCTGGAGCACAAGTACGACGTGTTCCTGGACCAGTGCTTCGGCCAGGGGAGGTTTCTGCTCCAGGCGCCCATGCACGGGCTGGTGGTGCTGAACTGGAAGCGCGGCGGGGGCGACACGGCCATCCGCTTCGTCAAGGCCGGGGAGCGGCCCGACCTGCTGCCCGCGTTCATGAAGCCAGCCGGGCTGTTCACCATGCCGAGGAACGGCGACGAGTCCTGGCGCGACCCCGGCCCCGAGGCCTACGCCGGGCTGCTTGAGCGCTGCGACCTCATCGAGGTCACCGGCGGGGTGGACTTCGACCGCGCGGCGGACTTCTGCGCGGAATACCTGCTGCACGGCTAGGGGGCGGACATGGCCAGAACCGTCATCCGCCGCGAGGTGGAGTTGCCCAACCACATGGCCCTGGCGCGGCTGGAAAAATGCCCGGAGCTGGGGCCCAAGGTGCTGTTCTTCAGCGGCGGCAGCGCGCTCAAGCGCACCAGCATGCGCCTGGTGAACTACACCCACAACTCCGTGCACATCATGACGCCGTTCGACTCCGGCGGCAGCTCGGCCAAGATCAGGCGCGCCTTCAACATGCCCGCCGTGGGCGACATCCGCGCCCGGCTCATGTCCCTGGCGGACCAGAGCCTGCGCGGCAATCCGGCCATCTTCGAGCTGTTCGTGCACCGCCTGGCCACCGACGACACCCCGGAGGGCCTGCGCGCCACCCTGGACCGCATGGTGCGCGGCAAGCACCCGCTGGTGGCCCGCGTCACCGACCCCATGCGCAAGATCGTGCGCAACCACCTGGCCATGTTCCAGCAGAACATGCCCGAGGACTTCGACCTCTCCGGCGCGAGCATCGGCAACCTGGTGCTGGCCGGGGGCTACCTGGCCAGCCGCAGGCACCTGGACCCGGTGATCTTCATGTTCTCCAGCCTGGTGCAGGTGCGCGGCACGGTGCGCCCGGTGGTGAACAAGAACCTGCACCTGGCGGCGGAGCTTCAGGACGGCTCGCTCATCGTGGGCCAGCACCGCCTGACCGGCAAGGAGGTGGCCCCGCTCTCCTCGCCCATCCGGCGGCTGTACCTCTCCGACGACACGGGCAGGCCGGTGGACCAGCCCATCCGCGACAAGGTGCGCGCGCTCATCACCGGGGCGGAGCTCATCTGCTACCCGGTGGGCAGCTTTCACACCAGCCTGCTGGCGAATCTTTTGCCGCGCGGCGTGGGCCAGGCCGTGGCCCAGGCCCGCTGCCCCAAGGTCTACGTGCCCAGCACCGGCACCGATCCCGAATGCCTGGGCCTGAGCGTGGGGGACCAGGTGGAGCGCCTGGCCGCGACCCTGCTGGCCGACAGCGACCACGAGCGGGCCCTCTCCCTGCCGGACGTGCTGGGCTACGTGCTGGTGGACTCCGTGCACGGCCAGTACCCCGGCGGGCTGGACCTGGAGCGCATCCGCAGGCTGGGCGTGGAGGTCATCGACACCCCGCTCATCGGCTACGGCCCCAGCCCGGACATCGACGACCGGTTCCTGGTGCCCATCCTGCTCTCCCTGGCGTAAGGCGGCTTTTCGCGACGACAACAGCCTGAACATACGGAGGTTTCTCATGGACAAGGACATGAAGGAAATGAAGGAAATGAAGGACAAGCTGGAGATGAAGGCGCAGATGAAAAGCACCGAGGTGGCCAAGTACCTCATCGGGCTGGCCGACGGCTTCAAGGCCGGGCGCATCGTGGTGGAGCAGGGGCCGGACAGCCTGGTGCTGCTGCCCGCCGTGCTGGCCGAGGTGGAGGTGGAGGCCCGCGTGAAGAAGGACAAGGCCCGCTTCACCCTGGAGGTCTCCTGGCGCACGGCCTGCGAGGAGGACAGCGAGGCGCTGACCATCAGCGCGGGCAAGCCCGAGAAAAAGGAAGAGAAGAAAGACGAGAAGAAGGCCGAGGCCAAGCCCGCTATCAAGCCGGAAGCCAAGAAGGACGAGCCCAAGAAGGAAGAGCCCAAGAAGCCCGCCCCGGCCCCCGCCGTCAAGGTCGCCGCGCCCGTGGCCAAAGTCGAAGCCAAGCCCGAGGCCCCCAGGACTCCCGAGGCCCCCAAGCCCGCCGCCCCCGCTTCCCCCGCCGCATCCGGCCAGACCAAGCCCTAGCACCCGCACCCACGCCCCCCTCCCCAGCATGAGGCCCCCGCCCCGGAGCACCGGAGCGGGGGCCATGCCTTGTGCGCCCGGCCCTCCAGGCCTGGGCCTTACGCGGCGCGCAGGCACCCCCCGCCGGTGGAGGCGGCGAAGGAAGTTCCGCCATCCTCCGGCGTGGAAGGACTGGGTTCGGGCAGGCCCTGGGTGGCCACCTGGGCGTACAGCTCCCAGGTGCGCAGGAAGGCCTGGTCGAAAGAGACGCTGGCGGCGTGCTGGCGAGCGGCTTCGGCCATGTTCCGGAGCTTCTCGCGGTCGCTCATGAGCCCCAGCAGGGCCAGGGCCAGGGCGCGGGCGTCCGCCGGGGGCACCACCAGGCCGGTCCTGCCCGGCAGCACGGCCTCGCGCGGGCCGCCCTGGCTGGTGACCACCACGGGCAGGCCGCTGGCCTGGGCCTCCAGCACCACGTTGCCGAAGGTGTCCGTGGCCGAGGGGAAGGCGAAGGCGTCGGCCCCGGCGTAGGCCGCGGAAAGCTCCGCGCCCTGCAGGTAGCCGGTGAAGGTCACGGGCAGGCCCGCGCACTGCTCGCGCATCTGCGCCAGCCACGGCCCCTCGCCCACCACCACCAGCCGGGCGTCGGGCCGGTGGGCGCGCACCTGGCGGAAGGCCTCCACCAGCGTGTCCAGCCCCTTCTCGCGCGAGACGCGGCCCACGTAGAGGATCTTGAAATGCCGGGCCAGGCCCAGGCGCTCGTAGAAGTCCGTCCTGCGGTCCGGGTGGAAGCGCTCCACGTCCACCCCGCGCGGGTGCACCACGGCCTTGCCGCGCGCGATGGCCCGGTCCTCCAGCTCCCGCGCGGTGCTGCGGCTGGGCGCCCACACGGCGTCCATCTGGCCGTAGAACCAGCGCATGGCCCGCCAGGCGGCGTCCTCCATGGCCGGGTCCTCGGTGAACATGCGCACGTACTGGGGGAAGGCCGTGTGGTAGGTGCCGTGCACGGGAATGCCCAGCACGCGGGCGATGGCCAGCCCGGCCAGCCCCACCGGGCCGGGGGTGGCGGTGAGGATCATGTCGAAGTCCTGCTCCGCGGCCCAGGCCAGCATCTCCAGGAAGGGCGGATAGTTGAGCGTGATCTCCGGGTATTCCGGCAGGGCGAAGGAGCCCACCGGCGCGAACAGCGCGGCGTGGGGGGTGATGTCGCGGTCCCTGACCTCGGCCTTGGCCGCGCCGGTGGCCGCCGGGGCCAGCTCCATGCAGGTCACCACGGTCATGGCCTTGCCGTGGCGGCGGGCCAGCTCCACCTGCTGCTGGATGGTGCGGGCCACGCCGTTGACCTCGGCGAAGGTGTCGGTGAAGTGCGCCACCTTGAGGGTCGCGCCGCTCTTCTTGCTGGGGCGGGGGCGCTCCAGCCCGAAGCCGCGCAGGCATTCGCGGGCGAAGGCGCGCTCGCGCCCGAACAGCTCGCAGGACAGGAAGAAGGGCGAGAGCATGGCGTAGAGCGACCCGGCCTGGGCCAGCTCGTGGAACAGGCCGAACACGTCCGCGCCCTGCACGCAGCCCAGCGTGCGCTCGGCGCAGCGGGCCAGCAGCCGGTCGGTGACGCGGCTGACGAAGCGCCGCCACATGGCCTCGGCGTCCTGCAGCGGGCCTCCGGCGGCCAGCTCGCGCATGGCCGCGTCGCCCTTGATGACCGCCCCGGCCTCGGCCAGCACCATGGCCCCGGTGCCGGTCTTGTCGCCCGCCAGGGCGTACAGGCCCAGGCGCAGGCGGTCCGCCGCGCGGCGCAGGGTCGCCCTGGGGCCCCGGGGGCGCGGCCTGCCGGAGTCCAGCAGGGCGTCGGCGAAGCGCACGCAGACGTGCTCGCCGGGCAGGCGGCCCGCGCGGCTCTTGAAGAACTGGTAGGCGATGCCCGAGAGGTTGCGGGCCATGTGCCAGGGGGTGGCTGGCTCGCCCCGCACGATGCCCTCCCCGGCGGGGATGCGCTGAAGCACGTTCTCCACGCTGGCCTCGCCGGGCAGCCAGGTGTGCATGCCCGCGATGCCCAGCGAGGAGTGGTCGTCGCTGCCGGCCACCAGGGCCTTTTTCCAGGGCTCCGGCCCGTGCGGGGCGATGTCGTGGCGCTCGGCCAGCAGCTCCATGGCCTCCGGGGTCAGCGCGGCGGCGATCTGCCTGAGCGCGCTGTTCTGGAACCCGTCGCGCGAGCCGTTGAGCTCCAGCGTGTTGAACAGGAGCAGCGCGCGCTCGAAATGTCCCAGGGTGAGCTTGCCGTTCACGGCGAAGAGCGGGTGGGCCAGCACGTGCACGATGCCCTCGGCCCGCAGGTAGGCGGCCAGGTCGTAGACGTTGTCGCGCAGGCGCTGGAACTCGGCGTGCTGGGCCTCGGTGACGCGGTAGGCCAGCACGTGCAGCTTGCAGCGGTCCTCGGGGAAATAGGTGGTGATCTCCTCGCTGACGAACGCGCCCGGCAGGTGCGCGATTTCCAGCGCCCCGGCGATGGTGTTGTGGTCGGTGATGGTGACCAGGTCCATGCCGCGCTGGCGCGCGATGTCGTAGATCATGCGCGGGGTGGTGAAGCTCTCCGGGCAGCCCATGCGCTGCAGCACCCACTGCGAGGGCCGGGTGGAGTGGCGCGAGTGCACGTGCAGGTCTATGCGCAGTCCGGCGCTTGCGGCCTGTTCCTGGGTCATGGTTCCTCCCTGCCCGTCGTGGGTGCTGAGGGGTTGTTCGCCTGGGCAAGGGGCTACACCCGCGCGCCGGGCCGAGGGTGGCGCGCGCGTGACGGCAGTGGGACAAATGGGCGGGGCGCGGTCTGGGATGACGTCCGGGAGCGGACCGGCGCGCGCGATTGTCACACGCCCTTGACCGGGCGGACACCGGCGTGGCCGGGCGGGGGGTGTAGAAACCGGGTGACGGACAGGCCAGGCGGCCCGCGCCAAGGGAGGAACATGCTCGTCGTCTACGGACCCGAGGGGACCGCCCTCGCCACGCCCGAACAGGGCTGCCGGGGCTGCTGGCTGGAGCTCATCGCCCCCGGCGCGGCGGACATCGCGCGGGCGGCCCGGTTGGCGGGCTTCGACGAGAAGCTCATCCGCGACGCCCTGGACCTGCACGAGCGCCCGCGCATCGAGGAGGACGACGAGGCCACGCTCCTGGTCATCCGCGCGCCCCACGTGGAGGAAGCCAACGGAAACGGGGGCCACGACGGCCCGGACCCGCGCCAGCGCTTCTCCACCGCGCCGGTGGGCATCATCCTGGCGCGGGAGTGCATCGTGGCCGTGAGCTGCCTGCGCGACGAATCCATCTCCGGGCTGCTGCACGCCGCGCGCAGCCGTTGCGGCGGGCTCCGGCCCGAGCGCGCCATCTGCAACGTCAGCCGCGCCGTGGCCGTGCTCTTCCTCAAGCACCTCAAGGACATCTCCGCGGCCATCCGCGAGGTGGAACGCGACCTCTCGCGCTCGCTGGACAACGAAGACCTCATGATCCTGCTGGGGCTGCAGAAGTCGGTGACGTACTTCCACGCCGCGCTCAAGACCAACGACATCCTGCTGGACCGGGTGATCCGCAAGGGCCTCACCGCCGGGGCGGGCGCGCGCCTGAACTTCTCCGAGGAGGAGGGCGACATGCTCGACGACGCCCAGACCGACACCCGGCAGGGCATCTACATGTCCAAGATCTTCACCGAGGTGCTGGGCTCCATCGCCGGGGTGTACGCCTCGGTCATCTCCAACAACGTCAACCAGATCATGAAGATCCTCACCTCGCTCACGGTGATCCTCATGATCCCCACGCTCATTACCAGCACCTACGGCATGAACATCCCGCTGCCCCTGCAGGAGCACGGCGGAGCCTTCGCCACGGTGACGGCCCTGTCCGTGGCGCTGACCAGCGCGTCCATCTGGTTCATGAAGCGCAAGAAAGTTCTCTGACCAAAGGTGACGGGCCACCGGCAACTACAGGCCCAGCGCCGTGAGGGAATCGAGAGGGGGCGCAGTAATAGGCATTTCCATGGACCCCGGCATCTTCGTAGATGCGGACGTGCATGACCGCACTGTGGAGCGAGGTGGTGGAACAGAACCAGCTGCGCTTTCCATTCACCGACAAGGGTTGGTCCAATTGCCCCCCTCTTGCTAAATGGGTGTTACATTTCTCCCCTTGCCCAGGCATGCGTGGCGTCCTGCCCCGTGGCGGCCACCGTGCACAACCGCTCCAGGCAAGCGGATCAGCTCCCGTGCCCAGTCAGATCTCGATCATCGCATTCCTGGCCCTTCCGCGCACCTCTGGACCGGCCCAACACGAGAGTTGCGCACCGGGGCTGCCACCAGACCTCGCTGAGGTCTCTGGCGTCGGCCATGCGTACGCTCCTTTCCGGTTTGCGCGTCAGGCCCCGGCTCGCCAGCTCTGGCCTCTTCAGCCGTGGCTCTGGCCTACGGGTTGCTTCGTCACCAGCACGCGGTCGATGCGCCTACCGTCCATGTCCACGATCTCGAAGCGGAACCCTTCCCACTGCACGACATCGCCGATCTCGGGCATCTCCTGCAAATGGTGCAGAATGAAGCCCGCCAAGGTTTCGTAGGCCTCCAGCGCGTCCTGCCCCCTGCAGATGCCCGCGACCTGGCAGGCGTCTTCCATGGGCATGAGTCCGTCGAGCAGCCAGGAGCCGTCGGCCCGCTTCACCGCCTCCGGCTCCTCACCGGCCAGGTGGTCCGGCAGGTCGCCCACAAGGGCCTCCAGGATGTCGTTCAGCGTGGCGATGCCCATGATGTCGCCGTACTCGTCCACCACCATGGCAAAACGCATCCGGCTGCGCCCCTGAAACGCCTCCAGCAGGGAGGTGGCCCGTGCCGTGTCCTGAATGTACACCGGCGCGCGCAGGTGCTTGTCGAGCCTGGCTGCGGGGTCCGCCACCCGCGCCGCAAGGAACTCGCGCGCCTTCACCACCCCCAGGACGGCATGCAGGTCGCCGTCGCATACGGGGTAGCGCGAATAGGGGCTCTCGGCCATTTGGGCCAGGATGTCCTTGTCGGAGTCGTTGATGTCGAGCCAGGCCACCTTGGAGCGGTGCCGCATGAGGCTCGACACCCGGCGGTCGCCCAGGCGGAAGACCCGCTCCAGCATGTTCTTTTCCGAACTCTGCACAACGCCCGCGCGCACGCCCTCGTTGATGAAGCCCTTGATGTCCTCCTCCGTGATCTGCTGGCTCACCTGTTTCATGCCCATCAGCCGGGACGCCAGGCGGGAAGACGAGCTTAAGACCGCCACCGCCGGGTGGGCCACCTTGCGCAGCAGGAGCATGAGGGGCGAGGCCAGGCGGGCAAAGCGCTCCGGGTTGGAAAAGGCCATTTTCTTGGGGATAAGCTCGCCGAAGACCAGGGTTAGGTAGGTTGTGGCCAGGATGACGAGGCCAAAACCCAGAGCGTCGGCGAAGGGCCTGAGGGCTTCGTACCCGGTCAGCCAGCGCCCAAGCTGCTCGCCCAGGGTGGCCCCGCCGAAGGCGCCGGTGAGGATGCCTATGAGGGTGATGCCGATTTGGACCGTGGAGAAGAGCCGGTCCGGCTCCTCCAAAAGCGACAAGGCCAGGGCGGAGCGCTTGTCGCCCTGCTTGGCGGCGGCGGAAAGCCGCACCTTCTTGGCGGCCACCAGGGACATTTCGGCAAGGGAAAAGAAGCCGTTCAACAGAATCAGCAGCAGGATGATGACGACTTCCCAGTACACATAGGCAGACATGGTGATTCCATTTTGTTGTGAGGGAGCATCCCAGGTTGGGAAGAGCCTTGGGCAAAATATCGGGCGGGTGGAGGAAAGGCAAGCTGCGCGGCGGCGCCAGCGGGGGGGGCGGCTGGCCGGGTTGCCGAAGGCGTCAGCGGTCCCTGTCCGCCGCCTTCCGCCGTGACGGGCCGCCCGCCACCTTGAACACATTTTGCCGGGCGGCCTTGCTGATGGCCACCACCGCAGGATGCGTGAGGCGCCGCTCGGTGGTGATGGCGTAGACCTGCTCCAGCACTACGTCGATGCGTCCGACCTCCGCCACCTTGTACTGCTCGCACACATGCCCGGCGATGGCCGTGGGCGCCACGAACAGCCCGGCCCCGGCCTGGCCGAAGGACTTCACCAAGGCGCTGTCGTCGAACTCCCCCACGATGCGCAGGCGCAGGCCCTTGGCCTCGACCCACTGGATGAGCCTGTGACGGATGGCCACGTCCTCCCCCGGGAGCAGGAACGGGGCGTTGTCGAGATTGGCCGGGAAAGCTCCGGACAGGCCCTGGACCAGAGCGCCAGCGCCGAACACGCTGAGTCCGCTCTGGCCCAGCAGGTGGCTGTAGCCGCGCACGTTCAGGTTCGCGGGCATGGGCCTGTCGGCAATGATCATGTCGAGGCGGTGTATGGCCAGCTCGGCCAGCAGGTTCGTCAGCCTGCCCTCCCGGCACACCAGTCGCACCGGGGCCTCAAGCCGCAGCGCTGGCTCCACCAGATGGTAGGCCACGGACTTGGACACGCTGTCGGCGAAGCCGACCCGGAAGGGCAGGATGCGCTTCACCGTGTCGTCCCGCAGAGCCTCCAACAACTCGTCGCCCATGGCGAAGATGTCCTCGGCGTAGCCCAGGATGCGCCGCCCGGCGTCCGTCAGCTCCAGCCCGCGCCCGGCCCGGCGCAGCAGCTCCACGCCCAGGGCCTCCTGAAACTCGCCAAGCTGGCCGCTGATGGTGTGCGGCGTGATGTGCAGCTGCTGGGCCGCGCGGGCAATGCCCCCGGCCTTGGCGACCACCCAGAAATACTTCAAGTGCTTGTAATTCAACGCTTGCACAGCATTCTCCTTCCGCCGCCGCCGGGTTTCGCACTCCGGCAAAACATCGTTTTTTTCGATTATTTATATCGTAACATCCGACTTGTCCAGGGTTTAGGGCAGCAGTAGCATGCCCACGATGGACGAAGAGCCTGGCGCGCTGGCGTCGGCGCGGATCATGTCCATAGGGGCCTGGTCCGCACATGCCGGACGTCCACGAGGCGAGAACCTGCAAGGGAGACCACGCGATGAAACGCATACTGCTCTTTCTTCTGACCAACCTGGGCATCATGCTGGTGTTGTCGGTGAGCCTGCGCCTGCTCGGGGTGGAGCCCTACCTGAACGCCAACGGCCTCAACCTCTCGTCGCTGCTCATCTTTGCGGCGGTGATGGGCTTTGGCGGTTCCTTCCTGTCCCTGGCCCTGTCCAAATGGATGGCCAAGCGCAGCATGGGCGTGGTGGTCATTGAGACCCCCTCGAACTCGGCGGAATTCTGGCTGGTGGACACCGTCCGCAGGCAGGCGGCCCAGGCGGGCGTCGGCATGCCCGAGGTGGGCGTGTTCCACTCCCCGGACGCCAACGCCTTCGCCACCGGCATGAGCCGGAACAATTCCCTTGTGGCCGTGTCCACCGGCCTGCTGCAGCAGATGACGCGCGAAGAGGCCGAGGCTGTGCTCGGGCACGAGGTGGCGCACATCGCCAACGGCGACATGGTGACCCTGGCGCTCATCCAGGGCGTGGTGAACACCTTTGTCATGTTCCTGTCGCGGGTCGTGGGCTCGCTGGTGGACAAGATGGTGTTCAAGACCGAGCGCGGCCACGGCCCGGCCTTCTACGTCACCATGATCGTGGCCGAGCTGGTGCTCGGGGTGGTGGCCTCCATGGTGGTGATGTGGTTCTCGCGCAGGCGCGAGTTCCGCGCTGACGCTGGCGGGGCATCGCTGGCGGGGCGGCAGGCCATGATACGCGCCCTTGAACGCCTCAGGGCGGGCCGGGGCGGCCCCCTGCCGGACAACATGGCCGCCTTCGGCATTTCCGGCGGCGGCGGCCAGGGCTGGAAGCGCCTGTTCTTGACCCACCCGCCGCTCGAGGAGCGCATCGCCGCGCTCCAGGCGGGACAGAAGTAGTGCTGGCAAGCCGTTGTTCATGTGTTGGCAAGCCCCCAATGCATTTGGAGGCAATCTGATCGGCCAAGCCGATCCCTATGGTATCAAAGGAGAAACGAAATGAAACTCATCGCAATCGCCTTGCTCGCCCTGATGATGGGCTTTGGCGCGCTGGCTCAGGACGCCGAGGCCAAGCGCATGGGCGGGGCCAGGTCCTCGGGCATCAGCCGGGACTCCGGCGTCATGAACCGCCAGGGCATCACCTCCAAGCCCGCCGCCGGGCCCGCCCAGACGGCGGCCCAGGCTCCGGCCGCGCCGCCGTCCGGCATGGGCCGCTGGATGGGCCCCATTGCCGGCATCGCCGCAGGTCTCGGCATCGCGGCGCTGTTCTCGCACTTCGGCATGGGCGCGGGCATGGGCAACATGGTGGTCATCCTGCTGCTGGTTGCGACGGCGGTATTCGCGGTGCGGTTCTTGATGCGCAGGCGCCAGCCTGCCGGCGGAATGCAGTCGGCCATGCAGTATGCCGGGCCTGTCGATGGCTTGCAGCATCAGCCGCAGCAGGGGAACTTCCCGCCGCCCGCCTTTGGCGGCATGGGTGCAGGAACGCCCGGAACCGCCCCTGCGGCCAATGTCCCGGCCGATTTCGACGTGGAGGGCTTCCTGCGCCAGTCCAAGCTCAACTTCATCCGCCTGCAGGCCGCCAACGACCGCGGCGACATGGAGGACATCCGCCTTTTTTGCAGCCCGGAGCTGGCGGCCGAGATTCAGATGCAGTATCAGGAACGCAACCGGCAGGCCCAGCAGACGGACGTTCTGCACTTGAACGCCGAACTGCTTGACGTCAGCACGGAAGCGGGACGGATGCTGGCGAGCGTCCGTTTCTCCGGCCAGATACGCGAGGAGGCGGGCGCCGCGCCCGAAGCGTTCAGCGAGGTCTGGCATCTGACCGCCGGGCTGGGCGCTGGCCAGACTTGGCGCATTGCCGGTATCCAACAGGATTAACGTCCATGAGCCGCCCCATGAGGCCGGGTTCATCGACGAAACCTCGTGAGGCGGCCCCTATGACAAACACGTCTTCTTTTGGTCACCGGCTGGCGCCCTTCCTGGCCTTGGCCAGCCTGGGCCTGCTGGTGTCGCTGATCCTGTTCCCCTTCCTGGCCCCGCTGGCCTGGGCCGGTGTGCTGGCCTACGCCTCCTGGCCCATGATGGCTTGGCTGCGCAAACGCTGTGGCGGCCGCGAGGCCCTTGCTGCCAGCCTTGCCACCGCCTTGGTGACACTGACGCTATGCGGCCCCCTGCTCTGGCTGCTCTGGACCGCTCAGCAGGAGCTGGCCCGCATCTATCCCGCCGTGCTCGCCCTGCTCCACGCCCCGCCGGAGCTGCCGCAAGCCCTGCGCACCGCCCCCTGGCTCGGTGAATGGCTGGTGGAGCAGCGGGCCTGGCTTCTGTCCGATCCCCAGGGAATGGCCGAAACCATCCAGGCCTGGCTCGGCGCGCATGCCGGAGTTGCGGCGAAATTGGCCGGGGGGGTTGGGCGAAACCTGGTCAAGCTGGTGCTGACGCTGGTGATTGTTTTCTTCTTCTACCGCAACGGCCCGCGCATTATCGACGAACTGCGCCACGTGCTGGTCCGCTTCATCGGCCCGCGCGCCAACGGCTACCTGTCGGCAGCAGGCGGCACCACGCGCGCCGTTGTCTACGGCATCCTGCTCACGGCGCTGGCGCAGGGCATCGTTGCCGGCCTGGGATACTGGGTAGCAGGGCTCAGCTCACCTGTATCGCTGGGCGCGCTCACCGCGCTGGTGGCCCTGATCCCCTTCGCCACCCCGCTGGCGTGGGGCGGGGCCGGGGCCTGGCTCTTGTTCCAGGGCGAGACCACGGCGGCCATCGGCGTTTGGATTTGGGGGGCGGCGGTGGTCAGCCAACTGGACAACTTCCTGCGCCCCCTGTTCATCAGCAGCGCTGGAACGATTCCCTTCCTGCTGGTACTCTTCGGCGTTTTGGGCGGCGCCAGCGCCTTCGGTCTGGTGGGCCTGTTCACCGGTCCCATCGTCCTGGCCATCGCCTGGGCGGTTTGGCGCGAATGGGTGGAGCATCTGGACGAAGCGCAGGACGCGGAGGACGGCAGGCGATAAGGCGCGGCGGCCCAAGCCCAAGGCCGCAACCGCACGAACCCTCTCTGACTCTAGGAGCATGACATGACAACATGGTGGTACTGGGCGGGCTTCAACCTTCTGGTTCTCGTCCTTCTGGCCTTTGACCTCGGCGTGCTGCACCGCAAGCACCGCGAGATCAACGTCAAGGAATCCCTGTGGCTCAGCCTGGGCTACCTGGTGCTGGCCCTGTGCTTCTCCGGCGTCATCTTCCACTTCGAGGGCAGTCAGGCGGGGTACGAGTTCCTCACCGGCTACCTCATCGAAAAAAGCCTGAGCATCGACAACATCTTCGTGTTCGTGCTCATCTTCACGCATTTCCAGGTGCCGAAACAGTCCCAGCACACGGTGCTGTTCTGGGGCGTGCTGGGCGCCCTCGTCATGCGCGCGGCGCTCATCCTGGCGGGGTCGGCCATTCTCACCGCCTTCCACTGGGTCATCTACGTCTTCGGCGCCTTCCTCATCGTCACCGGCGTCAAGATGCTCATGACCATCAACGACGAGCCCGACCTTTCCGGCAACCGGGTGACGCAGTTCATGCGCAGGCACTTCCGCGTCACGGCGGACTACGTGGGCGAGCGCTTCATGGTGCGCCAGAACGGCGTGCGCCTCATCACCCCGCTCTTCATCGTGCTGGTGCTGGTGGAGTTCACGGACCTGGTGTTCGCGCTGGACTCCATCCCCGCCATCTTCGCCATCACTAAGGACCCGTTCCTGGTGTACACGTCCAACGTCTTCGCCATCCTGGGCTTGCGCGCATTGTTCTTCGCCCTCACGGGCATCATCCACAGGTTCCACTATCTCAAGTACGGCCTGTCCATCGTGCTGGTGGTGGTGGGACTCAAGATGGTCGTCAACGGCTACTTCGGGCCGGTCATTCCCACGGAGTTTGCGCTGCTGCTGACTCTGGGCATCCTTGGCGGCTCGGTGGCGCTCTCCATCTATCGCACCCGCGGCCTGCCGCCCGAGTCGGCGCATGTCGCCATGCCGCGGGGCTGGGTGCCTGGCAGCCCGGCGAAGGAAAATCCGGAACAGGATTAGGCGAGGGCCGTCCCACCGGCTCCATGAACACAACCCAAAGACACGGAGGTTCCCATGAAGTGCCCGCATTGCAACATCGCCCTGGTCATGACGGACCGCAGCGGCATCGAGATCGACTATTGCCCCCAGTGCCGGGGCGTGTGGCTCGACCGCGGCGAGCTCGACAAGATCATCGAGAGGGCCGCGCCCGCGCAGCAGCCCGCCCCTGTCCAGTACGCCGCACCCGCGCAACCCCATTATGGCGGCCACGACGGCCATTCCAAGCACAAGCAGGGGCACGGCTACCACAAGAAGAAGTCCATCCTCGGGGAGTTGTTCGACTTCTAGCCGGGGCGGCGGGGTCGGCGCAGGCCGGCGGGCCTCAGCCGCAGCCTGGCGCGGCGCGTCCTGCCGGTGGTTGGCAACATGGCCGATCCTGGCCAGTCGCCAGCTCGCTTCGACCTCATCTGGTCAGAGGGAGCGCTCTACAACATCGGCATCGGGAAGGCGCTCGGTCTCTGCCACGGGCTGCTGCGGCCCGGCGGCCGCCTCGTCTTCAGCGATGCGGTATGGCGCAAGGCCCCCCCGCCAGAGGTGAAGGCGATCTTTGACGCCGACTACCCGGCCATGGGCACAGTCTCCGACGTCTTGGCGAACATCGGCAGGTCCCAGTTCTCAGTCGTGGGACATTTCACCTTGCCGGACGAGGCCTGATGGGAGGACTTCTACACGCCGATGGAGACCCGCGTCGAGGAGTCGCGCGGCAAATACTCAGCCGACCGCGAAGCGCTGGCTGTGCTTGACCAGATTGCTCAGGAGCCAGCGGTGCACCGGAGGCACTCCGCTTACTACGCCT
The DNA here is from genome assembly GCA_023438245.1 of Pseudomonadota bacterium. Classification (GTDB taxonomy): domain Bacteria; phylum Desulfobacterota; class Desulfovibrionia; order Desulfovibrionales; family Desulfovibrionaceae; genus Humidesulfovibrio. The sequence continues at coordinate 7,967 of JAEXRD010000010.1, read as the reverse complement.
ATGAGTTTTTTTGTGCTGCTTCTGGCAGACGAGTAGGCTCGGCCCCCGCCAGCCCACGCTGGGCGTTCGAATGCACCACTCACCGGGATGGCGGACGGAAGGACCGTCAGAGATTTCCGGGGAAATGTGACGTCCAGCGCGAATGCTATCCACTTGGCCAACGGCACTGACACCGGGTGTTACATTTCTCCCATTGACCGGGCTCAGGGGGCGCGCCCCCGGCGAAAGGGCGCTACAGGTACTCGGCCTCGCGCTCCTGCTGGCGGCAGGCGGAGACCTTGCGCGCCACCATGCGCTCCAGGTAGCGGATGTCGCGGATGTCCATGTTGGTGAAGCACAGGCCCAGGGTCAGGGTGGGCCGGGGCTCGCCGCCCGTTTCGGCGCCCGTTTCGGCGTCGGGATCCTGGAGGGTGTCGCGCCGGGCGCTGCACACCACGCCGATGGCGTCGGCGTAGCCGGAGCCGATGAACAGGAGCTTCACCGGCAGCTTCTGGCCCAGGCGCACCTCCAGGTCCGGGCAGGGGGTCAGATCCAGGCGCACCCGCGCGCCCCCGGCGGAAAAGTCCAGCAGTTCGGCCTCGTCGATGTCCGGCAGGCCTTCCAGCCGCACGAACACGTTCATTTCCGGGTCCACGGGCACGCGGTAGTGCATGCGCAGCCCGGTCTCGTAGAAGGCCCCGGGCTCCGGCGCGCTCACGGCCAGGGCCGGAACACCGGGCATGGTGTCCTCCACCCGGAAGTCCTCCACCACGTCCAGCAGGCGCGTGGCGAAGCCCACCGGCCCGAGCTGGCCGCCGGGGCCGGGCGCCAGCGCGGCTATCTCCAGGGCCAGGCCGGAGTGCACGTGCTCCAACGGCGGGTCGGTCTGCTCCAGGAAGAGCACGTCGCCCTCGCGGTGCAGCACGCGGCTCTGGCGCACGTCGATGCGTTCGCGCAGGGGGTCCTTCAGGGCCACCACGAACACGCGCGCGCCGGGCGAGAGGTCCGGAGCGGGCACGGGGCGGGCGGCTTCGGTTTCCGGCGCCATGCTAGTGGCCTCCCTTCTTCGCCTCTGGTTTGGCCTCGGGTTTGGCCCCCTTCTTGGCGGCCTCGGCCTTGGCCTTGGCTTCCTCGGCGGCCTTCTCGGCGGCGCGGCGTTCGGCCTCGGCCTTGGCCAGCGCGGCCTGCTCGGCGGCGCGGCGGGCCGCGACCTCCTTGGCCACCTCGGGCCGGCCCTCCACGGAGAGCATCTTCTCGATGGTGGCGTTCAGCTCCTCGGCGATGGAGGGCTCCTTCTTGGCGGGCTTGCTGCCCAGGGAGTCCAGGCCCTCGCCGTCCTTGGGCTTCACGTAGTTCATGACGAGGATGCTGATGCGCCGGTTTCGCGGGTCGGTGGGGTTGTCCGGGAACAGGGGCATGGTGGAGGCGTACCCGGCCACGCGGGCCAGGCGGTCCTGCTGGAAGCCGGAGAGTTCCAGGGCCACGCGGGCGGCGCTGGCCCGGGCGGTGGAGAGCTCCCAGTTGGTGTACTTGCCGCCGGAGTAGTTGATGGCGTCGGTGTGGCCCTCCACGGCGATCTTGTTGGGCAGGGGGCCGAGCTGCTCGGCCACGACCTTGAGGGCGCGCTTGCCCGTGGCGGTCAGCTCCGGGCTGCCCTTGGCGAACATGGGGTCCTTCTCGTCGTACAGAAGCTGGATGCGCACCCCGGCCTCGTTGGCCTCCACGATGACCTGATCCTTGAGCTCGGGCAGGTTGACGTCGATGGCTTGCCGGACCTTGCGCTGGATGTCCACGGGCTGCACGGCGGGCACGCCCTTCATGTCGGCCTCGGTGAGCTCGTCGCGCTGGGGCACGGGGGGCTTGTCCTGCAGGGGAATCATGGCCCCGCCCTGGCGCACGTCCATGGCGGCCTGCTTGTCGAACAGGCTGAACTCGCGGAAGTACTGCTCCACGCCGGCGCGCTTCTCGGGCACGACCATGGACAGCAGCCACATGAGCAGGAAGAAGGCCATCATGGCGGTCATGAAGTCGGCGTAGGCCACCTTCCAGGCGCCGCCGTGCGCGCCCGCGTGGCCCTTCTTGACCTTCTTGATGATGATGGACTTGTTCTCAGCCACTTGGGCCAACTCCCTTTCGCGCTTGGGCCGGGATCAGAGCTGAAGACGGGCCTGGGGCCTAGCCGCCGCCCTTCTTGCTCTCGCGCAGCAGGCCTTCCAGTTCGTCGAAGCCGGGGCGGTCGTGGGCCGGAATGGCGCGCCGGGCGCTTTCCAGGGCCATGGCCGGGGGCCAGCCCATGGCGAAGGCGTTCATGGCGGCCTTGACCACGTTGAGCTGGCTGGTGGTCTCGCCCACCATGGAGTCCATGATGGCGGCCAGCGGGCCGACCACGCCGTAGGACAGCAGAACGCCCAGGAAGGTGCCCACCAGCGCCGCGCCGATGGAGTGGCCCAGCACCTCGGGCGGCTCGGAGAGCTTGCCCATGGTGAGCACCACGCCCATGACCGCCGCCACGATGCCCAGGGCGGGGAAGGCGTCGGCCATGCGGTTCAGGTTGGTGGGGGCCTGGTGGGCGTCGGCGTGGTGGGCCTCGATGTCGATGTCCATGAGGGCCTCGAACTCGTGGGGCTCCATGCTGGCCGCGGTGTAGGTCTTGAAGTTGTCGCAGATGAAGTCGAGCACGGCGTGGTTCTTGAGCACCGAGGGCCGGTTGGTGAACATGGTGCTGCCCTCGGGCTTGTTCACGTGCGACTCCAGGGCGATGACGCCCTCGCGCCGGGCCAGCGAGAGCAGGTCGAAGAGCACCAGCAGGATGTCCACGTAGTCGGCCTTGGTCTTGGGCTTGCCCGTGAGCACCACCACCAGGTTCTTGGCGATGGCGGTGTTCACCTTCATGGGCGAGCCCACGATCAGCGACCCCAGGCCCGAGCCGAGGATGATGAGCAGCTCGATGGGCTGCCAGAGGACGTGCAGGTTGCCGCCCTCCAGCAGGTAGCCGCCGATGACCGCGGCGAGAACGACGACAAGGCCGATGATGGCGAACATGGCTATCCCTCAGGTCCGGGCGGGGCTGTCCCGCGCCGGGCGGCCCGCCTTTGGGCGGGCGTCAGGACTTGGGCGGCGTGTCGCCCGGGTCCTTTTTCTTTTCCGTCACGTCGATCTCCTCGGGCTCGCTCAGGCTCCGCTTGAAGTTGCGGATGGCCTGCCCGATGCCGCCGCCCAGCTGCGGCAGCTTGCCCGAATTGAACACAACCAGGCCAAGGATGACCAGAAGGAGGATCTCCAACAGGTTCATGCACGCCCTCCCTTCAGGCGCTGGCCGGACGGGGTTGCCGCCCGGGCCCGCTGGCATGCCTCGGGGCACGCCTGGTGATGATATCGGCGCAATTTGCGAAAACCATAGGCCCGCCACGCCATTTGCCGGACTCTACCCGCCCCGGCGCGCCTTGGCAACCGCGCCCTGTTGACAGAGCGCAACGCTTGGGCGTAAAAATTCGGTTGCCGAATTCCGGGAACCTGTCCCGGAAGCGGGGGACCCACTCCCTTGGGGCGCATCGCTCGATTCGAGCGTAGGACACCTTTCGGTCCGAGCCCGTCAGCTAACCCCGCAGGCATCGAAAGGGGAGACCTCCGTTCGCGCGGGGACCATCCCCGACATATGCTGCCCCCCGGAGGTTGCCCAATGCCCGCCCTTGCGCGGTTCCTCAAAGACATCTTCGCGCCCCTGCGCTCCCGCTCCTCGGCCCCCGGCGGCGGCCCGGACAGCGCCAACGACGCCAACGGGCATGACGGCCATGGCGATGCCAACGGCCATGGCCGCCACGGCGGCCGCAACCTGTCGCTGGCGCTGGCGGCGCTGGGCGTGGTCTACGGCGACATCGGCACCAGCCCGCTGTACGCCGTGAAGGAATGCTTCCACGGCACCCACGCCATCGAGCTTCTGCCCGCCAACATCATGGGCGTCATCTCGCTCATCTTCTGGTCGCTCATCATCGTGGTCAGCCTCAAGTACGTGGCCTTCATCATGCGCGCCCACAACAAGGGCGAGGGCGGCATCTTCGCGCTGCTGGCGCTGGTCAAGGGCTCGGTGGAGGGCACGGGCAAGGCCGGGCACGCGCTGCTCATCACCGCGGCGCTGTTCGGCGCGGCCCTGCTCTACGGCGACGGCATCATCACCCCGGCCATCTCCGTGCTCTCGGCCATGGAGGGCCTGGACGTGGCCACCGACGCCGCCCAGCCCTTCATCATCCCCGGCACCTGCCTCATCCTCATCGCCCTGTTCCGCATGCAGAAGCACGGCACCGAGCGCATCGGCAAGGTCTTCGGCCCGCTGATGATCGTGTGGTTCACGGTCATCGCCGCGCTGGGAATCAACGCCGTGTTCCAGCGGCCCGAGATCCTGGCCGCGCTGAACCCGGCCTACGCGGTGGACTTCTTCGCGGTGAACCGGCTGCACGGCATGGTGGTGCTGGGCTCGGTGGTCTTGTGCATCACCGGCGGCGAGGCCCTCTACGCCGACATGGGCCATTTCGGGGCCGGGCCCATCCGGCTTTCGTGGTACGCCATGGTGCTGCCCGCGCTTCTGTGCAACTATTTCGGCCAGGGGGCGCTGCTGCTCGACCACCCGGAGCTGGCCTTCAACCCCTTCTACGGCCTGGTGCCGCGCGTGCTGCTCTACCCCATGGTGGTGCTGGCCACGGCGGCCACGGTCATCGCCTCCCAGGCCATGATCTCGGGGGTGTTCTCGCTGACGCAGCAGGCCGTGCAGCTGGGCTTCTGCCCGCGCATCCACATCGTGAACACCAGCGCCGAGACCAAGGGCCAGATCTACCTGCCGGGCGTGAACAACGCCATGATGATCGCCTGCCTGGGCCTGGTGCTGGCCTTCAAGAGCTCCAGCGGCCTGGCCGGGGCCTACGGCATCGCGGTGACGGCCACCATGGGCATCACCTCGGTGATCTACTTCTACGTGGTGCACACGCTGTGGCGCTGGCCCGCCTGGAAGACCCTGCCGCTGCTGGCCCTGTTCCTGGCCTTCGACATCACCTACCTTTCGGCCAACCTGCTCAAGTTCTTCGACGGCGGCTGGTTCACCGTCACCGTGGCCCTGCTCATCATGCTGGCCATGATCACCTGGCGCGACGGCAAGGCCGCGCTGGGCCAGCAGTTCGCCCAGCTGGGCCTGCCCATCAACCTGTTCCTGGAAAGCCTGGTGGCCCAGCAGAAGCCCCTGCGCATCCCGGGCACGGCGGTGTTCATGTCCGTGTCGCCCGCGGGCACGCCCATCACGCTCCTGCACCACTTCAAGCACAACAAGGTGCTGCACGAGCAGGTGCTGCTCCTGTCCATCCAGAGCGCGGAGACGCCCTTCGTCAGCGCCCGCGACCGCCTGCAGGTGACGCCGCTGGGCCACGGATTCTTCCGCGTGCTGGCGCGCTACGGCTTCATGCAGACCCCCAGCGTGCCGGACATCCTGGACATGGCCCGCGGCCACGGGCTGGAGGCCAAGCTGGAGACCACCACGTTCTACCTGGGCCGGGAGACGCTCCTGACCGGCGGCGACACCAGGATGGCGGCCTGGCGCAAGACGCTGTTCGCCTACATGTCGCGCAACGCCTGGAACGCCACCACCTTCTTCGGCATCCCGCCGGGGCGCGTGGTGGAGCTGGGCAGCCAGGTGCGCCTGTAGACACCGCCTTGACACCGGATTCTCCGGCCACGTAGTATCGGAACTCGGCGCCGCCGCGCGCCAGCCCGAACATATCGGCCCGACATATCGGCCCGATACGCCGCCCCGGAGGTCTCGTCCATGTCCTTGCCCCAGAGGGCTTTGCTGCGCCCGTTGACCATGCTGCTGCCCAGCCAGGGGGCTTTGCCCGTGGCCGAGGGCGAGGGCGGGCCGATTTCCGGCGGGCCAACTTCCGACGGACAAGACGGCCACGGCGACGGCCATGAGCAGCGCTCGCTCTCCCTGGCGCTGGCGGCCCTGGGCGTGGTCTACGGCGACATCGGCACCAGCCCGCTCTATGCCGTGAAGGAATGCTTCCACGGCCCGCACGCCATCGCGCTTCTGCCCGCCAACATCCTGGGCGTGCTCTCGCTCATCCTCTGGTCGCTCATCGTGGTGGTCAGCATCAAGTACGTGGTGTTCGTGCTGCGGGCCGACAACAAGGGCGAGGGCGGCGTGTTCGCGCTCCTGGCCCTGCTGCAGGGCAAGGTCCAGGCCGAGAGCCGCGCCAAATACGCCCTGGTGGTGTTCCTGGCCACCTTCGGCGCAGCCCTGCTCTACGGCGACGGCATCATCACCCCGGCCATCTCCGTGCTCTCGGCCATGGAGGGCCTGAGCGTGGCCACCGACGCCGCCACGCCGTTCATCATCCCCGGCACCTGCGCGGTGCTCGTGGGCCTGTTCCTGATGCAGAAGCACGGCACGGACAGCATCGGCAAGGTCTTCGGCCCGGTGATGATCCTGTGGTTCACCACGCTGGCCCTGCTGGGGCTGTCGGCCATCCTGGCCAACCCGGAGATCCTGGCCGCGGCCAATCCCCTGCACGCGGTGCGCTTCTTCCTCACCAACCGGTTGCACGGCATGGTGGTGCTGGGCTCGGTGGTCTTGTGCATCACCGGAGGGGAGGCCCTCTACGCCGACATGGGCCACTTCGGGCGCAGGCCCATCCGGCTGTCCTGGTGCGTGCTGGTGCTGCCCGCGCTGCTGCTCAACTATTTCGGCCAGGGGGCGCTCTTGCTGGCCAGCCCGGAGAAGGCCTTCAACCCCTTCTACGGCCTGGTGCCGGAGCGGCTGCTCTATCCCATGGTCGGCCTGGCCACCTTCGCCACGGTCATCGCCTCGCAGGCCATGATCTCCGGCGTGTTCTCGCTGACGCAGCAGGCGGTGCAGATGGGCTTCTGCCCGCGCATCCGCATCGTGAACACCAGCGCCCACACCAAGGGCCAGATCTACCTGCCGGGCGTGAACCGGGCCATGATGGCCGCCTGCCTGGGCCTGGTGCTGGCCTTCAAGAGCTCCAGCGGGCTGGCCGCGGCCTACGGCATCGCCGTGACCATCGACATGACCATCACCACCCTGTTCTTCCTGCTCATTTCCACCATGCTGTGGCGCTGGCCGCTGTGGAAGGCCCTGCCGCTGGCGGCGCTGTTCCTGCTGTTCGACCTGGGCTTCCTCTCGGCCAACATCATGAAGATCCCCGACGGTGGCTGGTTCACCCTCACCGTGGCGGCGCTGATCATGACCGCCATGGCCACCTGGCGCGAGGGCAAGGCCGCCCTGGGCGCGCAGTTCGCCAAGATGGGCCTGCCCACGGAGCTGTTCCTCAACAGCGTGGTGGCCGCACGCAAGCCGGTGCGCGTGCCCGGCGCGGGCGTGTTCATGTCCGTGTCGCCCACGGGCACGCCCATCACGCTTTTGCACAACTTCAAGCACAACAAGATCCTGCACGAGCTGGTGCTGCTGTTGTCCATCCAGAGCGCGGAGACGCCCTACGTGCCCGAGTCCGAACGCCTGGAGGTCAAGGCCCTGGGCCACGGCTTCCACCGCGTGGTGGTGCGCTACGGCTTCATGCAGACCCCCAACGTGCCGGAGATCCTGGCCATGCTGCGCCTGCGCGGGCTGGACGTGGAGCTGCAGGCCACCACCTTCTATCTGGGCCGCGAGACGCTGCTGACCGGCGGGCCGTCCAAGATGGCCGGCTGGCGCAAGGCCCTGTTCGCGTTCATGTCGCGCAACGCCTGGAACGCCACCACCTTCTTCGGCATCCCGCCGGGGCGAGTGGTGGAGCTGGGCGCGCAGGTGGAGCTGTAGCCCACGCTTTTGGCCTCGCCGGGCTTTACCCCGGGCACAGGACGCGCTATTCCCCCTCACCGGGGACACCTTCCCCGGCACATGGAACCCGACATGCCCGACACGACCAGCACATCCGCCAGCCCCGCCCGCGCCCTCATGGCCGGGCTGCCCGCCGTGGCCACGCTCGTGG
>JAEXRD010000005.1 GCA_023438245.1 Pseudomonadota bacterium | reverse complement strand
TCGCCACCCCGGCGGAGGGGGGGTGCGGGGGGCGAGGCGGAGCCTCACCCCCGCTTGCCGTCCCTTGCGGGGCCCCTGCTAGCCCTTGAGGCCGGTGTGCACGTGCGGTCCGGCGGCGGGGTGCGCGTGGGCGTGGTGGTGCACCACGGGGGCCTCGTCGCGCACGAGCTTGCCGTGGCGGATGGTCCAGTACTCGCCGGAGGTTTGTTCGAGGAAGTCCCAGTCGTGCGAGACCACGAGCGTGGCCACGTCGAGCCCGGCGAGCGCGGCGGCCAGGCGTTCGCGCGTGGCCGGGTCCAGGCTGGCGGAGGGCTCGTCGAGCAGCAGGGCCTTGGGCTTCATGGCCAGCACTCCGGCCAGGGTGACGAGCTTTTTTTCGCCGCCGGAGAGCCGGTGGGTGAGCCGGTCCTCGAAGCCGGAGAGTCCGAGGAAGGTGAGGGCCTCAAGGGCGGCGGCGCGGGCGGCGTCCGGGGTGAGGCCCATGTTCAGCGGGCCGAAGGCCACGTCGTCGAGCACGGTGGGGAACAGGATCTGGTCGTCGGCGTGCTGGAGCACCAGGCCGACGGACAGGCGCAGGGTGCGCCAGTCCTCCGGGCTGGTGACGGGGCGGTCCAGGTGGCGCACCTGGCCGGACTTGGGCGTGATGAGGCCCATGAGCGCGGAGAGCAGGGTGGTCTTGCCGCAGCCGTTGGGGCCGTACAGACCGATGCGCTGGCCGGGGTGGAGGTCGAAGTCCAGGCCGTCGAGCACCAGTCCGTTTCCGTTGCCGTTTCCGCCCCCGTTTGCGCCGGGATAGGCGCACACCAGCCCGCGCGCGGAGAGCACGGCAGGGCCGGAGGGGGTGAAGGGCGCGGTGACGCGGCGCACGGTGTAGCGCGGCTGGGCTTGGCCGTCGTGGTCATGGGAATGGCCGTGGTTCAGGTCGTTTCCGCAATGCTCACACATGGACTATCTCCCACCAGGCCAGCGCGGCCAGAAACAGGGTGGAGGCGGCCAGGAAGGCCCGGGACTGCGGCCCGGCCCGGAAGGCCCGCAGCGTTGCGAACTTGCCGTGGAAGCCGCGCAGTTGCATGGCCTGTCGGCTCATCTCCGCCCGGCGCATGGCCCCGATGAGCACCATGGCCAGGAGCGAGGCCAGCGTGCGCCAGGTGTGCAGGCCGCTTCTGGGCGCGAACCCGCGCAGCTTGGCGGCGGTGGTCAGGCGTTCCAGCTCCGCGCCCAGCACATGGGCGAAGCGGTAGGTGAACAGGAACAGGAAAACGAGCTTGGGGTGCACGCCCAGCCTGCCCAGGGCCTGGCCGATGGCCGCGGCGTCGCTGGTGGCCACGAGCGCCACGAACCAGAGCATGACGGCGTTGGTCTTGAGCGTGATGAGCAGGGCCTGGGCGATCCCGGCATCGGTGGCGGTGAGTGGGCCGAGGTGGAGGGCCGCGCTGCCCGGCGTGGTGAAGGGCAGGAACAGCCACAGGAACGCGGCGAAGAGGTTGATGCTGACAAGCCGCCTCAGCAGCGGGCCAAGCGGCAGCCGTGCCCAGGCGCACAGCCCGGCCCCGGCGATGAGTGCCGCGCAGGCCGCGCCGAAGGCCCCCGCGCCCGTGGCCGGGCCGATGACCACGGCGCAGGCCGTGGCCGCCGCGATCTTCACGCGGGGATCCAGGCCGTGGACCGTGCTGGTCCCGCTGGCGAAGGGCTCGTCGAGCATCGGGCTCCCGGGGGCTACTTGCCGCCCCTGTCCTTCCTGCGCGCGGCAAAGAACGCCGCCACGCCGAACAGGCCCAGGATGTAGCCGATTCCGCCCACGATTTCCACCATGCGCGGCCCGTCTCCGGCCTGGCGTTCCAGCATCTGGCGCAGGGGCGCGACCTTCTTTTCCACGGCGCGCTCGATGAGCGCCTCCAGTTCGGCCTGGTCCAGTTGGGGAGAGGGCTGCGGGGCGGCCTGGGCGGGGGGCTGCGTTTCTTTCGGGGCCTTGCTCTCGACTTTGGAAGCAGGCTTCTGGGCGGCGGCGGGCTTTTCGGCCTTCGGGGCGGGCGCGAACTCGCTGGCGCGCACCAGGATCTCGTCCTGGTGGCCCTCTCCGGCGATGAGGGTGAGCCGCAAGTCCCGGCGGGCCTTGAGGGCCTTTTCCGGCACGGGGAAGCGGGCGGTTCCGGCCTCGTCGGTGGCGATTTCCAGCAGCTTTTCGCCGCTGGCGGCGTCGGCCACCGCTATTTTGCCCTGGCGCACCTTGTTGGAGCGCGAGTAGAAGGCGTCGGCCACGATGTCGCCGCCCTCGACGTAGGCGAAGAGCGTGACCTTGTGGGCCAGGGCCGGGGCTGCGGCAAACAGGGCCAGCAGAGCGGCGAGGACGAGGGTGCGCAGGGTGTTCACGGGTGCCTCCGGGGGCGGGCCTGAGGCGCTAGGCCACGCCGGAATCGAAGAATTCGGGCCGGGACTTGGCCAAAAAGCCCACCACCAGCACGGTGAAGCCGCCTTCCAGCAGCATCACCGGGATGTGGGCCAGCAGGATGGTCTTGGCCGCGGCCAGGAAGCTCTCGTCGGAGAGGGCCAGGGCGGCGGAGGTGAACAGGCCCGCCAGCAGCACGGACACCGAGCCGCACAGGAAGGCCCCGGCCGTGCGCGCCGGGCCGGGCCGGGAGAGCAGCGGGCGGAAGAGGAGCCAGCAGGCCACCGCCGGGGCGGCCATGTCCAGGCAGTTGACGCCGAGGGACGTGATGCCGCCGAACTGGAACAGCACGGCCTGCAGCGCCAGGGCCACCAGGATGGCCGGGAAGCTGGCCCAGCCCAGCACCGCGCCGATGAGCCCGTTCAGGATGAGGTGGGCGGCGGAGGGGCCGATGGGCACGCGGATGAGCGAACCCACGAAGAAGGCCGCCGAGAGGATGGCCACGGTGACGAGCCGGTCGTAGTCCACCTTGCGCAGGCCGATGGCCGTGCCCAGGGCTGCGAGCACCGCGCCGCCCGCCAGCACGGGGACGGAAAGGACGCCTTCGGAGATGTGCATGGCCCGCCTTTTTGCTGTGTTTCACGCCGGGGCGGGAGGAGGAATGAGCCCCCCGCCCGCGGCGCCGGAGTCTGTCTTGAAGGCTCGGTGTTACTTCTTGTTGGGTTTGGAATCAACAAACTCCATCCACAGCACCGCGCCCATCTCCACTTTCTTGTCCTTGCCGTCCTGCTTCATGGTCTGCGGGCCCTCGGTCAGCGCGGCGAAGCCCCACCACCCGGCCCAGGGGGCCACGAAGTGGAAGGTGCCGTTCACGTCGGCCTTGACCACCTGGGCCACCATGTAGTCGTTGGGCGCGCTGCGCTTCTTGTCCTTGTTGTAGAACTCGATCTCCACCTCGGCCCCGGGGGCGGGCTTGCCGTCCACCAGCACCACGGCGCTGACGATGTTGCCCGCGTAGTTGCCGTAGGGCCGGGTCAGCGGCACGATCTCGGTGGCCAGGCCCACGGGCTTGTCCCAGCCCTCCTCGTCGCCGAAGGCGGGCACGACGACCTTGGTGATGTGCTGGATGAACTTGTCCTCGGCGGGTTCCCAGTAGGGCTTGGGCACCATGTAGAAGGCCATGACGCCGGGCTTCTTCACCGCATAGGCCGCCTGCCAGGCCTTGTGGCCCATGGTCTTGGCCTCCTTGAGCGAGGCGAGCAGGTCGGTCTTGCCGTCGGCGGTGGCCACGCCGAACTGGAGCGGCTTGTCCATGTCCATGCCGTTCATCTCCATGGGATGGCTGAAGGAGACGGCCAGGTTCAGGTTCGCCTTGGCCTTGTCCTCCACCATGGACTGCGAGGGGATGACCATGCCGAAGTGGGCCAGGGCGGCCTGGGAGAGAAGAAGCACCAGGGCCAGGGCGATGAGGGCGCGTTTCATGAGGGTTTGCTCCTTTGGTCGTTTCGCCGTATTCGCGGCGGGGCACGAAATGAGATGAAGTAGCCGTGTGCTGGATGGCTATTCTAAATTCGTGCGAATGACAAGCATACAATTTAAAAAAGTGTGCTAACGAGGCGTCTGTCCATGCCAGCGCCGGAGAGTCGGCAAAGTCGTCTATGCCGCTTGCCCTGGCCGGTACGAGGGCGTATTGGAAGGGAAAACAATTGCCAGGATGGTAGCCAGGCGATGCCTTTGGGTTCCCCCAACCAGGATCAACTCCACGCGGAAGCCGCCCACGGGGCGCTGCTGCGCCGTTACGCGCTGGCCCTGGCGCTTGTCTGGAGCGCCGCCGCCGCCACCTCGGGCATCATGCTCATCCACCACGAGCGGGACCACCTGCGGACCACCGCCGTCTCCATCGCCCGCACCAGCTACATGAAGGACGTGGCCTACCGCCTTTGGAACGCCTCCCACGGCGGGGTGTACGTGCCCGTGACCGCGAGCCTGCGGCCCAACGAATACCTCACCGTGCCCGAGCGCGACGTCACCACAACCACCGGCCGCGCCCTCACCCTCGTCAACCCGGCCTACATGACCCGCCTGGTGCACGAGCAGCAGGCCGCTGTCTACGGGCTCAAGGGGCACATCACCAGCCTGAGCCCCGTGCGGCCCGGCAACGCCCCGGACGAGTGGGAGAGCCAGGCCCTGCGGAGCATGCGCCAGACGGGCGCCGTGGAATACTATGGCCTGGCGGAGCACCAGGGCGTGGAGAGCATGCGCTACATGCACGTCATGCTCACCGAGGAGCCCTGCCTGAAGTGCCACGCCAAGGACGGCTACACCCTGGGCAGCGTGCGCGGGGGCATCTCCGTGAGCGTGCCCATGGCCCCGCTCCGGGCCGACAGCGAGAGCTTCATGGCCAGCATCATCTGGAGCCACCTGGGCCTGTGGCTCCTGGGGCTGGGGCTCATCGCCGCCGGCTGGCGGGCGCTGTACCGCCAGTTCGAGGCCCGGGCCGCGCTGCTGGCCCAGGCCCACAGCGACAAGCAGGCCGCTGAGGCGGCCACCAGGGCCAAGGGGGAGTTCCTGGCCAACATGAGCCACGAGATCCGCACCCCGCTCAACGGCGTGCTGGGCATGCTCAGCCTGCTGCAGGAGGATCTGCCCGCGCAGCAGCAGAAGAACTATGCCAAGCTGGGGCATGCGGCGGGCAGGCGGCTTCTGGCCCTGCTCAACGACGTGCTGGACTTCTCGCGCCTGGAGGCCGGGCGCATGCCGCTCAAGAGCGAGCCCTTCCGCATGGCCGAGGTGCTCCAGAGCGTGGAGCAGAGCTTCGTGGCCAGCGGCGTCAAGCCCGGCGTGCGGCTGTCCTTCCACCTCCGGCCCGGCTTCCCCGAATATCTGCTGGGCGACGAGGGCCGCCTGGCCCAGGTGCTGTTCAACCTGGTGGGCAACGCGCTCAAGTTCACGCCCGCGGGCACGGTGGAGGTGGACTGCTGGTCCGGACCCATCGGGGCTTTCCAGGGCGCTGGCCCGGGCTGGGTGCGCGTGTACCTCTGCGTGGAGGACACCGGCATCGGCATTCCGGACGACAAGGTGGAGGAGGTGTTCCAGCGCTTCACCCAGTCCGACGCCTCGCAGACCAGGCGCTACGAGGGCGCGGGCCTGGGGCTGGCCATCGTCCGGCGCATCGTGGAGCTCATGGGCGGGACCATCGATGTGGTCAGCGATGTGGCCGGCGATGGGCCGGTCGGGCCGGGGCACGGCACCACCATGTGCCTGCACCTGCCCATGCGCGTCCACGCCGGGCCTGTTTTCACGTCGGCCTCCGCGTCCCCGGCCGTCTCCCCTCCGCTCGCCATCCTGCTGGCCGAGGACGAGGCCATCAGCGCGCTGGCGCTGACCTCCATGCTGACCAGGATGGGGCACCGTGTGACCACCGCCTCCGACGGGGAGCAGGCCCTGGCCAGGCTGGCCGAGGGGGGCTTCGACTGCGTGCTCATGGACATCCAGATGCCGGGCATGGACGGGCTGGAGGCCACGCGCCTGCTGCGCACCGACCCGCGCTACGCCGCCTTCGCGCAGCTGCCGGTCATCGCGCTCACGGCCTACGCCCTGCCGGGCGACCGCGAACGCTTCCTGGCCGCGGGCATGAACGAGCACGTGTCCAAGCCCGTGAAGCTGGAGGAGCTGCGCGCCGCGCTCCAGGCCGTGGCGGGCGCCCGGCCCTAGGCCAACCTGCCCGCCCCTCCGGCCCCCGCCGCTTTCCGCCCATTTGTCCCACTGCCGTCCGCGCCCGCCACCCTCGGGCCGGCTTTTCCTGGGGTTCGGGGCGCCCCGGCGTGGCAGGCCCCTGAATGGCAGGAGACAAACCGCCGCGCGGCCTCCGCGCCCATGAACCGGGCCAGGGTGCGCTGGTCGGTGGCCGCCAGGTCCACGCTGATGAGCCCGTCCAGGCAGTGGCCGAAGTCCGGGTCCAGGTTGAAGGCGGCGATGCGCCCGCCGAGCTTGAGGTACTGCCGCAGCAGCACCGGGATGCCCCGGCCGCCCTCCA
>JAEXRD010000106.1 GCA_023438245.1 Pseudomonadota bacterium | reverse complement strand
GCTCTACGCTCACCTACTTCGCCACCATCTCCCAGGTCAGCTGGGTATCGGGGCCGATGTCGCGCGTGGCGGTGCGGCCCAGGAGGGAATCGAAGTGCTCGGCCAGGATCTCGCCGGTGCCGGGTCGTTTCACCCACAGGTTCGCTTTGGTGAAGGCCTCCCCCGCCTTGACGGGCGCGATGGTGACGCAGGAGGCGTAGGCGAAGTCGATGGTCACCTGTTCTTCGGGCAGGATGGCCTTCTCGCCGCCCAGGGCCTTGTGGATGAGGCGGCTGCCCTCGATGAGCTGGCGCATCTCCTCCGGGTCCATGGAAAGGGAAACGTCCGGGCCGGGCCAGGACTTGTCGGACGTGTAGTGGCGCTCCAGCATGGAGGCGCCGAGGGAGACCGCGCCAAGGCAGGGGTAGATGGTCATGGTGTGGTCGGACAGGCCGACCACCGCGTCGGGGAAGGCCTGCGCCAGCTGCACCATGGCCCCCAGGCGCACCTTTTCCGGCGGGGTGGGGTACATGCTGGTGGTGTGCATCAGCCCGAAGGGCACCTTGCGGGCGCGCAGGATGTCCACGCTCTTGGCGATGTTCTGCATGCTGTTCATGCCTGTGGAGAGGATCACCGGCTTGCCGAAGCTGGCGATGTGGTCCACCAGCGGGTAGTTGTTGCACTCGCCGGAACCGATCTTGTAGCCGCACACGCCCATGGACTCCAGCCGGTCCGCCGCGGCGCGGGAAAAGGGCGTGGAAAGGTAGATCATGCCCAGAGACTCCACCAGGTCCTTCAGGCGGCGCTCGTCGGCCTCGGAGAGCTGGCAGCGCTCCATGATCTCGTAGATGGACACGTCGGCGTTGCCCGGAATGACCTTTTTGGCCTGCGGGCTCATCTCGTCCTCCACCACGTGGCATTGGAACTTCACGCACTCGCAGCCCACGGCGTGGGCGTCGCGCACCATGCGCTCGGCCTTGGCGTAGTCGCCCTCGTGGTTGATGCCGATCTCGGCGATGACGAGCGGGGCGTGGTCGGGTCCGATTTTGCGTTCGACGTTAGGACCGGCAAGCGTGATCTCGGGCATGGGCTGGCTCCTTTGGGCTGGGGTGCGAAGGCCCGGAGGATAGGGCAGGGGCGGGGAAGAATCAAGGCGCGGCCTGCCGTGGCAAGCCGCGCCCGAAACTTCTAGCTTGCGATCCGGCCTACAGCCCGGCCACGAATCCGGCCAGCGCCGCGATGTCCGCGTCGGAGAGCTTGGCGGCGCGCGCCTGCATGATCTCCTTCTTGGCCCCGCCGTAGGTCCCCGCCTTGTAGCCCTTGAGGGCCGTGGCCACCTGCTCCGCGCTCCTGCCCTTCAGGCCCTTCTCCCCGGCCTGGCCGTGGCACCCGGCGCACTGGGCGGCGTACAGCGCCTTGGCCGAGGTCGGCTCGGCGGGCGCGCCGGCCTCGGTCACGGTCTCCTTCATGGACAGCTTGGCGGGCGCCGGGGCGGGCGTGGGCTGGGTCTGGGCGCAGGCCCCCAGCAAAAGCAGGGCGGCGGCGCAGGCGGATGCGGTGCGGAAAATCTTCATGGCGTGCTCCTTTGGCTGGGGTTCATGGCTGCGGCGAAAGCCGCGCAATCTCTTCCGTCCAATCAGGATACCGGGCCGAGAGCGCGGCGCGGTCGCCGTGCTCGTAGTCCTCGTACTCGAAGCCGGGCGCCACGGTGCAGCCAAGCAGCGCGTAGCGCCCGCCGTCCACAAGCCTGGTGCCCTGCCACACCCCGCGCGGAACGACCACCTGGGGCCGCTGCCCGGCCTCGATGTCCGGCCCGATGACGAGCGTGCGTGCGCTGCCGTCCGGATGCAGCTGGAGCATCTGCACCGCATCGCCACGGTAGAAATGGAAGATCTCGGTGCTGGCCACGCGGTGCAGGGTGGAGAAGCGCCCGGGCGTCACCAGGTAGTAGATGGCGGTGCTGTATGTGCGGGGCGTGCCGTGTCGACCGGGAACCGCCCCGCCGGGAATGATCCCGGAGGAGCGGTAGGTCTCGGCGAACAGGCCGCCCTCCTCCGGCAGGGGAATGAGCCCCAGCTCGCGCACCAGCAGGGCCACCTCGGGGGCCTCGCCGGTCAGGTCGAAGGGAGTAATGATCGGGTGATTCTCTTCAACTGCGCTCATCGCTGGCTCCCGGGGCTGTTTGCAAAAGGATGCATTGCGTTCCCTGGCGAGGAAGGATTCGGCTTGGGGCCAGGGATAGTACGGTTGCGGTACAGCCCCGCCCCCGAGCCGGATCATGCCGACGTCCAGGGGGCAAAAGGCGCCTTTTGAAACAGTCCCCCTTACTCCGTGTAACCGGGCTCCCACAGGAAATACATGCCTGCCTTGGGCGGGGCCAGCGCACCCAGGTCCACGTTCACCAGCGCGGCGGGGCCGCCCTGGGCCTCGGCCGAACGCGCGTACCAGGTGGTGTGCGACTGCGGGCTGCGGCGGTAGGTCACCACGCGGGCGTCGGCGGGCAGGCCCGCCAGCTCGCGCGCGGCCTTCACCGCGTCCTCCAGGTAGCCCACGGAGTCGACCAGCCCCAGGTCCTTGGCCTCCTGGGCGGTGAACACCCGCGCCGTGGCCACCTGCGCCATGGCCTCGGGCGCGAGTTTGCGGCTTGCCCGCACCAGGTCCTGGAAGCGCGCGGCCTGGGCCGCGGTCATGGCGTCGGTGAGCTTCCTCTCCTCCTCCGTGGCCGGGCGGAAGGGGCTGCCCATGTCCTTCAGGCTGCCGGACTTGCTCACGTCCACGCCCACGCCGATCTTGTCCAGCAGGCCCGCCACGCGCGGCATGACGAAGATGACGCCCACGCTGCCGGTGATGGTGGTGGGGTGGGCCACGATGCGGTCGGCGGGCAGGGCCACGTAGTAGCCGCCGCTGGCGGCCACGCCCATGAGCGCGGCCACCACCTTGGCCCCGCTGGCCTTCTTGTACTCGGTCAGCTCGTGGTGGATGACGTCGCTGGCGGTGACGGTGCCGCCGGGGCTGTCGACCTTGAGCAGCACGGCCTTGATGGCCTTGTCGCGCTTGGCGATCTTGAGCTGGGCGGCCACCTCCTGCACCACGCTGGGCTTGGTGGCCAGGAACGACTGGCGCGAGGCCTCGCTGATGAGGCCGTCGATGGGCACGAGCAGGATCTTGTCCTGGCCCTTGCCGTCCAGCGTCACCTCCTGGAAGGGCGCGCCGGGATTGCCGAACAGGCTGACGTTGGGCTGCATGCACCCGGCCAGGGCCAGGGTGGCGAGCAGGAGCAGGGGGAACAGTCGCTTCATGGGGGGCCTCCGTGTGGAAAGATCAGGGATTGCGGGCCAGGGCCAGGGCGAGGGCGGCTGCGGTCTCGCCCAGCAGGATGGCCGCGCCCAGGAAATCGCCGTTGACGCCGCCCACGCGCCTCCCCAGCCGGGAGAGGGGCAGCAGGAAAAGCGCGGCCCAGCCCGCGGCCAGCGCCGAGGCCAGCGGGTCCAGCGCCAGGCCCAGGGCCAGGGCCAGCGCGGCGGCCCACAACAGGGCCGGAACCGTGGCCCCGGACAGGAACAGCCCGCCCAGGCCGGGCCGGGTCAGCGTGCGGTGGGCGTAGCCGAAGAGCACCCCGCAGCCGCGCCCGAACAGCGGCACCCAGGCCAGCACGAGGGCCAGGCGCAGGACGTCGGCCCCGCGCAGGGCCTCGGCCAGCAGGGCCACCTGGCCGATGAGGAACAGGGCCATGGCCGCGGCCCCGAAGGCCCCGGCGCGGCTGTCCTTGAGGATGGTCCAGAAGCGCTCCGGCTGCACGTGGCTGGCCGCGCCGTCGCAGATGTCCGAGAGCCCGTCCAGGTGCAGCCCGCGCGTGAGCCAGGCGTAGCCCAGCGTGGCCAGGAACGCGGTGGCCAGGGCCTTGCCCTGCAGCAGGCCCAGCCAGTGCAGCGCGCAGAGCGGCGCGCCCACGGCCAGGCCCAGGGCCAGCCCGCACAGGGGCAGGTGGAACATGGCCCGGCGCATGTCCGCCTCGGGCAGCACGCGCGCCGGGGCCAGCCGGGTCAGAAAGCCCAGCGTGGCCAGAAAACGGCCCAGCGGGCCGGTCTTCACGGCGACGGCGGCGGGGGCGCAGGCGTCGGCGGCCTGGGGGTCCATGCCGGACTAGCCCTTGGCGCCTGGCCGGTCGCCCAGAAGAATGCGCACCGCGTCGCCCCCGCGCAGGGTCAGCAGGCGCGCGGCCGAGCCCATGTTGGCGGCCAGTTCGTAGAAGCCCTGGCTGCCCACCAGCATCCCGGCCTCGCCGGGGGCCAGGTCGGCGTAGGTGCGCACCAGCCTGAGCCTGCGGCGCTCGTCCGGCCCCAGCAGCAGGCCGGTGACCTCGCCGGGGATGTGGTCGCCCGCGCGCAGCGAGAGCACGCAGTTGCCGAAGCGGTCCACGTGCAGCACATGGGCGCGCAGGTCGCCCTCCTCGGCCTGGGGCGCGGCCCAGGGCAGGGTCACGATGTCGCCCTGCGGCAGCTCCGGCCCCAACTCCTCCAGCAATGTGCCGGAGGCGAGCTGCGCGGCCAGCGGGGCCATGATGTCGCGCCCGTGGAAGGTGGAGGAGGCCGAGTACTTGGCGGCCTCGGCGGAAAGGTCATGGAACCGGACCGGGGGCAGGCCGGGGTTGCGCAGGAGCAGGCCCAGCAGCCCGGCGTCCGGGGTGATGAAGCTCTGGCCGCCCGCCTGCGCGCCCAGCACGCGCCTGCCGGTGCCCACGCCGGGGTCCACCACGGCCACGAACACGGCGTCCGACGGGAAGTGGGGCGCGCTGGCCGCCAGGAAAAAGGCCGCCTGCGCGGCGTTGAAGGGCTCCACCTGGTGGCTGATGTCCAAAAGCCGGGCCAGGGGCGCCATGCGCACCAGCGCGGCCTTGAGCTGGCCCACGTAGGGGTCGGCCAGGCCGAAGTCGGAAAGCAGGGCTATGGGCCGCATGTCAGTACACCTTCCTTTCGGAGAATCCCTGGCCCAGGACGTTGAAGCCCGAGCCCATGATGGTGAACGCGCCGGGATCGATGTCGTAGACCAGCTCCTCCAGGCGCTTGAGCTCCAGGTTGTTCAGCATGGTCAGCACCACGTCGCGCTCCTCGCCGCTCCAGCCGCCGCGCGCCTGCAGCACCGTGGCCCCGCGCCCCAGCCGGTGCAGGATGGCGTCCACCACGGCGCGGGGCTCGGTGGAGATGACCAGCGCCATGCGCCGCTCGCTGAACATGGTCAGGCACACGTCCACCACGCGGCCCACCAGGAAATTCATGGCCACGGAATAGAGCACCGGCTCCAGCTGCAGCGTGGCCAGGCCCGCGGCGAACACCGCCAGGTTGAACAGGAACTCGAAGCGCCCGATGGGCACGCCCAGGCGCTCCTGGCAGATCACGGCCAGGATGTCCGCGCCGCCGGTGCTGCCCATGGACCGAAGCGCGATGCCTATGCCCGCGCCCAGGGCCACGCCGCAGGCGATGACCGCCAGCCACGGGTCGGTGACGGCCAGGGTGTAGGTCACGCGGTCGATGAAGAAGCTGGTGGCGGCCATGCCGTACAGGCTGTAGAGCACGAACCTGCGGCTGACCATGACCAGGCCCAGGGCCATGATGGGCACGTTGAGCAGGAAGTACCAGATGCCCGCGTCCATGCTGGGCAGCAGGTAGTAGCACAGGAGCGCCATGCCGCTGACCCCGCCGGTGAGCAGGCCATGGGGCACGGCCACGCTTTTGACGGCGAAGGCCACCAGCGCCGCGCCGACGGTGAGCAGCAGCAGGTTCCAGGGCACGGTGAAGGCGTAGGCGCGCCACACGCGGCGGTCGCGCTTGCGCGGTGCGGGCTTGGACGAATCTTCGATCATGCTGGCGGTGTCCTCTCGCCCCCTCATAGCCGCTTTGCGACCGGAGGAAAAGGGCGCACGGCGTCTATTCCGCTCACGGGAGGGTCCGGAAGCGGAGTGCGGGGTGTCTGGCCCGGTGAGCGGGGCGGAAGGGGAGCGCGCCTGCGGCGGTGTTCGGCGTGGGCGGCGTGGGCGGCGAAGGCGGCTAGAGGCTGTGCACCAGCTGGGAGACGCTCAGGCACTCCGCGTGGAAGGCGCAATCGCCCTGGTCGCAGTAGCCGTTCACGGCGCGGCCGAAGCAGTCGAAATGCCCTTCCTGGCGCTGGGCCAGGCGCACGGCCTCCACACGGGCCAGGAGCATCTCGCGCCCGCCCGACCTTGCGGCGGCCTTCCCGGCGGGTTTGGCGGCCTTCTTGAGCGCGGCGCTCTTGGCCGGAGCCTTCTTCGGGGCCGGGGCCTTCTTTTCAGCGGCCTTGGGGGCGGCCTTGGGCGCGGGCTTGGCAGAGGCCTTGGCGGGCGCGGCCTTCTTGGCCGGACTGGCCTTGGACGCTGGCTTGGACATGGCGGTCGTCATCGTCGTCATCTCCTCTCGTGGTCGTCCGTTGGGGTCTTGCCGCGACCATACCGCAACCACACAGGCGCGCAAGCCCTTTTTCCCCCATTGCGGTGACAACTCGCGCAGCGCGCGCCGCGCCTTGCAAACGGGCCGTGTTTTCACTAGACAGAAGCGCAGAACGACATTTCCCTGGAGCATCCCCATGAACGTGCTTGTCATCGGCTCCGGCGGCAGGGAACACGCCCTGTGCTGGAAGCTGGCCCAGAGTCCCCGCGTCACCAAGGTCTTCGCCGCGCCCGGCAACGGCGGCACCGCCCGCGAGGCCGTCAACGTGCCCGTGAAGGACGACGACATCGCCGGGCTGGTGGCCCTGGCCAAGAAGGAAAACGTGGGCCTGGTTGTGGTGGGGCCCGAGGCCCCGCTGGTGGCGGGCATCGAGGGCGCGCTGGCCGCCGAAGGCATCGCCTGCTTCGGCCCCTGCGCCTACGCCGCCCAGCTGGAGGGCAGCAAGGCCTTCGCCAAGCGCGTCATGCGCGCCGCGGGCGTGCCCACCGCCGCCTTCGAGGTCTTCGAGGACGTGGCCGCGGCCAAGGCCTACGTCACGGCCCACGGCGCGCCGCTGGTGGTCAAGGCCGACGGCCTGGCCGCGGGCAAGGGCGTGGTGGTGGCCAAGTCCGTGGACGAGGCGCTTGAGGCCATCGACGAGATGATGGTGAAGAAGGTCTTCGGCCCCGCCGGAGCGACAGTGGTGGTGGAGGACGCGCTCATGGGCGAGGAGGCCAGCTTCCTGGCCTTCTGCGACGGCGAGAACTTCGCGCTTTTGCCCAGCGCCCAGGACCACAAGGCCGTGGGCGAGGGCGACACCGGCCCCAACACCGGCGGCATGGGCGCCTACAGCCCGGCCCCGGTGCTGCCGCAGGAGCAGTACGCCGCCACCGCCGAACTGGTCATCCGGCCCATCCTGAAGCACCTGGCCGCCCAGGGCCACCCCTTCAAGGGCGTGCTCTACGCCGGGCTCATGTTCACCGCCCAGGGCCCCATGGTGCTGGAGTACAACGTGCGCTTCGGCGACCCCGAATGCCAGCCGCTCTTGATGCGCCTGGACGGCGACCTGCTGGACGTGCTCCTGGCCTGCGTGGAGGGCCGCCTCACCCCGGACATGGTGGCCGTGAAGCCCGAGACCGCGCTGTGCGTGGTCATCGCCGCGCCCGGCTATCCCGGCAGCTACCCCAAGGGCCTGGAGATCACCGGCCTGGACGAGGCCGACGCCATCCCCGGCGTGAAGGTCTTCCAGGCGGGCACCAAGGTCGAGAGCAGCGGGGCGGACGGCGGCAGGACCGTCACCAGCGGCGGGCGCGTGCTGGGCGTCACCGGACTGGGGGCCACCCTGGCCGAGGCCAAGGCCAAGGCCTACGAGGGCGTGGCCAAGGTGGGCTTCACGGGCTGTTATTTCCGCCGCGACATCGGCGACAAGGGCATCGCCCGCATCAAGAAATAGGAGAGAGTCATGGCCAAAGTAGCCGTTTTCATGGGCAGCGCGTCCGACGAAGACCTGATGAAGCCCTGCGCCGAGGTGCTGGACAGCTTAGGGATCGACTACCTGTTCACGGTGAGCAGCGCCCACCGCACCCCGGAGCGCACCGAGAAGCTCGTGGCCGACCTGGAGGCCGGAGGCTGCCAGGTGTTCGTGTGCGCAGCGGGCATGGCCGCCCACCTGGCCGGGGCCGTGGCCGCCCGCACCACCAGGCCGGTCATCGGCGTGCCGCTGGCGGCCTCGCCCCTGGGCGGCATGGACGCCCTCTTGGCCACCGTGCAGATGCCCCCGGGCTTCCCCGTGGCCACCGTGGCCCTGGACAAGGCCGGGGCGCGCAACGCCGCCTGGCTGGCCGCCCAGATCCTGGCCCTTTCCGACCCCGCCCTGGCCCAGAGGCTGAAGGACGAGCGCGCGGGCTTCATCGCGGGCGTGGAGAAGGCCGCCGCCAAGGTGGAGAAGAACGACGCCGAGCGCCGGGCGGAAAAGTCCGAGAAAAAGAAGTAGCAAGGCCCCCACGGGCACTGGATCGACCATGCTCACCGACGACAAGGGCCGCGGGGTCAGCTACCTCCGGCTTTCCGTCACCGACCGCTGCAACCTGCGCTGCCTGTACTGCGACGGGCAGATGCGCCACCGTCTGACCCACGACGAGGTGCTGCGCTACGAGGATTGCCTGCAGCTCATGCAGCTGGCCCATGGCCTGGGCATCGGCAAGGTGCGTCTCACCGGGGGCGAGCCCTTCGCGCGCAGGGGCTTCATGGAGTTCGTCGAAACCGCCATGCGGCTGATGCCGCAGCTGGACCTGCGCCTGACCACCAACGCCACCCTGCTGGCCCCGCAGGCCTTCCGGCTGGCCCAGGCGGGCGTGAAGCGCGTGAACATCTCCCTGGACACGCTGGACCCGGAGAAATTCGCGCGCATCACCGGCGCGGACCTGTACCACGAGGTGCGCCGGGGCATCGACGCCAGCCTGGAGGCGGGCCTGCGCGTGAAGATCAACGCCGTGGCCCTGCGCGGGGTCAACGACGACGAGCTGGGCGGATTCCTGAAGCTGGCCGCCGAGCTGCCCATCGACGTGCGCTTCATCGAGTTCATGCCCATGGGCGGGGCCACCTGGGCGCCGGAGCAGGTCTGGAGCGCCGCCGACATCCTGGCCCAGGCCCGCGAGCTGGCCGGGCTGACCCCCCTTGCGCGCGACGCCGCCGACGCCGGACCGGCGCAGATGTGGGCCATCGAGGGGGGCCAGGGCCGTTTCGGGCTCATCACCCCCCTGTCCAACCACTTCTGCGCCAGCTGCAACCGCCTGAGGATCACCAGCGGCGGGGTGCTGCGCACCTGCCTGTTCTCCGACCGCTCCTACCGCCTGCGCCCTGCCCTGCGCCACCCCAAGCTGGGCCAGAGCTTCGTGGAGCGCATCGTGCGCGCGGCGCTGAAAAACAAGCCCATCGGGCACGAGTTGCTGGCCCGCCGCAGGGAAGGCCAGGGCGTTTGCGCCACGGCCATGTCCTCCATTGGCGGGTAATCACTTGCCAACGCCTCTTTCCTCCTTATTTGGTGTGAAATGAGGATACCCACACGCTCGTTCAGCCTGGTGCAGCGGCTCCGGCAAATGCTCTGGCTCATGGTGCTGCTGCCCCTGGGCGCGGGCGTCGCCTTCTTTGCGCTCTATTCCAGCCGGGTGCTGCTGGCCGATGCCCAGCAGGAGCTGCGCTCCACCCTGCGCATGCAGCAGCAGTTCATCGATTTCTGGATGGGCGAGCGGGTGCGCGACGTGGACCTGCTGGCCAGCGACCCCAGGGTCCTGTCGCTTCCGGCCAAGGACCTCGACGAAATGCTGACCAAAGTGCTGCGGCGCTCGCCCGATTTTTCCGGCCTGGTGTACGTCGACGAGCACGGCCGCACCGTTGCGGATCCCGGCGCCCCGGGCGTGGGCCTGGACCTCTCCGACCGGCCCTATTTCCAGGCCGCCCTGGAGGGCCGCCGCTACGTCTCCGACGTGCTGCGCGGGCGCAGCAGCGGCGCGGACGTCATCATCGTCTCCAGCCCAGTGAACGACGCCAAGGGGCGCTTCCGGGGGCTGGTCTTCGGCTCCATCCGCCTGGACACGGTGCTGCGCTACCTGCAGACCGTGCACTGGGAGGGCTCCTCGCGCACCTTCCTGCTCAAGGCCGGGGGCGAACTGCTCTCCCAGCCCACGGCGGGGCAGCAGCTGCGCAGCCTGCACGCGGGCGACGCGATCTTCGACCACGCCCGGGCCCAGACCCAGCCCGACGGCACCTACCGCAACCACGCGGGCAGGCGCGTGGCGGGCACCTACACCTGGCTTTTGGAGGGGCGCTGGCTGCTCGTGGGCGAGATTCCGGAAACGGCCATCATCTCGCTGCACGCCGGGGTGCTGGGCGCTCCGCTGGCGGGCGCGGCGGTGCTGTTCCTGGTGTTCGGGCCGCTCACGCTCCGGCTGGCGCGCTCGCTGGAGGCCCCGCTGAGGCGGCTGGTGGAGCACTCCAACAAGATCGAGGGCGGGGACTTCGAGGTGAGTTGCTCGCCGGAGCCGGACAGCAGCGACCCCGAGGAGGTGCGCAGCCTCAACGTGGCCTACTGCCTGATGGTGGAGCGCGTGCGCGACACCCTGGACGCCCTGCGCCAGGCCTCGCTCACCGACCCGCTCACCGGCGCGCCCAACCGCAAGCTGCTGCTGCAGGAAGGCCCCCGGCTCATCGAGTCGGCCCGCCGCGCGGGCAAGCCCGTGAGCCTGCTGATGCTGGACCTGGACAACTTCAAGACCGTCAACGACACCTGGGGCCACGCCGCAGGCGACATGGCGCTCAAGGCCTTTGCCGAGGTGCTGAGCCACCGGGTGCGCCAGTCGGACATCTTCGCCCGCATGGGCGGAGAGGAATTCGCCGTGCTGGCCCCCCACGCCGGGCGCAGGGAGGCCCACGAGCTGGCCGAGCGCATCCGCCGCACGGTGGAGGCCCTGGCCATTCCCGTGGGCGACGGCCAGCGCACCGAGATCCTGCGCGTCACAGTGAGCGTGGGCGTGGGCAGCCTTACGGCGGACGAGCTGGACCAGCGCGCGCTGGACAAGCTCATGACCTGCGCGGACAAGGCCCTGTACCAGGCCAAGGGCGAGGGGCGGAACAGGGTGCTCGCCTGCGACATGGCGGGCCAGCCCGAGGGGCCGCCGCCCGCATGACCCGAAAAGGCTAGTTGGCCGGTCGCCCGCCCCCGCCGCGCGCGCCCAGAGAGGGCCGCAGGCGCACCACCTGGGTGGTGAAGCTCTTCTGGCCGGGGCGGCAGGCGGGGCAGCCCTCGGAGATGATCATGCACTTCTCGTCCAGGGTGCGGGCGTCTATGCCCGCCCACGAGAGGATGCGTGTGGTGTCGCCGGAGTTCCAGAGCACCGGCTGGCCGCAACGGGCGCACTCCACGTACAAAAGCTCGGGATCGAAGACCGCCGTGGCCATGCCTTCCTCCTTTGCGGTTCGGGTCCTGTCGCCGACTGTCCGGGCGCGGGCCCCGCGTGTGTAGCGTCTGTTCATGGCCCGAAGATAATCCTCCTGCCGCAAAGCGCAAGGGCCGCCGCACACGCCGCCCCGCGATTCCTGCGGCCAACCGCGCGGAACACCTGGGCGGATTCGTACAATTTTACGTATATTTTTATCGGTTCCAACTTTACATCATCCAGGCGTTTCTGTAGTGAAAACGCATTGTCTTGTTGCGCGGCCTGAGCGTGTTGCAGCACTTGACTCAGCTCTCAGCAACCCCACTGAGGAGGATGTGATGGACGATTTCTTGAAAGAAGCGCTGGATATCGTGAAGGCCCAAGCCACTGTGCGCACCATGAGCGAGGAGGAAATCCTTTCCATGGTGAAGAGCCTTGCCAGTGGAATCCGCGCCATAAGCGGCGCACCCGTTGACGAAAGCGAGGAGTCCGCCGCCCCTTCCACTGACCCGAAAAAGGCAGTCCGTGAAAAGAGCATCATCTGCCTGGAGTCCGGCAAGGCCTTCAAGGTACTGACAAAGCGTCACCTGGCCAAGTTCGGGCTCACCCCTGACGAATATCGCGAAAAGTGGGGCTACCCGAAGAAGATGCCCCTGGTTTGCAAAGAGTTGCAGCGCCAGCGCCGCAAGAAGATGAAGGACATGAAGCTCTGGGAAAAGCGCATCAAAAAATAGTTCCGCCGGAGTGATGCGACGAATGAAAAAGGCCCCTTGCGGGGCCTTTTTTCGTTCCTTGGCGCGGCGGGGCTACTTGGCGTGGCGCTTCTGCAGCCAGGCCCGCAGCAGGATGGCGAACAGGTTCATGCCCAGCACCAGGGCGATGAGCACCAGCGCCGTGCCGAACTGGATGGGCCGGGTCTTCTCGATTTCCGTGCCCGCCGTGGCCAGCACATAGATGTGGTAGGGCAGGGCCATGACGTCGGAGAAGATCGAGTCCGGCATCTTGGGGGTGTAGAACACCGCCGCCGTGAACATGATGGCCGCCGTCTCGCCCGCGGCGCGGGAAATGCCCAGGATGGAGCCGGTGAGGATGCCGGGCAGCGCGCTGGGCAGCACAACCCGCCAGATGGTCTGCCACTTGGTGCCGCCCAGGGCCAGGGACGCCTCGCGGTAGGTGGAGGGCACGCCCCGCAGGGCCTCCTCCGCCGTGCCGATGACCACCGGCAGGCACAGCGCCCCCAGCGTGAGCCAGCCCGCGGCCAGCGACACGCCCAGCTCCATGGCCGTGACGAAAAGCCCCAGGCCGAACAGGCCGAACACCACCGAGGGCACGCCCGCCAGGTTGTTCACCCCCAGCCGCACGATGCGCATGAACGGCCCGGGCTTGGCGTATTCGTGCAGGTAGATGGCGCTGGCCACGCCCAGCGGCAGGGCCACGCTCATGGCCCCCAGGGAGAGCAGCAGCGTGCCCACGATGCAGGGCCACACGCCGCCCTCGGTCATGTAGTTGCGCGGCGGCTCGGTGAGGAAGTCCCAGCTGATGGCCGAGGCCCCGTTCTTGACCAGGAAGCCCACGATGATGACCAGGGCGGCGGCCACCACCAGGATGGCCCCGCGCAGCATCATGAAGGCCAGCCACTGCACGGCGTTGCGCCTGAGGTCGCGGCCGCTGGTGCGGCGAAGGGAGATGGGGGCTGTCGTGGTTGCGGTCATGGCGGTCGCCTCTGCGTTCATGGATTCGTCCTCTACAGGCTGGCCGAGCCGGCCTGGCGGTGCTTGTGGGAAATGTAGTCGGCCAGCACGTTGAAGAACAGCGTCACCAGGAAGAGCACCATGGCCGTGGCGAACAGCGCGTGGTAGTGGTTGCCGCGGAAGGGCGCCTCGGCCATTTCCGCTGCGATGCTGGCGGGCATGGGCCGGATGGGTCCGAAGATGGAGTCCGGCACCATGGCCGCGCCGCCCGCCACCATCAGCACCACCATGGTCTCGCCGATGGCCCGGCTCATGCCCAGGATGACGGCGGTGCCGATGCCGGACAGCGCGGCCGGGATGGTGACGCGGATCAGCGTCTCCAGGTGCGTGGCGCCCAGGGCCAGGCTGGCCTCCTTGAGCTCGCGCGGGACGGCGTAGATGGCGTCCTCGCTGACGCTGGCGATGGTGGGCACGCTCATGAAGGCCAGCATCACCGAGGCGTTGAACAGGTTCAGGCCCACGGGGATGTCCAGAAATTCCTGCAGGAAGGGCGCAAACACCACCATGCCGAAGAAGCCGATGACCACCGAGGGCAGGCTGGCCAGCATCTCCACCACGGGCTTGGCCACGGCGCGCACCCGGGGGCTGGCGATCTCCGCCAGGTACACCGCGCTCATGACGCCCAGCGGGATGGCCAGCAGGCTGGACAGCACCGTCACCGCGCCGGAGGCTGCGAAGAGCGGGAAGATGCCGTAGTCGGGCCGGGCCTCGTCGGTGGGGTACCACTCCATGCCGAAGATGAAGTTCTTCACGCTGATGAAGCCGAAGGTGGGCAGCCCCTCCATGAACAGGAAGATCATGATGAGGGCCAGAACCGCCAGGCTGGTGGCAGCCGTGGCGAAGAAGGCCTGCTTGATGATGGTCTCCCTGGTCCTGCTGTTCATGCGCTGCTCCGTATGTGCTTCGTGTCTGCTTGGTGTTCCGGTCCGGCCCCCGCCCTGCGGGATGGGCCTTTGGGCGGGGGCGGACCGCTCTGGAGAGTGTGCTCGGTTCGGGCTGCTACTTCTTGGCCTTCTTGGCGGCCTTGGCGTCCTTGGGCATCTTCACGGGGATGTAGTCCACGCTGGCCACGATCTTCTGGCCGGCGTCGGAGAGGATGAAGTTCACGAGCTTGGCCACGTCGCCGGCGGGCTCGCCGTTGGTGTACAGGTACAGGCCGCGGGACACGGGGTAGGTGCCGTTCAGGGTGTTGTCGATGCTGCCCTGAACGCCCTCGACGCTGGTGGCGTGGATGCCGGGGGCGTGGGTGTAGGCCAGGCCCACGTAGCCGATGGCGTACTTGTTCTTGGCCACGGTGGTGGCCACGGCGCCGTTGCTGGCCTGCATCAGCGCGCCGGGGAACACGCGCTCCTTCTTCAGCACGTGCTCGTTCCAGTACTCAAACGTGCCGGAGGAGGAGTCGCGGGAGATGACCACGATCTGGCCGGGGTTGCCGCCCAGGTCCTTCCAGTCCTTCACCTTGCCGGTGTAGATGTCCTTCAGCTGGGCCAGGGTCAGGTTCTTCACGGGATTGGCGCTGTTCACGATGGGGGTGAGGCAGTCGTAGGCCACGGTGATCTGCTTGGGGTTGACGCCCTTTTCCTTGGCCTGCTTGATCTCGGACTCCTTCATCTCGCGGCTCATCATGGCCAGCGGGGTGGTGCCGTCGATGATGGCTTTGGCGCCGTCGCCGGAGCCGGAGGCGGAGATGGAGATGGACACGCCTTTGTTCTGGGCCATGAAGGCCTCGGCGGCCTTCTGCATGATGGGCTGCACGGTGGTGGAGCCCTTCACCGGGATGTCCCCGGCCAGGGCGTTGGCGGCAAGGCCGAGGGCGGCCAGGGCGGTGAGGGCGAAGGTGACGAGACGCTTCATTGGGGTTCCTCCGAAAGGGTTGATGTTCGATCTCTGACGGGGCATCATATATCCAGACCATGTGACGGAAGTGTTACAGCCGCGAGAAAGGTGGGTGACGGGCAGGATGCCGCGCCCGGGGGCGCGGCGGAAGGGGAGTTCGGCACGGTCTGTGAACAGCCCGGATGATTGTCGTCCACATACCACACAGGCGGAAAAAAGCGCCAGCCAAAATTCAACGTGGGCGACCCTGAAAGATCCGGGAGGAGCCTCAATGCAGGTCGACTACGCCATCATCGGCGCTGGCCCCACGGGCCTGGGCGCGGC
The DNA here is from genome assembly GCA_023438245.1 of Pseudomonadota bacterium. Classification (GTDB taxonomy): domain Bacteria; phylum Desulfobacterota; class Desulfovibrionia; order Desulfovibrionales; family Desulfovibrionaceae; genus Humidesulfovibrio. Next base: position 3,660 of record JAEXRD010000106.1, on the reverse strand, counting down.
GCGCAGGCTCATCGAGCTGGGCGCGCGCAACTTTCTCGTGCTGGAAAAAAATGCCTACGCCGGGGGGCTGGCCGCCAGCTTCCAGGACGACCGGGGCTACACCTGGGACATCGGCGGGCATGTGGTGTTCTCGCACTACGAATATTTCGACCGCATGCACGACGACCTGCTGGGGCAGGATCAGCTGAGGCACCAGCGCAAGGCCTGCGTGCGCTCCAGCGGAACCTGGGTGCCCTACCCCTTCCAGAACAACATCCGCCACCTCCCGCGCGAGCCCAAGTGGCAGTGCGTGCGCGGCCTGCTGCCGGGCCGCAGGCCGGACGGCCCGCCGCGGAACTTCCGCGAGTGGATCCACTGCGTGTTCGGCGAGGGCATCGGCGAGACCTTCCTGTGGCCCTACAACTTCAAGGTCTGGGCCATCGACCCCGCGCGCATGAACGCCTCCTGGGTGGGCGAGCGGGTCAGCATCGTGGAGCTGGAGGGCGTGCTGAAGAACATCCTGCTGGAGCTGGACGACTCCTCCTGGGGGCCCAACAACACCTTCACCTTTCCCTCCCACGGCGGCACCGGCGAGGTGTACCGCAGGCAGGCCGACCGTCTGAAGGACCGCATCCGCTTTGGCCAGGCCGTGACCCGCGTGGACGCGGAGGCCAAGACCCTGACCCTGGCCGGGGGCGAGACCGTCCGCTACAAACACCTGCTCTCCACCGGCCCGCTGGACCTGCTGATGACGAAGCAGCTCTCCCAGGCCCCGGACGCGCTGCGCGACAAGGCCGCGGGCCTGAAGCACAACGGCGTGTTCGTGGCGGGCGTGGGCGTGGACGAGCGCTTCCCCCTGCCCCAGAGCATGGGGGGCGGCCACGACGACCGCTGCTGGATGTACTTCCCGGAGGACGACTGCCCGTTCTACCGCGTGACCAATTTCCACAACTACGCGCCCGCCAACGCGCCCGGCCCCGGCAAATCGGCCTTCCTGTGCGAGACCAGCTTCTCCGAGCACAAGCCCGAGGACCTCTCCGGCGTCATGGAGCGCACGGTGCGGGGTCTGGTGAACACCACCCTGCTGCCCGAGGAGGCGCTGGCCAAGGTCGAGAGCCGCTTCGAGCTGGCCGTGGACTACGGCTACCCCATCCCCTGCCTGGAGCGCGACGAGATCCTGCGCGCGGTGCAGCCCTGGCTGGAGGAACGCGGCATCTACTCGCGCGGGCGCTTCGGCGGCTGGAAGTACGAGGCCAGCAACATGGACCACAGCGTGATGCAGGGCGTGGAATGGGCCGAGCGCATGGTGCTGGGCCAGCCCGAGAAAACCTACACATGGAAGTGACGGGAGAGTGATGACACCGATCGACACACGGGCCTTCGAGAACCGGCGCGAGCGCCTGCGGGCGCTGCTGAAGGACAAGAGCCTGCCCGCCCTGCTGGTGACCTACCCGGCCAACCGCTACTACCTCTCCGGGTTCGAGCTGCACGACTCCCAGTGCAACGAGAGCGTGGGCTGGCTGGTGGTGACCCAGGACGGGCGCGACTGCCTGTTCACCGACCCGCGTTTCACCGACGCCGCGAAGCGGCTCTGGCCCGAGGCGGACACGCTCATCTACGGCGCGGGCAAGCACACCGCCATCGCCGAATTTCTCAAGGGCCGGGGCGTCTCCACCCTGGGCTACGACCCGCGCGCCATGAGCGTGTTCGACCACGAGAAGCTGCGCCGCCACTTCGCCCTCGTGGAGAGCGAGGGCCTGGTGGAGGGCCTGCGGCGCATCAAGGAGCCCGCCGAGGTGGAGCTGCTGCGCGCCTCCTGCGGCCTCAACCACCGCGTCATGCGCGACCTGCCCGACCAGCTGGCCCCCGGCATGACCGAGGTCGAGACCGCCTGGGTCATCGAGCGCATGTTCCGCGAGCTGGGGGCCGAGGGCCTGAGCTTCCCCAGCATCGTGGGCGTGGGCAAGAACGCCGCCCTGCCCCACGCCATCCCCGACGAGACGAAACTGCGTGACAATGAGCTGGTTCTGGTGGACACAGGCTGCCGCCTGCACGACTACTGTTCCGACCAGACGCGCACCTTCTGGGTGGGCCGCACGCCAACGGAGCGCTTCGACGAGACGCGCAGGCTGGTGCTGGCGGCGCAAAAGGCGGGCATGGAGGCCATCCGGCCCGGCGCGCCCATCTCCGGGGCCTACAAGGCCGCCTACGCGGTGTTCGAGGCCGCGGGCGTGGCGCACATGTTCACCCACTCCCTGGGCCACGGCATCGGCCTGGAAACCCACGAGGGCCCCAGCCTGGGCCCCCGCGCCGAGGGCCTGTTCCAGCCCGGCATGGTCGTCACCGTGGAGCCGGGCCTGTACGATGCGAACTGGGGCGGCATCCGCTGGGAATACATGGTTTTGGTGACAGATGACGGCTGCAAGCCGTTTTAATCAAAAGGATATTCCATGACCACACATCGATTCGGCCACGTGGCCCTCATGGGCCCGCCCAACGCCGGCAAGAGCACGCTCATGAACCGCCTGCTGGGCCAGAAGCTGGCCATCGTCTCGCCCAAGCCGCAGACCACCCGCAACGCCATCAGCGGCATCCTCAGCACGCCCGAGGCCCAGGTGGTGTTCCTGGACACCCCCGGCGTGCACCGCATGGCCGGGCGCATGAACCGCCTGCTGCTCGACGCCGCCTGGGGCGCGCTGCACCAGGCCGACGCCGTGGTGCTGCTCATGGACGCCCAGCTCTACGTGCAGAAGCCCCAGCTCTTCGACCGCGAGATCAAACCCCTGGCCCAGCGCCTGGGCGGCCTGGACCGGCCCATGTTCATCGCCGCCAACAAGATCGACGCCATCCGCGACAAGCCCAAGCTGCTGCCGCTGTTCACGCGCATCGCCCAGGCCTTCCCCGGCGCGGAGATCTTCCCCATTTCCGCCGCCACCGGCGACGGCCTGGACACGCTCATGGGCGCGGTGACCAAAACCCTGCCCGAGGGCGCGGCCCAGTACCCCGAGGACCAGCTCTCCACCGCCAGCATGCGCTTCCTGGCCGCGGAGATCGTGCGCGAGCAGCTCTTCCTGGCCCTGGAGCAGGAGCTGCCCTATTCCACCCTCGTGGAAATCGAGGAATGGACCGAGCCCGAGGAAGGCCCCGTGGCCATCAGCGCCGCCATCCACGTGGCCCGCGCCAGCCACAAGGGCATGGTCATCGGCAAGGGCGGGCAGATGCTCAAGAAGATCGGCACCGCCGCCCGGCTGGAGCTGGAAGTGCTGCTGGAGCGCAAGGTGCAGCTCCAACTCTGGGTGCGCGTGCGCGAGGACTGGACCGAAGACCCCGGCTTTTTGCGGGAGATGGGCCTGGGCGAGTAGAGAGAAGCACAGCCTCCGGCGGCCAGGGAGCTGCGCCCCCTGGACCCCGCTATAGTAAGAATTGGCCCCCTTCCGGCGTTTGCTCGGGAGGGGGCTTTGCTTTGGGCGGCGGAAACTCCGTCAAGAGGATATTTTTGTCCTTTTCCCGGCCAAAAGCAGGCCCTTTTTGTCCGGGGCCAAAACCACGTGCTATTCTATGCGCCGAACTCGTCCAGGAACCGTTCCGGGCCGTTGCCAACGCAAAACAGGAAGGATAGCATGGCGCGCAGGAAATCGAACAACAATTTTATGGCGGACGAGCCCCGCGAGGGCTGGGCGT
>JAEXRD010000002.1 GCA_023438245.1 Pseudomonadota bacterium | reverse complement strand
GGGTTCGTGCGGAATGTGTGCCTCGCCTAGACCACGGTGCGCAGGGCCTGGAAGAGCGCCACGGCCACGCCGTAGGCCAGGGCGGTGTTGAATATCATGCTGAAGGCCGCCCACTTCCAGCCCGCCTCCTTGGCCATGGCCACCACGGTGACGAAGCAGGGCGCGTAGAGGATGACGAAGGCGATGAGCGCGATGGCCGCGGCCTTGGGGAAGGTCTCGTCCTGCGCGATCTTCTCGGACAGGGGGGCGGCCTCCTCGGCGTCCACCTCGCCCAGGGCGTAGGCGGTGCCCAGGGTGGAGACGATGACCTCCTTGGCCGCGAACCCGCCGATGAGCGCGATGTTCACGCGCCAGTTGAACCCGGCGGCGCTCGTCACGCCCTCCAGGGCCATGCCCGCGCGCCCGGCGTAGGAGTTCAGCAGTTCGGCCTCGCTCTTCTCGGCCTCGGCGGCGGCCAGGGCATCCTCCAGCTCGCTCTTGGGCGCTTCGGCCTCGTCGCCAGCCACGGCCTCGGCGCCAGCGGGCGCGGCGGCCGCGTCCTTGGAGGCTTCGACGGCCGGGGCGGAGGCCTTCTCCTCGTCCACCTTGGCCTGGAGCGCGGCGATCTTGGCCTCATAGGGCGCGGCCTGCTCCTCGGTGAGCTGCGGGAAGGTCATGGCCGCCCAGAGCAGGATGGAGATGAGCAGGATGGTGGTGCCGGCCTTGCGCACGTACTGCCAGGAACGCTCCCAGGTGTGGATGCACAGGCCGCGCAGGGTGGGCATGCGGTAGGGCGGCAGCTCCATGACGAAGGGGGTGCTCTCGCCCTTGATGACGGTGGAGCGCAGGAGCTTGGCCACCACCATGGCGGCGATCCACGCGCCCAGGGTCACGAAGGTCATGATCTTGGCCTCGGTGCCGGGGAAGAAGGCCGCGGCCAGCATCATGAACACGGGCACCTTGGCCCCGCAGGTCATGAACGGGGAAACCAGCATGGTGGCCAGCTTCTCCTTGGGGCTCTTGAGCGTGCGCGTGGCCATGACGCCGGGCACCGCGCAGCCGCCGGCGATGCCGCCGGAGATGATGAAGGGCAGCACGCTGGTGCCGTGCAGGCCGAACACCCGGAACACGCGGTCGAGCATGTAGGCCATGCGCGCCACGTAGCCGGAGTCCTCCAGCGCGGAGAGCAGGAAGAACATGATCATGATCAGCGGCACGAAGCCCATGACGCCGCCCACGCCCGCGATGGCACCGTCCACGATGAGCGAGCGCAGCAGGCCGTCGCCCATGGAGTCCTTCACTGTGTCGCCCAGCCAGCCGAAGGCCGCCTCAAGGCCGTCCATGGGAAATTTCCCCAGCGCGAAGGTGATGGTGTACAAAAGGTAGATGATGCCCGCCATGACCAGCGGCCCGGCCAGCGGATGGGTCAGCACCCGGTCCATGCGGTCGGACAGGCGGATGCGGTCGGCCTCGTTGCCGGGGTAGCTCACCACCTGCCGGGCGATGCCCGCCAGGAAGCCGTAGCGGTAGTCGGCGATGATGCCCTCGGGCGTGGCGCCCAGGGTCTTCCTCAGGTGCTTGGCCACGTCCTCCACCCTGGCCTCCAGGGCCAGCGACAGCGTGGGGTCCTTCTCGCGGCCCTGACGGATGATGGAGGGATCGCCCTCCAGGTACTTGATGGCCACCCAGCGGGCCGGGCCCTTGTGGGCCAGCAGCCCGGCCTCGGCGATGCGCTTCTCCATCTCGTCCAGCGCGGGGTCCAGGTCCGAGCCGTAGGAGATGCGCAGCGGCTCGCTGCGTCCCTGGCGCTCCTTGGCCACGCGCAGGGCCTCTTCCATAAGCTCCTGCTTGCCGATGCCCGCGCGGGCCACGGTCTCCACCGCCGGGCAGCCCATGAGCCGGGCCAGCAGGCCCACATCGATGGCCTTGCCCGCCTTGCGCACCTCGTCCATCATGTTCAGGGCCAGCACCAGCGGCACGCCCAGCTCCATGATCTGGATGGCCAGGTACAGGTTGCGCTCCAGGGAGTCGGCGTTGAGCACGTTGATGACCGCGTCGGGGCGGTCGTCGGTCAAAAAGTTACGGGCCGCCTTCTCCTCCTCGGAGTAGGCGGTGAGCGAATAGGTGCCGGGCAGGTCCACGATCTCCATCACATTGCCGGTGACGGTGACCTTGCCGACCTTCTTTTCAACGGTGACGCCCGGCCAGTTGCCCACGTGCTGGTGGGCGCCGGTGAGGGCGTTGAACATGGTGGTTTTGCCGCAATTGGGATTGCCGGCCAGACCGATGATGTAGGCGTCGTTGTGCATGGTCTACTCCACGGGCTCCACCACGATGTGGTCGGCCTCGCTGTTGCGCAGGGTCATGGTGAAGTCCCGCAGGCGCAGGGCCACGGGGTCCTTGAGCGGAGCCTTGCCCACGACGCTGAGTTCCGCGCCGGGCACCAGGCCCATGTCGCGGATGCGGCGTCCAAGCTCACCCTGGGCATCGATGGAGCAGATGCGAAGTTTCTGGTTCACCTGCGCCTGGCGCAGGGTCATGCACGCGTTCATGGGGGGTCTCCTTGTGCGAAAAAAAAGATGGGGGGCGGGGATGCCTAGCGCGAACAACCGCAGCCGGAACCGGACAGCGGCTTCAGCTCATGCCCGCCGCCTCGCTGGGACTGGCAGCCGGAGCAGCCTCCGGACCCGCCGCAGCAGGAGGACTTGCCCGTGAACTTGGCGTAGAACTTCCAGGCCGTAAGGCCCGCCGCCAGGGCGATGACGATGAAGACAACGATGTTCTGCCACATGATCCTAACTCCTTTCGGCGCGCCCACCCGGGCCTGCGCCGTCGAGAGGAGAAATAATGAAATTGAAAATCGATGTCAAGTAGACCCGCGACGTTTTGTGCCGCTTTCCTTTTCGGCCTTCCGCCGGGGCTTGAGCCGGACCGTTTTTTGTGCTCTAAGGCGGGCAGCAATCATCAAGGAGCAACCATGGGCAAGCAGGCCAAACGCGAACGCCGGGAACAGCAGACCACCACCCCCGCCCAGGACGAGGGCCTTACCGCGGCGGACAAGCGCTTCGCCAGCACGCTCTCCTATCTGGCGCGCGGCATCGTCATCGGCGGCTCGCTGGCCTACCTGGCCACGCTGGTCATCCCCGGGCTGGACACCGCGCGCTTCGTGGGCCTGGGCCTCTTGACCGGCTGCCTGGCGGGCATCACCATGAAAAACATGAACGACCGCAAGCAGGGCCGCTAGACTCCGAACGCCCACAAAACAACGCGCCCGGCAGAGAATCCTCCGCCGGGCGCGTTGATTTTCCAGGCCGGACCGCCCTACCCCGGGAACTCCTGCCCGGTCTTGAGCAGGTGGAAGCTCAGGGGCGAGATGGGCTCGTTGACGGCGCGCACGAGGTTGACCGGGCTCATGTAGTCCCCGGTCCAGTCCAGGGTCAGCGCCACGGAGGCCTCGGACAGGGGCCGGGCCTCGGCCACCAGCGGGCGCAGGTCGGTGGGCTTGGGGCCCTTCTTGCTCTGGCGCTCGATCATGAACGTATCGGTGGCCAGCAGGGCCTGCCACTGGGCCTGCCAGCGGGCCAGGTCGGCGGGCGCGCCGGTGTAGGTCAGCGTGTAGTGCTCGCGCGCGGCCTGGCCGGAGCGCTCGATGACGCCCATGGGGTCGATGCGGAAGGGCCGCAGGCCACGGGGCATCTGCGCGGCCAGGGTGGAGAGCACCAGCTCCGGGTCCAGGGCCTCGCGCAGGGTGAGCGTGAACCACTCGGCGTTGCTCTCCACGCCCACGGGCAGGGCGCGCCCGAAGGACACGCGCGGCATGGGGTGGAAGCCCGCGCTGAAGGACAGCGGGAACTTGGTGCGGCGCAGGGCGCGCTCCAGGATGCTCTGCACCTCCAGCTGGCTCAGGTAGGCGGCCTCGGCCAGCTTCTCGTACCAGATGCGGTACTGGGCCTGGCGGTCGGAGAGGCCCAGGTCCGCGGGCTTGGCCGGGCTGGCGGGAATTTCCTGGGATTCGGCGGGCGCCTGTTCCGGAGCTTCGGCCAGGGGCGCGGCGGGCGCGAGGTCTTCCTGGTCGCGCCGGGCGTGCACCACGCGGGGGCGGATGGAGTCCGGCCCGTGCTGCTGCGACTGGAGGGCCAGGCGCGAGACGCGGCCGCCGTGGTTGCACACGCCGCAGTTGCGGCAGGCGCCGAAGCGGCAGTCCTCGGTGAGCTTCTCCTCCAGGGCGCGGCGGCGCTCGGTGAGCAGGAACTCGCGGCTCACGCCGCAGTCCAGGTGCTCCCAAGGCAGCGGGACGTCCAGGTCGCGTCCGCCCTGGTAGGCTGCGGGGTCCAGGCCCTCCTCGGACAGCGCCTCCTGGTAGGGGAACAGGTCCAGGTGGTCCTTCCAGCTGGAGAACAGCGCGCCCTTGCGGTAGGCCCGCTCGATGACGCCAGCCAGGCGGCGGTCGCCGCGCGAGACAACGCCCTCCAGCCAGCTCATCTCCGGCTGGTGCCACTTCAGCGTGATGCGCTTGTACGGGCGCATGGCGTCCTTCAAGTAATAGACCCGGCGGCGGATCTCCTCCATGCTGATCTGCGGCTCCCACTGGAACGGGGTGTGCGTCTTGGGCACGAAGGGGGAGACCGCGGCGGTGACTTGCAGACGCTTGACGTGGCGGCCCGCGGCGTCGCGCACCTTCAGGCACAGGTCCACGATGGCGTCCAGGTCCGCGTCGGTCTCGGTGGGCAGGCCGATCATGAAATAGAGCTTCACCTGCTGCCAGCCGCGCTCGAACAGGGCGCGCACGTGCTCGATGAGCGCGTCTTCCGTCACGCCCTTGTTGATGACGTCGCGCAGGCGCTGGCTGCCCGCCTCCGGGGCCAGGGTGACGCCCGTTCTGCGGATGCTGGCGATGCGGCGCATGATGTTCTCGGACAGCGAGCCCACGCGCAGGGAAGGCAGCGAGATGGACACCTGCTCGGCGGCGCAGCGGTCGAAGGCCGTGTCGAACAGGCCCTCCAGGGCCGAGTAGTCGCCGGTGGAGAGCGAGAGGAAGGAGACCTCCTCGTAGCCCGTGGCGGCGATGGCGCGGGAGAGCGTCTCGCCCAGCTCGGCGGGGGTCTTCTCGCGCACGGGGCGATAGACCATGCCCGCGTGGCAGAAGCGGCAGCCGCGCGTGCAGCCGCGCGCCAGCTCCAGGGTGTAGCGGTCGTGCACGGCCTGGCCGCTGGACACCGGGTGCAGCTCCGGGAAGGGCGCACCGGCCAAATCCGGCAGGATGGCCTTTTCCACGCGCTCATAACCGGGGATCAAAGGCTCAAGCGAGCCGTCGGGCCGGGGCTGGAAGAATTCCGGCACGTACACGCCGGGGATGGTGATGAGGCGGCGCAGCAACTCGGCGCGGGAAAGTCCGGCGTCACGGGCGTCGGCCACGGCCTCCAGGATGGCGGGCAGCGCCTCCTCGCCGTCGCCCAGCACCATGGCGTCCACGAACGGGGCCAGGGGCTCGGCGTTGAAGCAGGCCCCGCCGCCCGCCAGGATCAGCGGCCACGTGCCCTGCGCCCTGTCCGCCCTTTCGGTCGCGCGCAGGGGAATGCCGGAAAGATCGAGCATGTACAGCACGTTGGTGTAGCACAGCTCATGCGTCAGGCTGAAGGCCACCACGTCCACCTGAGAAAGCGGGATGTCGCCCTCCAGGGTGGCCAGGGGGGTGTTGTGGGCGCGCAGGATCTCGGCGGCGTCCTGGGCCGGGGCGTACACGCGCTCGGCGGCCAGGTGCGGGCGCTGGTTCACGGCCTGGGCCAGGATGCGCTGGCCGAGGTAGGACATGCCCACGTCGTAGAGGTCGGGAAAGGCCAGGGCCACGCGGGCGCGCACCTGGGCGGGGTCCTTGCGGGCCGCGCCCCACTCGTTGCCAAGATAGCGGCTGGGGCGGGGCAGCAGGGGCAGCAGTTCCTTCACGCGCGGGGTCCTTTTGGGGTCTGATTGTGCGGGGAGCGAGAAATGCGGACGGGGCGGAGGGACTCTAGCGCCCCCCCGCCCCGGAATCAAGCCGGGAAAACGCGGCGTACTATTTGATGAGGCCCGAGCCGCCGCCCATGCCGCCGCCCATGCCGCCAAGACCACCCAGACCGCCCAGCCCGCCGCCGGGGGCGGAGAGGGTCAGGGTGCTGGAGGCCTCCAGGTACTTGGTCTTCAGCTCCTCGGGAGCCTTCTTGTACTCGTAGAGCACGTGGGCGGTGGAGATCTCGCCGCCGAACTCGTTTTCAAAAGGATAGCCGAAGGGCAGAAGCATCATCTGCACGCCGCCCTGGGTGGGCACGGTCTGCAGCACGGCGGGTTCGGTGATGGTCTTGCCGTCGTCGCTCCACTTGCCGATGACGGTCTCGCCGTTGATGAGCTTCACCACGCGGATGTCGTAAGCCATTGGGTACTCCTTGAGGTTGGTGCGCGGAAGGTAGGGGCTGACACCCCGGCTGTCAAGGGAAGCCCTTGCGCGTGCCCGGCGGCGGGGCTATGGTCCGGCCATGACCGTGCGCCCCGCCCCGCCCAAGGCCATTGCCGCCCTGCCCCGCCTGCTGGCCGTGCTCGCAGCGCTGGGCCTGGCCATTCTGTCCCTGGCCGGCTGCTTCGCCGCCAAGAGCTACAACGCGCAGATGAAGATCGCCCCGGACGGCGCCTACCGCTTCTTTGCCGAGGGCGTGGCCCTGCATGCGCCCAGCGCGTTCGCCCTGCGCAAGCTGGAGCGCGACATGCGCGTGGTGGACCCCAAGGAAAAGGCCAAGAAGGAGGAGGAGGCCAAGGCCAGGAAGGCGGAGATCGAGGGCGGGCTGGCCAAGCAGATCGCCGAATGCCTCAAGGACCCGCGCGTGCAGACCATGCAGTCCATCGGCGAGGGCCGGGTGCGCTTTGCGGTGAGCATGCCGGGCACGCTGGCGGGCACGGACCTGATCCGGCGCGAATGGCTCAGCCCCGTTTCGCTGGCGCGCCACCCCGACGGCAGCGTCACCTTCCGCATCAAGGACGTGGCCCCCACGCCGGACGCGCACGCCCTCAAGATCGTGCCCGACGGCGACATCAGCATCACCGTGGCCGAGGGCGTGCAGGTGCTGGCGCACAACGCGGCCAAGGCGCCCGGAACCCCCACCGGGGCCTACCGCTGGCACATCGGCTCGCCGGACGATCCCGTGCCGTTCATGACCATCCTGCTGCCCGGCGCCCAGCCCATCGCCTTCGCCCCCCCGGCCCCGGAGAAGCAGCCGGAGCCCAAGCCCGCCGCACCCAAGAAGAAGGCTCGGCGCTAGCCCGAAAAAAGGCTTGTCCGCCGCGGCGAAAAACGCTAGATGACTTTTCCGCGCGGTCATGCCGCGCGCCCATGGGGATGTAGCTCAGCTGGGAGAGCGATGCGTTCGCAACGCATAGGCCAGGGGTTCAATCCCCCTCATCTCCACCAAAGAAAACAGGCCCTTACGGATAATTTCCGCAGGGGCCTTTTTCGTTGGGACATATTTCTGGGACATATCGGGGCGGCGAATTGTGGCCGTGAAACACCGCCCTACCCGCCCCCCTCGGCCTCCTCCTGGCACGTCACGCACAGCTCCGCATCCGGCCTGGCCGCCAGCCGTCGGGCCGGTATCTCCTCGCCGCACTCCCAGCACCTGGGCGTCCCGTCGCTCATGTCCGGGCCACGTCCGGCGGGCTGGTGAGCGGCGGCCAGGGCCCCGGCCAGGAAGGCGTCAACCTGCGCCTGGGCGCGATCCGCTTCGTCGGCCATGGCTAGAGCTGGCCCCGCAAGGTGGCAATCTGCTGGTCCAGCGCTTCCAGCCATGCGCGGCCCTGCTCGGTCAACGCGGCCTCGCGTATGCGCCTGGGCGTCTGCTGTGCTTCCAAGGCGGAGATCTGCGCCAGAACTTCGGATCGGCACCTGGCATCGTAGAGTTCCTGGCTGAAGACAGCGTTGGGGAAGGTGCGGCGGACGAGGGCCCCATCATCCACGTCCACCGGCTCGCCGGGGGCGTGGTCCACTTCCACAGGGTCTTCGACCACCGGCTTGACGCCGATCTCGGCGAGCTGTTCCGTCGTCCACAGCGCCAGGACTTCCACCCCGTGCTGAGTCTCGTTGATTTCAAAGGCCTGGGCCGGAAGGACGGTGCGCTCGGAGATTTCCTGGCCGCCCACCTTGGCCCCCGCCGGGTAACTGAATAGCTTCATGCCGTTCTCCTTTTTATTCGCCACGCTACGCAGGCGGGAATATCTGCATTTCCGCCATGCGCAGGTACGATGGGTCTCCGTCGTTTTCCGTGATGTTCAATCGGACATACGAGTACGTCCCCGGGCTAGCGCAGGTGAACGACCGAACCGACGTGTTCCAACCGGTCTGACCGGTCCTCGTGTCCATAATCGCCTGCTCTCCAGAAAAAGCCCCAGTGTTGGAGCCTTCCAGGGTCCAGGCCCTCGGGGCGCGGGTAAGCTCCGCCGCCCACGCAAGCAGGGAGTACCCGGCCACAAGAGTTGCTGACGGGAACGCCACCTTAATCCACCCGGACGTGCCAACGCCCAGGAAGCTCGTGGACGTGCTGTCGTCAAAAAGCCGCCAACCCTCCACGCCGCCGCTGTAGATGGTGGAACTTGATACGGTGTACCCGCTCGTCGTCGCAGCGGTCATCACCGGCATAAGGTCTGTGGTGGATGGGGTTATTGCCCCTCGTGCGCCGTAAAACATCAACGGGTTGATCCGCATTCTACACCCCCGTCAGGTAGCCGACGAGCTGAAGGTCCGTGGCATTGATGCAGCGGAAGCACACCGACAAAACCTTTCCAGCAGCTGGAGCGGCAGGAAGCGCCATATCGGAGCGGGCCTTGAACACGGCGTCCCACGACAGCGTATAGGTGCTGGCCCCGGTGACATGCAGAACGATGTACTTGCCAGCGGCGCGGTTGCTCGGCGCGGCCACGGTGGTGTTCTCGGACAGGGTGATAGTCGCCTCGGCATGAAGGTCGCAGTCCAGGGCAAGGGAGCCGGAGGACGAGGTGACAGCGACGGGCGTGTCGTAGTGCTGGCGGGTGCGGGCCGTGACTACGTTATCCTTCATGGTGTGGGCGTCGTAGGCTTGGACACTCACGCCGATGTCGGCGGCCTTCAGGATGGTCGCATCGTAAGCCTGAACGGTCGAGCCGATGTCTCCCGGCACAAGAGCGTCATCGGGAACACTGGCTGCCGCCGCCTCCGCAGCAGCCTGCGCCGTTTCGGCGGCAGCTTTCGCCGCCAGAGCACTGGCCGCACTGGCTGCCGAATCGCTCACGGCCTGGTTGATGCCATCGATCAACTCGTCCGGGTCTCCACCAAGAAGCCCGACCTTGACTGCGCGACCCACTTTTTCGTCCAGCGCCTGGCAGATCATGGTGAGCCGGTCCAGGGCCATTTCGTGGGAAGACGCCGGAAAGTCGTCGTTCTCCACGTACTGCACTTCCTGAGTAATCTCGGGTTCACGCAAGATCACCAGCGTTTTTCCGCTGGCCGGAGCGGTCACCATCGTGAGCGATCCCCCGTCCGGGTCGCCAGCGCCAGTCAGTGTGTAGTGTGTGGTATAGGTCTGATCCGTCTCTGCTCCCAGCGCATCGACGAGCACCACGCGCAGGTCGCCGTTTGCGAGAAAGTAGAACGGCACGGCGAACACCGTTGTGCTGCCGTTTCCGGCGTAGCTGATCTTGCTGTCGGTGCTGGCGATGGTCATTGCATGCCTCCCTGCTGCTGCATTTTCAGTTCGCGGTCTTGACGCTCAAACTCCAGGCGTTCGGCCAGGCCGCCGGGAATTCCCCTGGACTGTTCCACCAGCCGCCAGCGCGCCTCCTCGCGGTAGTCGCCAAACACCTCGCGGATCATGTGCGACTTGATGCCGTCCGGGCCACCCGAGGCGCTTTTGAACTCCGGTGTAGCGATGACGTTTTTGAGGGATTCCACAAGCCCCAGCTCTCTTGGCAGCATCTGGTAGTCGTCGAACTCCTCGGGGGTCAGTTCCACGGCCACACCCTCGTGGTGGAACATGCGCCCTGGGCGCTGAATGGGGATGTGGTTCTCCAGAATGACCTTGTCGATCTCGTAGGTTTCGCTGTTCTCGGCGTTCTTGATGGTGCTCTTGCGGGCCGGGTCAACGGTGTGCGACAGCCACACGTCGCCAAGCGTGATGGGGTCGCCGTAGCGGTTGCGGCGCGGGTACAGGTCGCGGAAGCCCAGGCCGGGAATGCCGTCCTTGAGTGCGTCGGTGACGCTCCAAATCTCGCGCACGAAGGGGTCGTAGTCGCGGCGCGTGGCCTTGACCAAAGAGGGAATCCACGAAGCGGAGAACCGCTGAGCGTACTTGTCGCCGTAGCGCTCCGGGTCGGACAGCACGTTCAGCATGTCGTCAAGGCCGGTCAGGAAAGTCTTGCTGGTGATGGCGTTGGCGAACGCCCCGGCAACCATCATCACGGCGTTGTTGCGCTCGTTTTCTTCCATGTAGTCGGACATGAGCGCGATATCCGCCGCCGCGCCGATAATCATGCTGTACGGCTCCAGGGCCTGGTAGCTGATCCACTTGTCGCCGACCTTCAGGCTGTACGGCTGCCAGCCGACTTCGCGCAGGCTCTCCTTGTGCTTGGGGTCGGACGGCCCGTTCCCGGTGACAAGGCCGGATGTGGCGGCGGATGCCACCAGGAAGCCCAGCGTGGACCCCATGCCGATGCGAGCAAGGGCAAGGTCGCGCTTGGCCCCGCCGTCCATCAAGGATTGCATGACCGAAGGCATGACCAGAGCAAGCGGGCTGCGCTCCATGCCGTAGCGCACAATATTGGTCGGGGTACGGAAGAACGGCACGGCAAGCCGGAACAGCTTTCCGGTGGGAACTTCGATGGATTTCCCGTTGGGCAGCGTCACCGTGGCATCAGTGCCAAGCGCGGATTGCAGCTTTGTCATGCCCGGCCCAAGCTCCTGCGTGAACGTGGTGTAGCGGCTGAAGTCCAGGGCATCAATCTGCATGTCCCAAGGCGGGTTCTTGACAAGCTCGCTTACGCGCTCGGCAAACTCCTGGCCGCGCAAGCCCTCCTGTGTGGCGGTGCGGTGCGCGCGGGCGTTCAACTCCATCTGGTAGCCTATGGCCTTGAAGAAATCGTCTTCCGCGCCCATGAGCATGGAGCCCGTGCGCAGGCGCTCGGCCACAAAGTCCACGAACTTGCCCCAGGCGCTTTCCGGGTCAAAGCCCATGTTCTCGGCGGTGATGGCCCGGCGCATGGTTTCGATCTTGCCCAGCGGGTCGGCGCTTTCTCCGGTGCGCGCGGCGCGCAGGAGCGCCCGGCCACCCGCGCTCAAGCCCTGGACCGCACCGAACAACATGGCCGCAGGTTCGCCAAGCTCCACGCGGTCAAGCTTGGCCTGCTCATCGAACAGGCCGCGAGCCTTGCCGATGAGCCCGGCGGCAAAGCGCTCCGGGATTTGCATTCCGATTGCCAGCGTGTTGCCGATGGTGTTGCGGATGTGCGTGGCCGGGTTGGACAGCATGGCGATGTAGCGCAGTTCCAGGATCATGTCGAAGGTTGTAGCGCCCTTGAGCTTTTCGGAGAACGCCGCAAGCTTGTTAATATCTATGCGCCCGTCTGGACCTTCTCTGCGCATATCTCGAAGTGTGTTCAGCACGGCGTCAGCATTACGCTCGCCGCCGTACTTTTTGGCAAGATCAGCAAAGCCACGTACAGCAGCGCTTTCTCCTGGGCCACCAATTGTCTGCCGAAGCGCAACGCCCGTTCTGCCCCATTCTGCGGCGTAGCCGTCGCGTGCTGAAGTGACCATCGAGAAAATATCAAACTCTCTTGCAAAAGCGTCCCTGTCCGCATCGGCTTTGGTCTCGTTTAGCCGCGCCTCTGCTTCAAGGACTTTGTAAAGCTGGTGAAGTTGGAGCTGCCTTGCTGCAAACATCAACTCTGCATTTGCAGAATCACCAGCCCCTCTCTCGGATAGTTGCTCCGGCGTGATGCCCAAGGCGTCGGCCATCGCTTTTATTTCGGCGACAGACTTGTTTCCCCTTGTCGATGCGTCAAAAATTCCTTTTTCTTTGTTGTGTTTAGAAATGTCGTTTATAAGCCTGTGGACGTCTTGGGGTCCATCAATACGCAAAAGATTCGTATTCCCGCCCTCGGCGTACTTCGGATCCAGCTTCGGGGCCGGGGTGGGGTCGTAGACCAGGGCGTCAACGTCCTTGATCTGATACGCTTCGCTCATCCCGCCGGGCTGCATGGCCGGAGCGCTGCCGTCCTCCTTGGCCCCAGGCACACCGCGCACGGCCTGCACGAATCCGTCCCAGCGAGACTTGGCCGCGTCCACGGCCTTGAGCCACGCGGGGCGGTTCGCTGCCTTCTTGGCCGCCACCTCATCGGCGAAGAACTTGTCTGTAGCGCCCTTGGCGTAAAATTCGGCTTCGCTCATGGGCTGGCCGCCCTCAGGCAGTCCAGCCTTGTATGCCTCATAGGCGCGCGTCACGGCGCTGCGTTCGCTGGCGGGCATCCGGTCGTATTCCCGGTGCATCCATTCCTCCACCAGCGTATCCGCACGCGCCCCCTGGTACAGCTCAATGGCCGTCTGGTACGTGCCATCTTCGGCCATGCGCGTGGACGCCTTTCCCGTCACGGCGTACTGCTTGCCCGGATCAGGAGTCATGCCTTGCTCGCGCAGAATCCAATCGTCTACGCCCTGGCGAAGCAGGTTCACGCGGTCCACCACCGCCAGGCTGGTGTCCCTGAGCGCAGTTCCGCCACGCTCCAGATCCTTGGCGTAAAAGTCGTAGGCAATGTCCGAGGTGCGCTCGTCGATCAAGCCGGACTCCCTGGCCCGGTCAATTTCCTTGCCGACCTCGGAGAACGCCACCCATTGGTCAGGGCGCACCATGCGCTGGCGCAGACCGGTCTTGTCGCCAGGGCTAAGTCCGCCGGAAAGCATCATGCCCAGGCCAACGCCTGCGGCTTCCGCAGTCTGCCCGGCGTCCAGCGTGCCCGTGCTGCCAAGCTGCTCTACGGCGCTCTCTCCGGTCATGTAGGCCGTGCCGGTGGCGATGCGCCCCGGAGCGTCCAGGCGGTGCGCACCCTTGAACACCACGCCAGCGGCGGCGCGGCGGGCTGCTCCGTACAGCGCGTCCCCGATCTCGCCATTCTGCGCAAAGCCCTTGAGCGCAGCCCACTCCGGCCCCATGGCGAACTCCACCAGGGCCGGGCCGGAGCCAAGCACGCCGCCCACAACGCGGGTCATGTAGCCGTCCAGGCTCACTTTGCCCTGGTAGTGCTCGGCCCAATACTCGCTGGACTGCTTGAGGTATTCGAACACCTCCGGCTTGCCGCGCCCGGCCCGACGCGAGACGATGCCAGCAAGGCCGTCCAGCGTGCCGTAGAAGTCGGCCAGCCCGGCATAGGTGTTGCTGATGGCCTGCGCGCCCTGCGACTTGGCATGCTCCAGCACCTGGCCCGTAGCGGTGTCCTGTGAGGGGTCGTAGGCCTCCTGGGCGGTGGGAGGTGCCTTGGCCGCCTGCTGCTCCAGGGGCGTGGCGGCGCGCATCTGCGGCGCATCCTGGGGCTGCTGCTTGAGCGGTCCCTTGCCGAGCCTCAGCGTGTCCTCGTTGGCCTTGGACTGCTGCGCCTGTTCGGGTGTGGGCATGGTTCCGAGATCGCCAAACACGGAAGGCGTCTCCGGCCCCATGAGCCCGGCCCCACGCGCCGCCGTCTTGGCCCTGTCCAGCCAGCCTTGCGCGGCCTGGTTGGTGGGCGACTGCTCCAGTTCCGCCTCGGAGCGGTACTCCTGGTACTTCAGCATCAGCTTGTCCATGCTGCTCCTTTAGCGTTTGGCCTGCTGCGAGGCGACCCACTGACGGGCGGCGGCAATGGCCCTGTCCGCCTGAACCTGCTTCATCTCGCCACGGGCCACCTTTCCGAGAATCGACTGCTCGTAGGCGTCCAGGTTCTGTTGGGTGGCGTCACCGGTAAATCCGGACGGCCTGGACGTGGAGGCGGCGCGCGCCTTGCGGATTTCCTGCGCGGCCTCAAGCGGCTTTTCTCCGGCCTGAATGCGGCGCAGGAGCTCCGTCTCGTCTTCCAGGCGCTTGGCTCTGGATTCCGGGCTGTACTTGATTGATCCCTCGGAGTACCCACCGCGCACGATTTCCTTCGCCGTCTTGGCCTCCGGGGTGGAATCCAGCGGGTCGGGCCGCTTCTCAACGCCTCGGATTGTCTCCGTCGTGGCGAACGGATCAGCCAGCACGCGCTGGCGGTGTGCTTCCCACTGCTCAGGGGTCGCTGTGCGCGCAAGCCGGGCCGTTTCCGCTTGCATGGCCGTGTTTCTGTCGCGAATGCCGTCGGTCTGGCGCTTCTCCTGAATCCGCACGGCTTCGCGGGTGCGATCGGCAAACACGGTTGCCGACATGCGCTCAAGCGGCTCAAGGCCGTCCTTGCCGACCAAGCGCTTCCAGGTGTTGCCCTGGCTGTCGATGGGCGCGTCGTTCTGCCACTCGTCGTAGGCCTTGCGCCAGTTGTCTTTAAGCAGATCGGCGCGGAACAGGTTGGTGTAGAAAAGCTGGCGGTCCTTGGTCTTGCGGATTTCTCCATCAATGGGCGAAAGCAGGCCCGCCGCAACCTGGGCGTCCACGAACTCAAGCTGCTTGAGCATGTGCTGTTCGCGCACGCCCCTGTCTTCGGACTGCATTCCCAGCGCCACCTTGTCGGCAAGGCTGTTGTCCATCGTGAGGTCGGCGTTTTTCTTCACCGCACCGTACACGGCCTCGCGCGCCTTGGCGTTGAACGTCTCTTCGTGCTGGGCGAAGTAGCCATTCAGGGCCGTCGCCGCGCCGCCGCTCACGTCCTTGGTGGTTTCGTACTTGATGCGCTGGCTGATTTCGCCCCACTTCTGCATGTCCTCGGTGGGGTTGGTCCCCGCGCGCGAGTTGGCGAAGGCGGCAAATTCCTCGCCCATGCGCTTGCCCCACAGGCTGCGGCGCTCGGCAACCACGCTCAGGTCGGCGGCTTTCTGGAGCGCGTTCAGATACTCCACGCCCCCGGCAGCAGCGTTTGCCAGGGCGCCAAGTCCGGCTCCGGCCTCTCGCGGGTCAAGCCTGGGCATGAGCCCGGGCCCGGAAACCTGGGGCGCTGACTGCCCAAGCCGCATGGGCTGGTACTGCATGCTATCCGCCATAGCGCTTGGCCCCCTGAGTCAGAAGGGTTCCAGCCCCGGCCAGCACACCGCCAGTGCGGTAGGTGCCGCCCATGTAGCTGTCGAGCGCGGACTGCTGACGCAGCTTGGCCGCGCGCTGGGCCGCCGTGTAGTACACGCTGTCCACCTCCATCTTGTTGCCCTGGAGGGTCTGCGTCAGGGCCAGTTCGTCCAGATAGGCGGCTCCGGCCTCCACCTCGATGGGGCTTCCGGCCATGGTGACACCGGACTTGCCCCAGGCAACGGCGCGCTTGGCCTTGTTGCGCTGCTGCTGGTCTTTGATCTGCTCGGCCTCAATGCGGTTTTTGCGCTCCAGGGCGAAGGCGTTGCGCGCGGCAGCGTCCTCTTCGGCCAGGGCTGCGGCAGTGGCGGCGGAGGCGTTGGCATCGGCTGCACCTCCCTGAGCAAATCCGCTGGCGATCTGCGCCCCGGAAGACAGGATGCTCCCGGCGGTCATCAGACCGCCTGCGGTGAGCGCCCCGCCAGATCCAAACAGGCCAGCCGTACCGGCGGACATGATGGGGGCCATGTTTACCGTGGAGAACCCAATGATCTCCGGGGCCGCGCCTACAAGAAGTTCACCACCGCTCATCGGCACACCCTCCCGTACCTGTAGAAATCTTCTTTGCCCGGACCCACGGCGAACTCCGGCCCCTCGAACTCAAACCCAAGCGCCTCGGCCCAGCGCTGCGCCTCCACAAAGCTGGTGATGACCCGCGCTCCAATGCGGTGATAGCCCCTGTTGCGCTCCAGCCAGCGCAGCCCACGCAGCGTCAGTGCCGTGAACAGCTTGGGGCATTCGTGCACCAGCGGGCTCGTCAGCACCCAGCCTTCCCCGACGCCTTTCCAAAGATCGCGCACACCGACGCAGGCAACGACGTCCTGTCCCTTCAGGATGGTGAAGCCCAGCACTTTCGCGGTGGGCTGGCCGTCAACCTTTACGTCATACTGGCGCTGCTGAATGGCGGCCATGTGCCAAGGCCGGAACCGGCGCACCGTGTACTTGCCCCACTGGCCCAGGATGCGGCGCTCCTCGCGGCTACTCATTGGCGGTCACCGTCGGAACCAGCATCAGCACGGTCATGGGCAAAGGCTGATCCTGCACCACCGCAATAGAAGCCTCGCGCGTCCAGCCCTTGGGCACGCGCACAGTCTTGTCCCCGGTGAACAAGGGCGGCGGAGCGTCCATCGGGTCGCTTGTGCTGCGGAACGGAATGATCTCCAAACGGCTGTCGTCCAGGCCCACCTTGCCGCCTACGGTGCGCAGAAAACGCACGGTCATTTCGGAGAGCATCTTGCGCTTACCCTGGCTGGTCCCCCTGTCGCTGCCAAACTCCAGGGGCATAGTCTCCATCCTGGAGGTGTAGCCCAGCCCGGCATGGATCTGCGTTCCCTCGCGCTGCAAGGTGATTGTGCCGTCATGGGCCACCACAACGTCAGGGTGCACGGCCCCGTCCACCAACACCGCGACAGTTTCCCCGGCCAGGTGGTCAGCTCCGTCCACGATGTCCGTCGCCGCGCCGCTGTAGCTCACGCCGCAGTCCACGAAAAAAGCGTCTGCCGTGGTGTCACCTTCGTGCGGCCCTTCCATGAACTCAATGAAGCGCTTGGTCTGCCCGTCTACGGTGCGCACGGTCTGCGCCCAAAGCTCCGTCCTGTCGTCCGTGCTGCCAAAGATACTGGCTATGGACTCAAACGTGCCCGCTGTCTCAATGTGGGACCAGCCCTGTACGTCCTGCTCGGGCATGTAGGTCATGCTCACGACCTCTCCGTCCACGCGCAGCACGTAGATCACGCTGTCCGGGTCTTGCACGTAGACAACGCGCTTCGCACCGCTCTCCAGGATGTGGTCGGAAAGGATGGTCTTGTCGGGCGTCACGTAGCTGTCCGTGTTGAAATCGTATGCCATTTCCCGCAGGCGCTTTTGGCCGCGCTGCACAAACAGTGTTGAAGAGTTGATTCCCACCGGGTCCATGACTGCGCTGCCGCAGTTGCTGTGCTGGCTGGCCTTCACGTTGTCCGGAGACATCCCCTCCGTGGCGCTGGAGGCCCCGAGCGTCCACGTCGCGGAGGCGGTCCCAATCCAAAGCCGGTCCTTCGGGAGCACCCAACCGATGGCCTGGGGCTGCGCTGCGGCAAGCGTCACCTCTATGGCGTCGTCTGCGCGCGGGTCGCCCTGGTCGTTTGCGCGCCTGTCGCCGATCTCGAAGGCTTCCCAATAGGTGGACTGTAGCACGCCGGAGCTGTTGTAGATGCTTTCGATCTGGTCGCCGGTCCAACCGGAGTCCTTGAAGGTGATAGTCTTGTCAGCGCTGGCGGCATCGAAGCGCTTGCTGCCAATGTACCGGAAATAGCGCGTGTCGCCGCTTGGCGTCGTGCCCTTCACGGCCACAAGATCAACGTCGTTGCTGCTGAATATCTTGCCCTTGGGTAGAAGGAAGGTGTCGTTGGCCTTGCCGTCTTTTTGGGTGTCGCTGTTGCCGTCCGCGATGGTGCAGGTTGCCCAATCCTCAAGAGGCACTTCGCGCGTGTTCAAGCGAAAGTCCGTGTAGTTGTTGGTCTGGCTGAACCAGAGAGTGTTGGGCTGCTGCGGGGTGGCGGCGTAGCACAGCCTGGACTCGAAGAAGCAGACTAGCGACGGGTAGTTGGCGGCGGTCCATTCCTCGGGCTGCCCCAGCAGCGTTGGAGTGGCAAACGTCCAGGCGGTGTGTCCGCTTCGGGTGAGCGTGCGCGGCGCGTAGTTGGGGTGCGCAAAGTAGAGCGTGTTGTTGTTCTGCACCCAACGCAGGCTGGCAAAATCTTCCGGCTCGAACGGAATCGCCAGCTCGTACGGCACGCCGCCGTCCAGCACTATGCCCTGGTCCTTGAACACGCGCATCTTGCCGTGGCCGTCTGCGCCTTCAAAAAACTCCAGGATGTACGCCTGCTCAGTGTTGTACTCGAAAGGAACCAGCAGCGAAGCGCACGTCTGGCAGCCAGCCTCGCGCACAAAACGGAAACCGGAGCGCCGAACCACGCCACCGTGCGGCATGTTCAGGAAGTTCGTCAGCCCCTTGCAGCCCTGGGCGTAGTATTTGATGTCAATGCGCCCGTTGAGCTTAGGAGAAAGCTCACCGCTGGTGAAGCTGACAAGGGCCGGAGTGCCGGTGCTCATCCAAGGCTCCTGGTCCCGAGCTTGGCGTGCAGCCAGGTCGAGTCGGTCACGGGGTCCGCAGTGCCTTGCCTGGCGTCCACGCCGCGCGCCTGCTTAAGGATGTTCTCAAACAGCGTCCACATGGCCTGCTGCTGCGTGGTGCTGGCGGTGATGGGGTAGGCCAGACGGGCGGCCAGGGCGTAGGTCAGCGCCTCATCAAGCAGCGCGTCGTACTTGGTCGGGTCCAGCAGCTTGTGCGCGTAGCTGATGAAGATAGGCCCAGCCTCATCGCACAGGATTTGACGCCCCTGTACTTCCCACGAGGCGATGGGGTTCTCGCTGCTGTCCACCACCTCAAACACGCGCAGGCAGTCCGCCGGGAGCGGATAGGCGTAATCCCACTTCCACACAGGCGCGGTGGCGCTGGCGGCAAGCTCGGCCTGCGTCATGGCGCAATTCCAGGGGTGCGAAGCAAGCACGGAGTCGCGCACTGCGGGCCAGCGCTGGTTGCAGCGCCGCGCGTTGTCGCTGTCCTCGGTCAGCGCCATGATGGTGTCGGCTTTCAGTTCCGACAAAGCGTTGTTGCAAATTTCGATCACGCTGCTAGCCATTGATGACCCCCGAGAAGTTCGCGCAGGAACGTACCCTGCGGTGAGACGGAAAAAACGCGGCCCACAAGCTGCTCGCACAGCGAGACCCAGCCCTGCTGGTACAGCCCGTAGTCGTGGATCATTCGGCGCTTCTGCCCGTCCACAGTCTCTGTGCGCTCTTCCAGGTGCACGCCCGCCACGCACACGGGCGCGTGGCCCATGTTCAGGGCGACGACCACGGCCAGCAAGGCGCTGCTACCGCTTCCGCCGATGCCGGGCAGGGGCCAGAACACGTCCGCCCTGGGGGCCACGTGCGGCGGCTTGGGGCAGTGGTAGAGCGTGTCCGCCCTGCGCGCCTCTTTGGCCGGAAATTTGGCCGCGTGGACGCTGACAACGTGCTCGACGCACAGGCCAAAGTAGTGGCCCTCCTGGTGGTTCACGGCGAACACGGGGGCGGCGTACTCCGTCACGGCCATGGCGATGTCCAACTCCGTGACCCAATCGCCGCCACGGCCCAGCACGATGGCCGGGCCGGAAAATTTGCCCGCAAGGGGCGGGAGAGCCCCGAAGGACTCTCTCCACCCCAGCGGGAGGTTGTGCGTTACGCGGCTAGATGCCATCCTGGTCCGTCACCGTGATGGTGCCGCTGGTGTTGGTCGCCACGTACATGCGCACATGCTGCGTGCCGCCGAAGGCGTACACGGCGATGATGATGTCGCCCGTGGACAGGTTGTAGTGGTCGTAGGCGTCGTCAAAGTAGCCGCTGTCATCCACCACGGTTTCCGCGTCGGCGGTGCGGTAGAGGAACAGCTGCTGACCGGGGACGCCGCCAAGCAGGCGCATGGTGCTGGTGCTGTAGGCCATAGGTCTTGTCTCCTTTGGGCGTCGGGTTCGATGCCGCCGCCCCTTACACGTTCAGGGCCGAAAGGGCTGGTCTAGGAAATGGCCTCGTCGTCGTCGCACTGGATCTCGACGATGCCGTTGCCGTCGATGGCCACGGCCCCGGCTGAGATCATGTGGTCCACCAGGTGGGCGGCCTTTTCGGGAACCCAATCGGTGTAGACATTCCGGGCCTGGCCCTCGGCCAGGCCCACGGCGCTGCGGTGGTACAGGAAGCACTTGCGCACGCCGCTGGCCAGGGGCAGGCCGGAGTGGAACATCCACGTGATACCCAGCCAGGTGCGGCTTTCGGTTCCCTTGAGCCAGGGATACATGTCCCCAGCAAAGTCGGAACTCTTGAACTCGCTGATGTTGAGCAGTTCGTTCCACTGATGCGCGCCGACGACGGCGAAGCGGTTCCCGTCGTCGGGAACCTCGGCGTTGTTCAGGGCCTCGAAAGCGCTCATGATGCGGGCCTTGGTCAGGCCAGCGGTGGCGGTGCTGTCGGTTGTCCCCGCGCCGGAGTCCAGAACGGTGATGATCAGCTCGTCGATCTTGCGGCCCAGGGCGTAGGCCCCGGCGCTGGCCACCACCAGGCGCTCGTCGGTGTTGGTCTTCAGCTCGTCGAGCTTGTCCACGTAGTCCGCGCCGTACCAGTCTTCCAGGGTCGCGGTGACGGTGGAGTGGTCGGCGTTCATCAAGGGCACGTTTCCGTGGCGGGTCTTCTTGCCAGCAGCGCCCTTGCCACCCTTCTGGAACACGGCAGTTGCCCCGGTGATGCCGGTCTTGAGGCGCACGGTGTTGCGCAGCTTGCTGCCGCGCTGCTGGTAGGCCTCGTGCACATCGGCAATGTATTTGGCGATAAAACTGTTAGGAATGCTGGTGGACATGGTGTTGCCCTCCTTGGGCTTGTTAATGGTTCTTATTCTCTATGCCGCTATTCCGGGTGTCCTCTGCGGGTTGCCTCGGGTGTCCACCAGGGGGCCGCGCTCGCCGCTCGGGGCCAGTCTAACGGGGTCGCATGGAGCCAGCGATAGCGTCACCGTACTTTACAAAGTGCGCTTCAACCTCCCGGACATAGACCGGGTCGCGCCGGGCCGGGTCCGCGTAGCGCGGGTCGCGCATCATGGCTCGGCCACGCTCCAGCGCCTCCTTGGGCGTGTACTGCGGAGCGTCCTGCGCCACGCCGCCGCCCTTGAGCCCGGCCTCGGACAGCACCGGCCAGACTTTCTGAAGCTGCGCAATGAGAGCGGTGTTGTTGCCCAGGCTGCCCAGCAAGTCCTTGTCCTTGCCCACCAGCCCAAGCGCCTCGGCGGCCTTGAGCGCCTGGGAAAAGCCTTCCTTGGGCGCAAGCCCGTCGGCCTGCCACTGCTTCACAAGATCGGCCTCGGCTTTCTTGGCGGCGGCGGCGGTGTCCTGGCGCACCTTGTTGATGGCCGCGATCTCCATCTGCATGTAGCCGTCGGCCAGGCGCTTGAACTCGGGCGGAGCAATGCCCGCCTCGTGGGCCAGTTTCTGGAACGCGCCCACAAGATTCGCATCGAGCGCGTAGCCTTCCGGAGCGTCCTCGGGCGCGGCCACTTCGTACTTGTCCGGGCTGTCAGGCACGCCGCGCAGCTCGCGCAACTTGGCCTGGAACGCTTCGATCTCTTCTGGCTTGGCGTCCTCGCCAGGGGGGATCAAGCCTTCCTTGGGCTTGCCGATGACCTTCTGCGCTTCCACCAGGGCCTTGAGCGCGGCGTTCTGGTCAGCGTACTTGCCCAGCACCTCCGCGCCCTTCAGGTCGTCAGGCAGTGCGTCAGTCCACTTGACGACGGGTGCGCCCTGTGCCTGCTCCTGCCCGGGCTGCGTGGCCTGCTGTTCCTGCTTCACCTCGCCGCCCTGCTCCTGGGCAACGCCACCGGTGGTCAAAAGGCTTCCTTCCTCGGTCATTTGCTTCTCTCCTTCGGCTCCTGAAGACGACTGTGGATGTACAGCGCAAGGTCGCGCTTGCCTGCGTTGTAGGCGGCGCGCAGCGGGTCGGTGCTGAACGTGGAAGACATCAGGCCTCCGTAGCGCAGGATGTCCTCAAGCACTGCCTCGCCCGCCGGGCCGTCAAATGCGGCGAGGTACTGCTTGTGCATGGTCACGGGATCGCTCATTTCGCACCCCCGACCAGGGCCGTAAGCCCGTTGGGCTTACTCATGTCGGCCTTGCTGGCGGTTGCCGCCACGTCCGCAACCTGACCAGCAGTGGCGATAGCCTGCGCCTGCCGCTGGGCCTGGGCGCGCTGTCCTCTAATTTCTTCGACCTTTTGCTTGCTGCGCAGGTACTTCGTGTCAAGGCCCGACACCTCGCGGGCCAGCTCGGGAATCTTGTCGGTGTCCAGCCAATCCATGACGCCAAACGGGTCTTGGCCTTCCGGCGTGAACATGCCTATGATTTCCATGAACACCTGAAGTTCCTGAGCGCGGGCCATTTTCTGCGTCTGCGTCACCGGGTTGCGGTAGAAGAACCGCAGATGCCGCATGGTGTAGCCCTCGGGCAGCGGATCAATGATGCCCTTGCGCATGAGGATGCCCAAGCGGCGGCGCACTTCGACGGTCAGGCCTTCGCTTTGGCCACGCCCGACAACGGCGCTCAGCTGCTGGAGACGGTCGGCCTGCTTGATCTGCGCCTCGGTGGCGGTGCGCACGGGCCGGTTTTCGTCGTCCAGTTCGTTGGACAGATAGATTTGGCGGATATTCGCGGTGGTGCGCTCAATCATCGTGCCGATGGCCGAAAGGTCGCCAGGGGCCGCAAGGTACTGCGGCTTGTCCTCGGGATTGCGGTAGTACAGAATGCCGTTCGGACCGATGTTCGGCTTTGGGTTGTGCAGCGCGTCGTCGTCGCTCATGAGCAGCACGGGCGCGGCCATCTTCTCGGCCACGATCATGGCGGAACGAATCTGCGCGTACAGCACGCGGGTGTCCGCAAGGGCGGTGATGGCCGGGCCTCGCCCGTACGATTCTCCGGAGCCCGTCTCCCAGCGCGGGAAAGAGATCGGCATTTCGTGGTAGCCGCTCTCCTCCAGCACGTGCTTGTCCTGCACTTCCATGTACACGCTGGCGATGGGGAAAGCCTTGTTGCCAATCCTGTCCGGGCCGATGTCGCCGCGCGGATAGATGGCGTGCAGCATCTGCACAGGCTCTTCCGGCTTGTCCTCTTCCAGAAGCTTGCGCACGCGCTCGCTAACCCGTTTGATTCCCCACTGCTGCACAACCTGGCGCGCCGTCATGCTGTACTTGCGGTACACGGTGTCCACGATGCCGTTTGCGGCCTCGCTGACATAGACCTCTTCCAGCGGCAGGGCCTTTTCGCGCAAGATCGTGCCGTCGTCTTCCTCGATGAACTTCGCGTAGGCCCCGAAAAGCACCTTGTCCGTGGTGCACTGGTGATGCGCCGTGTAGGCGTTGACTTCCTCATTCGCCAGGATGTCCAGCACGGTGGTGGACGCCTTGGAAGCCCACTGTTTGAATTCGTCGCTTTCAATGAGCCCGTCGCGCATGTCGCGGAAGCCGATGCCCAGCCATTCGTCGGCAGGGTTCATTTCCAGCGTGTAGATGCGCGCCGCCAAGGTCTGGAGCGCGTGCGCCGGGGTGCTATCCCAAATGCGCTCCGTTCCTTCCTCGCCGGGCGTCTTGCTGTCCTGGGCCTTCTTGTGGGGCAGGTACAGTTCGGCCAGCTCCTTGCGCGTGCTGTCGTAGGGCGCGCGCTGGCTTTCCATGCCCTTGAGGCGCAGCAGCAGCTTGTCGGCCATTTCCATGCGCTACCCCAGCTTCTGCTTGAGAGTGGACTGTTCGGTGGTGGCGGCAAGCTGTCCGGTTCCTGGCACGGCCTGGGCCGCCTGCTGGCCCTTCAGGCGCTTCAGGCGAGCGGCTTCAGCGTCTCTGGCGCTGTCTGCCTTGGCCTGCGCTTCGGCACGGTCAGCGGCCAGCTGCCGGGCCTGCTCGGCTTCGCGCGCAGCCTGCTGCGCTGCGGCCTGGGCGATGTAGTCCGGCTCTTTCGATTTCGGAGGAGAGGAAATTATGCTGGTCATTATGCTGCCCTCCTGGAAAGGCTGTAGTTGCACGAGGCGCGGGAAGGGCGCTGCTGCGCCTCGACGCGAGGCCTGAAGCCCACGGCGAGATACCGAAAAGCATCGGCGGCGTGGCTTGTCCAATCGTGCAGAGGCTTGTCTTTGAAGTCGCCCATCTTGTCGTTGAACTCGCGCCGGTAGTGGCGCAAGGACTCAATGCCTTCGTGGCACTTGGCGCGATCAAACCAGCACTTCGGGAGCATGGTGCGCACGGCGTTGATGCCGTCCTGAACGGGAATGCTCGGGGCGACTTCAAAGCGGATTCCCAGGCTCCGAGCAATCTCGATACGGCTTTTCCCGCTGCCAAGCTCGCGCACAGCCAGGTCGTGCGGGCCGATGTGCCCGCCGTAGTTGTAGTCCTTGGCCTCAAGAATCCCGGCATAGTGCGGCAGCCCTTCTCCGCTGGCCTCGTAGTAGTCGATCACGCGCAACGCACCGCCGCGCTCAGCCTGGAAAAACCAGATCGAGGTCGAGTCGCTGACGCCCAAATCCCACGCCGTGTAGACGGGCAGGATGGGCTCGTAGGGCACGGAACAGATGCGCCCGTCACGTTCGGCCTGGTCAAGCAATTGGCCGTAGTACGCGCCCTTGATGGCTGCGGTGAACGAGCATTCCAACTCCTGCTCGTATTCGTCCGGGTGCATTTCGCGGCGCATGGCCAAAAGCTCTTCGGCGTCGAGCAGGCCAGTTTCGCTGGCCCGAAACATGGCGGCGTACCAAGACGGATCATTCAGCGCGTTTTCGTAGAGGTCGCAAAATTCGTCGCGCCCCTTGGGGGTGCCGATGAACAGCGCCCAACCTTTGCGGTCGGCCAGGGCGGGGCGGATGATCTCCGTCCACACGCGCATGGACATCTGCGCAACCTCGTCCAGCACAACGCCGTCCAGGTAAATTCCGCGCAGGGCATCCGGGTTGTCGGCACCGTACAGGCTGATGCGCGCCCCGTTGGGCAGATCGCAGCGCAGCTCGCTCTCGTTAAACTTGGCTCCAGGAATGCACCCGGCGTAGTAGCGCAGGTAGTCCCAGGCTACGGCTTTGGCCTGCTTGAACAGCGGGGCAATGTAGGCGTAGCGGGGCGCTTTCCGGGAGCAGCGCAAAGCGGCCAGGATAAGCGCATTGACGGCCAGAACAGTTTTCCCCCAGCGCCTGTGGCACACCAGCACAGAAAACCGCGCAAGGCGCTCATGCACCTGGCCCTGGAATTCGTGCGGTATGTACGGGTGCTGGATCTCTGTCACGCTAGGCTCCTGGGTCGCGGCTCACAATGGTGCGAATGACGATCTCGTTTGGCGCGTCTAGCTCAACGTTCTTTGGCAACAGGGCCTTGACGAAAGTTTCGTAGAACCACTTCGGGTCTTTCTCGGCGATGTCCTGAAGCCCCTTCTTCTGCTCTTCCAGGCGCGCCATGACGTCCAAAACGCGCTGCCGAATGTCCATGGTGATCTTGTTCGGCGTGCCCTTGGGCCTTCCGGCGGGGTTTCCGCTTTGCCCTTTCTTGAAACTGCCGCTAGTCGCTCTCTTGGGCATGGTCTTTGAACTCCTCGGCCAGCCGGTAAATGGCGCTGTCCGGGCCGTGGGGCTTGATCTGGTCGCGCTCAGTCAGGTAGCGAGCCAGGATGCCGATGCCACGGCGAATGTCAGCGTCGCGCACGGCAAAAGCGCCTCGATTGCCCATGTCTTCCACGCCTCCAACCTCGTCCGGATGCGGCGGCGTCTTTTTGGGTCTGGCCATTACTTGCTCCCGTGCTCCTGCTTGCAGGTGGTTTCGATGACGGTCAGGCGGCGGTCATGGTCTTTGACATCGAGCCTCACGCCCTCCAGGTCGCCCCAAGTGACGCAGTCCTTGTCCATCTGCGACTGCCGGGACTCGATGGCGTCCAGCTTGGTGATGAGCCTGGTGATGGCCGCGCGCACGCTCCACCACATGCCGGTGACGAGGATGCCGATCACGGAGAGCAGGAGCTGCGTGGTGTCTAGCATCGGCCCCTAGCCCCCAAGTCCAAGCATTCCGAGCAGCACGCGGCCCAGCAGGGCCATTTCCTCGGCGCTGTAGCCGGGGAACGTGTGGCCGGGGAAAAATCCGATCAGCAGGGGCCGCACGACGAGCTGCCAGACGATGGCAAACCCGCTGGCCCAGCCGATGAACCCGCGCCAGGACTTGAGCAGCCCGATCAAGCCACCGCTGCCGGAGGTCTGGGCTTCTGCAGTGTTCGTGGCCTGCTGCCCCATGGCCTCGGCGTGCGTGTTCTGCTGTGCAAGCTCCTTGTTGGGCCAGATGCGCTTCAGGATGGAGTCGAGCAGACCGGAGACCGGCGACACGATGACGTCGAGCAGTCCCATGCTAGCCACCGACCTTCGGCAGGTTGTTGTAAACCAGCTTCCACACCCCGCGCACGAACACGCCGACAACGACGGCCACGGCCACCCCAGTGAAAATCCAGCCCCACATGGCTACACCTCCTCGACGGTCAGGGTGAACCCGTCGCACCCGTTCAGCGCATTCGACACCAGCGCGAGGGCTGCGCGGCTCTGCATGATGCGATCTTCGTGGTCGTGGCGCTCAAGCCCGACGAGGATGCAGCCCTCGGTGTCGTCGGCGGTGTTCCCGGCATGGATCAGGATTTGGTCACGGCCCGGCACGTCCAGCAGTTCCGGCAACCACGCCTTGAAGCGCGGGCTGTGCTGGACGGCCCCGGTATACTCGCCCACAGGGATGCAGGACACGCGGCGCTTGTTGTCGAGCCAGGGGCGCTCAAGGGTGTGGCAGACGGGCTCGCCGTCGATGGACAGACGGCCAAGGGTCGCCCACTCGGAGCGCCTGTCGCGGGTCAGCGTGAGGTGCGGCGTTCTGCCCATGCTCTCTCCCAGGTTGGCGGGCTGGCCGGGCCGCCGTGTGGTGCGCCGCAGGCGGGAAGGAGATCACCCGCAACGCCCACCGTGACACAGGCTCGGCCACAGCTCCGTTCTGGGCGAGAGGATACTAGGCCGCTGTGTCCGCGGGGAATGGGGCAGGGTCTATACATAGACCGTCCCCGTCCAGGTACATGGCGATGTCGATTGTCAGCAGGGCCTTGCCCTTGCGCTTGCAGTCGCGGCACTCGACAAGGCATTCGCGGGAGAGCAGGCCCGTGCGCGCCTCCATGACCAGCGCGCCGGATTTGCGCACGCGGATGGACCCCGTTTCGCAGGCCGGGCAGGGGATGCGGTGTTCGGGCATCAGTCCTCCTTGGGCTTGTGGCGATCGTCCTGGCCAAGCCTGCGCCGCTCGAAGGTGACGAGGAACGCTGCGTTGCACAGCACGTGCGCCATGTGAGAAAGGCCGCTGTCTGGGTCCTTGTCCTCGCCGCGCCACCATGCCCAGGCATGGCGCATCATGGCGGCGAAGCAGCGGCCCCAGGTGATGCCCTTCTCCCAGTTGCGCGCGCCGTAGCGTGTGGCGCCGGGCGTCAGCACCTCGGCAAGCGCATCAATGGCCTCCGGCGGGATGAGGTCGAGCCGGAGCTTTCCGGAGTCGTCCTTGCGGCCTTCGTCCTGTCCGACAAGCTGGCCTTCGTGCATGGGGTGCGGGACAAAACACTTGTGGCCGCGTTCGGCACGCTCGCGGTCTATTTCGCTGTAATCTTGTCGCGTATCGGCCTGGTAGACGTTCACGCCGCACCGCGCGCAACGCACGTACAGCGGGAACCACGTTACCTTGCCCGCAATGGATTCGTGGCTGCTCATGCCGCCACCTGCCTGGGCATGGACAGGTACTCCTCGATGGCCGCCACCGCGCTGGCCCAGGAGTAGCAGACCACCGTGCGATGCCCGGCCTTGCGCAGGGCCTCCATGTAGCGCGCCTGGTGCTCGCTGGGCCTGTTCGTGCCGAACTTCATTTCGATCCACAGGCCAATGAACCGCCCAGCGGCCACGGGAAGGTGGATGTCAGGAACACCGGCCTTCACGCCCTCTGCGGAGAGCTTTCGCGCCACGTTGACATGGCGATGACCGCCATTGGGCACGGCGTACATCAGGGCCAGCTCCGGGTACTTCTTGCGCATCAGCGCGGCCCATTTGAACAGGCTGACTTGCTCGGCGTGCTCGCTCATCCCCTCTTGCTCCTCTGCGCCTGCTGGCGCTGCTCATCGGTCCACATGCAGCCCGTGTTGAAAATCTTGTGCCCGCACCCCGTGCCCTTGATTCTGGCCTCCCTGCGCTCATCCCAGGCGGCGCAGTGGACGCGGCAGAAGTCGGGCGGGGTCAGTACAGCGGGCATATGTCCATGCCACTCTCCGCCACCATGAGCGCGGCCACCTTGTCGCCCTTTTCGATCTGCGTCACGGCCTCAAGCTCCGGGTCCAGGCATTCGAGCAGCATTTGCAGCAGGCTCTCCAGCTCGGCCCACTCCAGGCGCTTGTCGAGCCACTTGGGAGCGCGCGGGATGGCCTCGGCCTCTTTGCTCACGCGGGCCAGGGCCATGCTCACGGCCTCGCGGGCGTCGACCTCCATGTCCCAGGACTTCCAGATCACTTCGTTGCCGCGAATGACCGTGTTGACTAGGCGTGGGTTGTCGGGGTCGCTCGGCTCCATGGCCTGGGCGCGCGCGACACAGGCGCGGATGCGGCGGCAGACCTGCGCGGACTTGTCGCGCTCCTCGGCGGTGAATCCGCTGTCGGTGATCGGGGCCTCGCTGGCGTCCATGAGTCCGAGCACGAGGTGCAGTGCGGCGAGGCGGTTGATGGCATGGCGGGGGAGGCTCATGCGCCCTCCCCGCACTCGGCCAGGGCGGCGTCCAGTTCACGCTGGTGGGCCGTGCCTTCGCGGCCAGTAGCCTTGAGCCACACGTTTACATCTTCCGCGACTGCGCGCACCATCTCCAGCTTCTCCACCGCCTCCCGCACCGCCGCGTCGGCGGGCGGCTGGAGCATGGCGAGGATGCGGGGAAGGGCGTTGCGCATGGCGGCAACGAGGGCAATGTTGTCAGCGCACTTCGTGTCACCATCATAGACGTTGAACAGGCGCAGGCCGTGGAACCGATGGTCGCGCTCAGAGTAGAGCGCCATGTGCCCATCTGGGCCGTGCGCCTCAAACTCCCAGCGCCCGCCAGTCGCCTTCGCCTCCAGTTCCCGCAGTTCCTCAATCTCCGCCGCGCTCAGCGGCTGCTCAAGCCTCTTGTCTTCAGCCATCTTGTCCTCCTTCTGTTGGCCTTTGTGGGGTTAGGCGGCGGTGTCGTGCTCGTCGGCCACGCCCGCTGTGATGCGCCTCATGACACAGCCCAGCGCCTCTCTTGCGCTCACAGCACCAAGGCGCGGAGTTGGTGCGTCCTCGGCCTGGGCGATGGCCAGGGCCTTGACGTGGTCGCCGATAAGCTCCAGGCGCACCTTGTCGGCGTAGATGCCCGCTCCGTTTGCGATCTCGCTGCGCCCGGCCAAGTGGCCCGTCAGGCTCACGCCCTGGCGCGAATAGGCGCCGTAGGTCTTGGCGAAGTCCTTCAGGAACCAATGTTCCTTGTCGGCGTCCAGGTCGGCGCACATTTTGACCCAGCCACCGAAGCCGTATTCGATCACGGCCTGGGTCGTGGCGTTGTCGAAGGCCACGCTGCGGTATCCGCCGACGCCCTTGATGGCCTGCAGCACCTTGGCGGCCTCCATCATGGCCAGGTCTTCCACGTTCCCGCCTTCGAGGTGTTCAAGAAACTCGGCGGTGGTGGGCATCTGGCGGTACTTGCGGGTGCGGATGACGGAGTTACAGGCGGCGCGGACCTG
The DNA here is from genome assembly GCA_023438245.1 of Pseudomonadota bacterium. GTDB lineage: Bacteria > Desulfobacterota > Desulfovibrionia > Desulfovibrionales > Desulfovibrionaceae > Humidesulfovibrio. Next base: position 8,955 of record JAEXRD010000002.1, on the reverse strand, counting down.
TTCAATGCTGAACCCGCGCAGGGCGTCGAAGCGAAGCACCATGCCCGGCTTGGAGAGCTGCGCCCCAAAGTTCTCGGCGATGCCGGTCATGAGCATGGCGAATTCCTGCCTGTCGGCGTCGGTCATTGCGGTGTGCCTCCTTCGGCTGCCCACTCCTGGGCGATGCGCAGATTGCTGTCGGTGAGACTTGATCCTGTGCGCGGGCCGTGGTTGGAGTAGTGCCCGTTCACGATCTTGGCGAAGTTCTTGGGGCCGATGATCCAGAGCAGGCCGGGACACTGCCAATCCTTCACGCGGCCCATGAGGAAGTCCGAGGCTGCCACGGTGACAAACACCCGCCTCCAGAATTTTAGATCCTGGCGCTCGGGGGCTTCGTTCCACCTGGCGCGCATGGTCTTCTTGGCGCTGTCGTCGAACGACTGCACGGTGGGCAGTTGGGGCAGCATCTCGTGGTAGAGCGCAAGGATCTCCGAGTACGGACACGGGGGGCGCTTTTGGGGGCGCACAGAGGGTGCCGCGTGAGCGGAACCCGACGAGTCTCCGTCAGGAGACTCCAAAGTCTTTTTCTTTTCATTCTTTTCATTCTTGTTCGTGTCGGTCTGCTGTCGGTCTGCTGTATTACTTGCTGTCTTATCTGCTGTATCGTTTGATTCGGATAAAATCTGATATTGGTCATAATTCAAAATAGTTATGACGCTAGTTTTGTTGTCTCGTCCAACCGCTATCATTTTGTCGTGAACAAGCTCGTGCATGAAGCGGCGAACTTTGTCCCTGGACCACCGCCAACGGGTGGAAAGAGCGACCTCGGAATATCCAACCTGTCCACGCAAAATGTCGATTCGAAGCCCTCGGACACGAATCACGCCGGGCTTATGGTTGGCCAGCATCAGAAGGTCAACCCAGGCTTGACCTCGCGTAAATTTTTCGCACAACCAAAGATCGTGCGTCGAAAGCTGTCGGTGCAGAAAAATGAAGCCTTCGGCCATGCCCTAGTTCCCCTTCCCCCGGAGCAGGCGGCAGACGATGCGGCAGACCACCCGCACGGGCTTAGGAATGGTCGCAAGCTCGCGCTCGCGCAGGCACAGCTTTGTGCCCAGGTCGCGGCACATGCGCTCGTAGGCGATGCGGCCAGAAGGGGTACGGTACGGCTCTACGGAGTATGGGCTAGACATTCTCTACACCGTCCTGTGCGCCGGGTGTGGCGCGGATGTGGTGTTGTTTCGTCTGCACCTTGAGTAGGGCTATGGATAGGAGCGGATTCGTGGAAACCTGGAGGAAAAGCTCAATGGCGGCGCGAGTGAACTCGGAACGGTCAGAGCCGATTGCCCCGCACGTTTTCACAAGGCGGTCATTGAGCGACTTCGGCAAGTCCACCGATAGCCGCGCAAAATCTTCTGGCTCATTCGCCGCGCTCATTGGCACAGAGCTACGCCGCCTCAGGCGGCTGGCTGGGGGTGGGGGATTGAACGTCATCGCGGAGGAACGGCAAAAGCTTCTTCAGCGTCTTTCCGCTCCCGTCGCTGTGGCCGTTCCTAATGCGGCTGAGCGTCACCTCCGGGACACCAGAAGCCAGAGAAAGCTCCCGCTGCGAAAACCCGGTACGATCAAGGCACTGCTGGACGGTTTCGGCTATTCCTTGTGTGTTCATGGGCCTGTATTTATCGAATTCGACAAAACAAGTCAAGGGCGGGTTATCTTATTCGCAAAATGACAACCTCGTGAACGTATGGCATGGGGTACGAATGGGAATGCTCCAAGACACAATCGATTGGCTCAAGGCCGAAATAATTGGCGGACGGTTTGAAAACCCAAACAGCGCCGGGAAAGAGCTTGGCCTCAACGCCACCGAAGTTTCCAAGATCTACAAAGCGATCAACGGCGCCACGCCGCGCTCTGACACGTTGATGCTTTGGCTTGAAAAGCTGGGGGCAAGGATCGTTTTCCCTGGGAAAGGAGCCCCAGACACGACGCGCCAGGTGCTGTTCGCGGAGGCCAAGACCGTCTCCGTCAACGGCTCCGTCCCACCTCCGGCGAGCGAGGACTACTTGGCCGTGCCGCTTGTGGGCGAGGCCGGGGCCGGTCCGGGCATGATCTCGAAAGAGGAAATTGAGAGCTGGGTGATGGTCTACCGGCACCACAAATCGGTGCAGCGCCGCAGCAACCTCATTGCCGTGGAGATCGGCAAGAACCAGCTTTCCATGGTGCCCACGCTGAGCCCTGGGGACATCGTGCTTGTGGACCGCGAGGCGTTTGAGCCGTCGAGCTTCCGGGAGCTGTTTCTGGTCCGGGAGCCTGGCCAGGAAGGCGGCGGCGGAAAGGTCAAGCGCGTCACCCTGAACGGGCGCGGACACAACACCATCATCACCTTTTCCTCCGACAATGTGGACGGAGGGTTTGAACCAGAATCGCGGGCGCTGGCGGAGTATGACGGCGGGTTACGGGAGGCTATCATTGGGAAATGTGTATGGGGGTGGACTGATTTAACAGGAAAATGATATGAATACCAACTGGATATTAATACTAACAGATGTTGTTTTGTTTTTCGCGTCTATTCCGTCTGTAATTTTCATATTGAAAAGTAATCTGGAAGCATGGAGTAAGGTGCGTGGCGGGAATTTTACGTTCTATTGGGGTGTGTTTGTGTCTTACTTGTTATCTTATGGAGCAATCATAGCAATTTTTTTCCTTAGGTATTATGCGTACGAAGTAAACAAAAAGAATGTTGAAGAAATAGAAATTTCTTTAGATGCTGCCAGATCGGATTTGTCAAATAGAAAAATAGAACTAGAAAGATGCGCAGAATCCTACGAAAGCCTTGAACAAGCTTTGACATTATTACAAAGAAGATAGTGAGCATAGTTCATGCCCCGCCTCCTCCTTTTCCTCTTACTGTCTTTGGCCGTCCCGGCCCAGGCCTTTGCGGCCCCCTCGCACGCCCACCCCGAACGCTGGTATCAGGAGCGCTGGTGCTCAACTCGCGGCCAGATGGAAGTTGTCATGCCTGACGGTAGCCGGGCTGACTGCGCCAATGCCACGCACGTGGTTGAGTTTGATTTTGCTCGAAAGTGGGCAGAGAGCATCGGCCAGGCCCTGAACTATGGCGCGCAGAGCGGCAAGGCTCCGGGCATTGTGCTCATCATGGAAAAGCCTGGAGACGAGCGCTACCTGCGCCGGGTGCTCAAGGTCCGCGAGACATACGGCCTGCCGCTGGAGGTGTGGACGGTGGGCGGAACCGGGCAGGAATTGGAGCCGAACATGAAGGCGGGGGAGTAGGATTTCCCCCCCAAAAAACAATTGTCTAGACTTCACAACAAATATGTTGCGTTTTTTGGCGCAACATTTATGTTGTGCTCATGGATGCACGCGAGTTCAAGCGATGGCTAAAAAAGCAAGGATGCGAGTTCGTGAACCACAAGGGAGGGAGTGGGCACCTAACGATCATCCTCGGAGACTTGTCGTCGCAGCTCCCGATGCACGGAAATGGACAAGAGCTTGGCACCAAGCTCGTTGAAAAGATTAAAAAGGATTTAGGGTTGAAGGGTATTTAGGAGGTATGGCTATGTTTGCATTCTCAATCGAATTAACCAAGGATGACAACGGAACGTATTTGGTGACTTGTCAGGACCTCCCCGAGGTTACGACCTTTGGTGAGGACGAAAGCGATGCGCTGCTCCGCGCTCAAGACGCTGTTGAAGAAGCCATCGCCGCGCGCATTTTTGCCCGCAAAGAAGTTCCCATGAATTACTCTGTGGAAGGGCTGTTCGGAATCCAGATTCCTCTCTCCATGTCGTTGAAGGTTATCCTGCACAATGCGATGTTGGTTGACGGGATACGCAAGGCTGAGCTGGCCAGACGGATACAGGCTCACGGCCCGCAGGTTGATAGGCTACTTAACGTCCGCCATGCATCGCATATGGACACCCTGGATAAAGCGTTCAGGGCCCTCGGGCGCAAGATCGAAATTCATGTAAGATAGCGGAGCGCAAGACTCCGCAACAAGGCCCCGCCCTAACCCGGCGGGGCTTTTCTTTTGCCCCTCTGCGGGCATCCACTCCGTCTCCCCATACGCCCCCGAACAGCACCCATCGCTGATTCTGTTGGTAGAGGTCAGGCTACCAATTCTGGAGGGAATCGTTGCGTATAGTTTTTGTCTTTTTCGATAAGATAGCCTTGACACTGTTTGTCGATTTCGATAAACATGGACTCACGCCACGCAGCGCCGCCCCTAGGCAAGCCGCAAGCGTAACCGGGCCACCGTCCTGAACTGGACGCCGGGAGCAGCGGGAAAGCAAGCGACGAAGGGCAGCAGCGGCAGGCGCAGAGTTCATTGAATCGTAGTCATTGAGCCAGCAGCGTATCCTTAAGGGTTGCAGCGTTGCTGGCAGGGCGCGGCGGCGTGGAAAGCGCGCCACGACGAAGGCGTGTCCTAATCCAGATGGAGGTGGACAGAACAGCCGGTTGCCGCCCGGCCCGCGCCCTCTTCCATGACTGCGATACGACAACAACGAAGGAGAGTGGAAGATGCGGAGTCTCACACAGAGCGAAATTCAGATTTTGCAGCGTCACGCGAAGTTTCTTGCCGGTGAAGAAGGCGGGGAACGGGCCGACCTGCGCGGGGCCAACCTGAGTTGGGCCGACCTGCGCGAGGCCAACCTGCGCGGGGCCAACCTGCGCGAGGCCAACCTGCGCGAGGCCGACCTGCGCGGGGCCAACCTGAGCGGGGCCGACCTGCGCGGGGCCAACCTGAGTTGGGCCAACCTGAGCGGGGCCAACCTGCGCGGGGCCGACCTGCGCGGGGCCGACCTGGATTTCTCGTGCTGGCCGCTCCACTGTGGTTCCACAGCGGCTAAGGCCGATGACCACCTGTTTGCGCAGCTCCTGTTCCACCTGACGCGCCTGGACGTGTCCGGGGCTTCCGGTGGTGTCCGCGAGGCGATGGAGCATATCCGCCATATGGCAGCATCGGACCTGTTCTGCGAATACCGCACTGACGTCAAAGCCCTGGAGTTGTAACATGGAAGGCACGATCCGCACGATGACACAGCGCAGGGGCGCATACCGCGTCCGCCGCGTCGAACTGGATTGGTACATGGTCGGCTGCCTGGTTCTGCTGGCCTGCATGCTGCTGGGCACGGCGTGGCTGTGCTTCGTAAGCCCGGCGGCGGGGGTGTAGCCATGGCCCTGCGCATCCTCCCCGGACAGGCTAACATGACCTGCGCTGACTGCGAACACTTCACCTACCTGGACGCGCCGCGCGGACTCTGCGGCGAGGGCGGCGAGACGCTGATTCTGGAGGGCTTCCCGCGCGCCGAGATCATCGTGCGCGACTACCAGAGCGCGGAGAGCTGCCCGTACTTCGAGCGGAGCGCCGCCAGCAGCCTGGCCGAGCCGATGCCGGGATGGGATGAGCGCGTGGACGCCGCTTACAAGACGAAGAAGGAGGCAGCATGAGCGCCGCAGCCCCAGCAGCCGCCAAGCGCCAGCAGCACGACCCGGCGCGCGCCGCGTACCTCAAGACGCGCACCGCAGAGGTGTGGGTGAAGGGCTACGTGGGCAAGATGAACGTCATGCCCGCGAAGAGGTTTGTGCGTGAGCAGAAGTCGGCCTAGCCGCCAAATTTCCACAACCCAAGGAAGGAGAACACCATGAACGAACAGAATCAGATCGCGGTCATGCAGCCGCAGAGGTCGCAAATCACCATGCCGGTGGTCAACCTGAACGAGACGGACATCAAGCGTCACATCGCGCCCACGGCAACAGACAAAGAACTGTATATGTTTATGGAAATCTGTCGCTCCTACGGGCTAAACCCGTTCAAGCGCGAAGTGCATTTCGTGAAGTACGGGACCGGCCCCGGAGCAACAATCGTCGGCTACGAGACGTACATCAAGCGCGCCGAGCGCACTGGCCTTTTGGACGGATGGAACATCGAACTTGGCAAGGACGATTTGGGCGAGAAGGCCACCATCACCATCTACCGCAAGGATCAGGGCAAGCCTTTCGTCTGGACGGTTTACCGCCACGAGTTCGACGAGAAGAAGGCAAACTGGCTCAAGATGCCCCTGTTCATGCTTCGCAAGGTCGCGATCAGCCAGGGGTTCCGTCTGGCCTTTCCCGAAGAGCTTGGCGGAATGCCCTACATCCCGGAGGAAATCAACGGGCGCACCAGCGATGAACTTCCCAAGGGCGACGTGATCGAAGGCATGTTCTCCGCCCCGGACGGCATGGACGAAATGCCCGGCGGAAACGAGCCGCCCATCAGCCTGGAAGGACTGGCCGGTTTCCTGGCCCAGGTCGCGGACATGGACGAGCTCAAGGCCGAGTTCAGCGCGGTCAAGGCTGACCCGCGCTACGGACACAGCGACAAGAAGGGCATCAAGGCCATCTTCGACAAGCGCATCGCCGAGCTGACCAGGGAGGCGGCGTAGCCATGACCGAGAACTCCAGCACCACCGACCTGAACGTCGCCACCACGCTCCCCGCCGTTGAGTGGGACCATGAGCGCCTGAAGGCTTTCGCCCTGGCCATCAAGGAACGCTACACCGGCCTCGTCGTCACCGAGGAGGAGATCGCGCAGACCAAGCACGAAATGGCCGAGATCAACCGGCTCAAGAAGCAGGTTGACGATGCCCGCAAAGAAACCGTGCGCCGCGTCTCCGAGCCCATCAAGTCCTTTGAGGGCCAAGTCAAAGAGGTCTGCGGCATCTTCGACGAGGTGTACCGCTTCCTGGGTGACCAGGTGAAGGCCTTTGAGGACGCGGCCAGGGAGCAGAAGCGGCAGGAAGTGCTCTTTGCCATCGAGACGCTGACCGCAGAGGCGGGCTACCCCGGCCTGCAAATCCCCGTGCAGGATTCCTGGCTGAACAAGAGCCAGAAGCCCAAAGCCACCGCCGAGGCGATCAAGGCCATCATCGCCGACCACATCAAGGCCGAGCGTGACGCCGCACTCATGGAGCAGGCCCGGCAGGACCGCGCCGCGCTCATCGAGTCGAAGTGCTCCGAGCTGGGCAACGCCTACGGAGTGAGTATCCCCGCCAGCCAGTTCCTGCGCCTTCAGGACTTGGCCGTGCCCCTGGCCGAGGTTGAGCAGCAGATGCACAAGGCCTTCGAGCTGAAAGCCGACCAGATGGCCCGCGAGAACATGGTGAAGGCCCCGGCACAGCCCGCCCCTATCGCCGCTCCCGCCGGACACATGATGTCCATGCAGGAAGGCGCGCCCGCTGCCGTTCCGTTGCGCAAGAGCATGGATATCCGCCTGGAGTTCACCGCCGCCAACGAGGACGCCGTGAGGATGGCCCTGCGACACCTCAAGACGCTCTGCACGGCAATGTCCATGACCGGCTCGGAACACGCGTTTGTCGCGGGTGGTCCGGCTCCGGCAGCACAGCGCGCTCGCAACTACTAGCTCTCCCCCTCCCCAACCAGGCCTGCCCGTCGCACCTCCCGGCGGGAGGGCCGAACCGAGATCGAACCTTAACCAAAGGAGCAAGATATGAGCATCCCGTTGACGATGGAGACCCTGTGCGGTGGCGGCGTGATCGAGTCCCTGCACCACGAGATTCAGAACGTGCTGAACAACGTGGCTGACCCGAACACCGAGGCCAAGAAGGTGCGCGAGGTGCGCCTGCTCATCAAGGTGAAGCCCAACGAGCACCGCAACATGGCCGACATCACCGTGCAGGCCAGCAGCAAGCTCATTCCCGCCGCGCCGCTGGAGACCTCCATCCTGATCGACAAGGACGGCAACAAGACCGTGGCCGCTGAGCTGTTCGGCGGCGAGAACCCCGGGCAGGCCGCTCTTCCCGGCGTGGCCGAGTCCGCCCACAACGTGAGCGCGTTCCCGAAGAAGGAGGCCGCCAATGCTTAAGGAGTTCTTCGAATTCATCCTGTCCAAGCAGAATGCCGAGGTTCTGGAGATCGGCGGGAAGAGGTTCACCACCCAGCCCGTGAAGCCCGTGAAGGACGCCGAGCCCGAAACCCTGGACGCGGCCACCCTGACCGGCCTCGTGGACTACATCAAGGCCAACGTGGACGCCCTGGAGCTTTCGAAGCTGATCGTTCACGTCGAAGACCACGCCAACGTCAAGCTGCTGTCCGCCCTGCATGGCGACTTCGCCCAGCGGGACTGCCTTCTGCACGTGAAGGCCGATCTGCTCCAGATGCAGTTTAATTCCTGGGTGGATTCCGAGCGCTTCAACATCTTCCTCCAGGCCTGCTTCCAGGACACCGAGGATCGCGCCGCCGTGCTCAAGGTCGTGGGCAACATCCGCGAGAGCGCCGTCAAGGACACTGCCGACGACGGCGTGAGCCAGGAAGTCACGATCAAGTCCGGCATCGCGCGCGTCGAGTCGGTCAAGGTGCCCAACCCGGTCAGCCTCAAGCCCTTCCGCACCTTCATCGAGGTTGACCAGCCCGCCTCGCGCTTCGTGTTCCGCATGCAGGAAGGCCCGAAGTGCATGCTGGTGGAAGCCGACGGCGGCGCGTGGCGCAACGAGGCCCGCCAGAACATCAAGCAGTACCTGGCCGAGAACGTCCCCGGAATCACCATCATTGCCTAGCCCCAACCTCACCACCGCCCTGGTCGGACACCGGGGCGGCAACGAGTGTGGGACACAACGAAGGGAGGAGAGGATGATGGGACAGCACCCATGGGACGACAGAAGCCCGGCCCGCGCCCGAATCAATGGCTGCAATGAAACAAAGGAGCGAAAGAAAATGAAAAGAGCACTGAAAAACATGAATACCACGGGGCTGTACCACTTCGTTGATGGTGTCCGCATCGCTGGTGCCCCGTCCGGCCTGTGGGGCGACGTGTCCGGCCTGTGGGGCGACGTGTCCGGCCTGTGGGGCAAGGTGTCCGGCCTGAGGGGCGACGTGTCCGGCCTGTGGGGCGACGTGTCCGGCCTGAGGGGCGACGTGTCCGGCCTGTTGGGCGACGTGTCCGGCCTGAGGGGC